>NZ_CADFEH010000002.1:0-446580 GCF_902833155.1 Burkholderia sp. BCC1047 | reverse complement strand
GTTAAGAACCGGTCGCTCACTCAAAGCTGACAGGAATATGAATCACTTCATAAACCTGACTTACTTTAGTGTGAGACTCTTGATACTTTCGCTATCTGATCCGAGGATCAGCTCGCTGCCATCAAGCGCCCACACTTATCGGCTGTTAATTTTTAAAGAGCATTTCTGCGAGAAACTTCGTGTTTCTCAGCAGCGCTGCGTTTTCAGCAGCAGAGAAGCGAGATTATGAACCGTGTTTCGCAGCTCGTCAACAACTTTCTGAACGACTTCGTTGCGACTGCGGGGCTCAACTTCCTGTACTGCCGAGGCTCGCTACGACCGAACCCCAACAGCACCGCTTCCCTTCCTCCCGCGCCGCGTTTCCGTTAGCGCGAAAGAGGCGTGATTCTATGCATCCCCTGGCAATCGCGCAAGAGGTTTCGCAAAAAAATATAAGGCGCCGCACGCTGCCGCGTGCGGCGCCTTATATAGAAGCAGCCGGACCGTCAGGAAGTCGCGCGCACCTGGCGCGCGACGATCTCCATATAGTGATCGAGATCCGGCGTCACCTTGCCTTCCTCCTTCGCCGTGTCGTCCCAGCGGCGCAGGCGCAGCGCGTCCTCCGCGAACGGGCGCTGCAGGAACGCTACCGTCTCCTCGTCACTAAAAATGCCGCCCTGCAACGCAAGACTGCGCACCGAGTCCGGAGACAGGCTCTCGAAGTAGCCGGCGTCCGTGCGGCACAGGCAGCGCTTCGCGTCGACGTGCAGCCGGATCGGCTCCAGCACCGCATCGTTGAACAGCGGCCGCAGGAATGGCAGCACGTAATACTGATGCAGATCGTCGATCCCGCGCGCGCTCGGCGTTTCGCCCTGGCGGTTCAACAGATGGCCGAGGTCGTGCAGGAACGCCGCCGCGACCAGCGCTTCGTCCGCCCCGGACTCCTCCGCCAGCAATCCGCTCTGCAATGCATGTTCGAGTTGCGTGACCGGTTCGCCGCTATAGGCCACATGGCCATGCTCGAGATACAGCCCGTGGATCTCTTCCACCGTCAGCGCCATCCGCTCACTCCCAAGGCAGCGAAAACGTCTTCAGGTTCGTGAAGCTCTTCATCGCCTCCTGGACGCCTTCCTTGTAACCGAGCCCGGAATCCTTGATTCCGCCGAACGGCGACAGCTCGATCCGGTATCCGGGCACTTCCCACACGTTCACCGTGCCGACGTTCAGCTCGTTCACGAACCGCACGACCGCTGCCGTGCTGTCCGTACAGACGCCCGACGACAGCCCGAATGCCGTGCCGTTGCTGATCCGGATCGCGTCGTCGATCGTGTCGAACGCGATGACGGGCGACACGGGCCCGAAGGTCTCCTCGCGCACGATCGTCATCGATGGATCGACGTTGTCGAGCACGGTCGGCGCATACAGCGCACCGCGCCGAACGTTGCCCGTCAGCAGGCGCGCGCCTTGCGCGACCGCCTCGTTCACGCGTGCCTCGAACAGCCGCGCCGCCGCCTCGTCGATCACCGTGCCCATCTCGTTCGCAGGATCGAACGGATCGCCGTATTTCCATGCGCGCGTCTTCTCGACGAGCAATTCGGTGAACGCAGGCGCGATCGAGCGCTGCACCAGCATCCGCTTGACGGCCGTACAGCGCTGGCCCGAATTCCGGTACGAGCCGAGCACCGCCAGCGATGCCGCGCGGTCGAGATCGGCGTCGGCGAGCACGATCAGCGGATCGTTGCCGCCCAGCTCCAGCACGATGCGCCGGTAGCCGGCCCGCGCGGCAATCGCCTTGCCGATCGCGACGCCGCCCGTAAAGGTAATCAGCGACGCATGCGGATGCGTGACGAGCTCGTCCGCGATTTCGGCAGGGTTGCCCGTCAGCACTTGCAGCATCGGCTCCGGCAGCCCGGCTTCATACAGCAGGTCGGCCAGATAGAACGCCGACAGCGGCACCTTCTCCGACGGCTTCACGATCACGCGGTTGTTGGTCGCGATCGCCGGCGCGATCTTGTGCGCGACCTGGTTCATTGGATGATTGAACGGCGTGATCGCGACGATCACGCCGTCGAGCGGCTGGCGCTGCGAGAACACGCGCCGTGTCTTGCCGTGGGGCGTCAGGTCGCAGGAGAAACTCTGCGCGTCGTCGCGCAGCGCCTCGGCCGCCGCGAACTTCAGCACGTCGGCCACCCGGCCGATCTCGTAGCGCGAATCCTGTTTCGACAACCCTGACTCGAGCGTGATCAGGTCGGACGCTTCCTCGGTGCGCTCGCGCAGCAACGCAGCCGCCCGTTCGAGAATCTGCGAACGCGCGTAGCGCGTGAGCGTCGGCCGGTAGGCCATCGCGTAATCGAACGCCGCGCGCACGTCGTCGACGCTGGCGAGCGGCGCGGTGCCGACGCGTGTGCCCGTGTACGGATCCGTGACGTCGAGCGTGCGCTCGCGCATCGCGCGCGTGCCGCACCAGCGCAACGCTTCGGCACGAAACGACGGATGATCCTGCCGCGGATGCGCCATCATGTCGCGATCCGGTTCAGCACGAAATCGAACACGTCGAAGTTGCGCGGGCGACGGGCGGGATCGTCCCGCTCGATACGGCGATTGAACAGCAGCGGCACTTCCTGCTCGGACACGCCTCCATGCGAACGCAACGGCACCGTGAGGCCCGACAGGTCGTGTTCGCGCTCGCGGGTGCCGAGCGTCATGTCGCGGCGGCCGATCACGATGAGATCGCCGATCCGGTCGGGCGGCAGTTCGAAACGTGCGGCGGCTTCCGCGTTGTCGAGTACGAGCTCGACGCCGTCGAGGCCGCCGACGCGCCACATCGCGTCGGCCCGGTCGACGCCCGGCGCCAGGTAGATCGTCGCGAACGAACCGAGCGCACCGTGATGCACGACGTACGGATCGGTAATCGGCAGGATCACGCGCGCAGCCTGCGCGCCGTACCAGCCATCGAACGCATCCTGCAGATAGATCACGTTCGGCCGGCCCGTCGCCGGATCGTGCTTCGCGTTCATCCCGTGGTCGGCCGTGAGGCCGATCGCCCAGCCGAGCGCGTCGAGCTGCGCGAGGTAGCCGTCCATCATCGCGTAGAACGCGTTCGCGCCGGCACTGCCCGGCTCGCATTTGTGCTGCACGTAGTCGGTGGTTGACAGGTACATCAGGTCGACCTGCCGCGTCTGCGCGAGCCGTACGCCGGCCGCGAACACGAATTCGGACAACGCCGCGCTGTACACGTCCGGCGACGGCAGGCCGACCCAGTCGAGCACGTCGACGATCCCGTTTTCCGCAAGATTGGCCTGCGCGGCCTTCTCGGCCGAAAAGCAGATGCCCTTCAACTGCCAGCCGAGCAGCCGGCGCAGCTTGTCCTTCGCGGTCACGACGGCCACCCGCGCGCCGACGTCGGCCGCCGCCGCGAGCAGCGTGCCGGCGCGCAGGTAGGCCGGGTCGTTCATCATCACTTCGGCGCCGCGCCCGCCGTCGGCGGCAGGATCCCAGAAATAGTTGCCGCAGATCCCGTGGACCGACGGCGGCACGCCGCAAACGATCGACAGGTTGTTCGGGTTGGTGAAGGTCGGCACGACGCAATCGGCACGCCACGCGGTGCCTTCCGCGATCATCCGCCCGATGAACGGCGCGACACCCGCTTCCACCGCGCGTTCGAGATAGTCGTACTCGCAGCCGTCGACGCAGATGACGACGGTCGGCTCGACCGGCAGCCGGTAGCGCCGGCCGTTGACGTCGATCGAGCGTCCCGCGAGATTCGCCGACCCGCTGCCGGCGGCCGCTTGCTCGCCGGGGCGCCGCAACGCGAACGCGGCGTTCATGATGCCGCCCGCGTGCCGCGCGGCACGCGCGCGGCGATCAGCAGCAGCGCCGCGAGCGACGCGCCGAGCATCAGCAGCGACAACGCCGACGCCGGCAGGTAATAGCCGCGCTCCACCTGGCCGATCACGACGATCGGCACGGTCGCGAAGCCGGGCGGATACACCGTCAGCGTCGCGCCAAGCTCGCCGAGCGACAGCGCGAAGCCGAGCGCGAGGCTCGCGCGCAACGCCGGCACGAGTTGCGGCAGCAGCACGCGGCGCAGCACCATCGCGGGTGGCGCACCGAGGCTCGCGGCGGCTTCGCGCAGCACGGTCAATTCGGGGCGCAGCGCGGCGGCCGCGCAGCGATAGCAGAACGGCAGAATCAGCGCGAGCTGCACCAGCACGACGATCGCCGCGGAGCTCGACAGGTCGAGCGGCTTCTGGTGATACGCGATCAGCACCGCGAGCCCGAGCACGACGCTCGGCACGCCGTTCGGCACCATCACGAGCGCGTCGACGAGCGCGCCGAGGCCGCGCCGGTCGCGCCCTTCGAGCGCGAGCGCCAGCCACAGCCCGAGGATCGTGCCGAGAACCGACACGCCGAAGCCGATTTCGAGGCTCGTCAGCAGCGCGTCGTATTCCGGCGACCCGAGCCGCTCGAACCAGCGCAGGCTGTAGCCGGCCGGCAAAATCGTTCCCGACCACTGCGTCGACACGCTCGACAGCGCGACGACGATCACCGGCAGCACGAACAGCCAGAAGCACGCGAACGCGGCCAGCGCGAGCGCGGCGCGCGACGCATGCTTGAGCAGCGTGTCGCTCCAGCCGATCCGGTGGCGCGGCACGGCGTGCCCGATACGGAATTCAGCGGACATCGTTCCCTCCCGTCGCGCGCCGGTTCACCCGGCGATAAACCGCATACAGCGCCAGCGACAGCGACAACATCACGACCGCGCCGGCCGACGCGGTCGGCAGGTCGAGATCGACGGTCGCGCTGCTGTAGATCGCGACCGACAGCGTGACGAGCCGCGCACTGCCGAGCACGAGCAGGATGCCGAACTCGTTCAGCGTCAGCAGGAAGCACAGCACGGTGCCGGCGGCGATGCCCGGCCATGCGATCGGCAGCACGACGCGGCGAGCGAGCATCCAGCCGGGCGCGCCGAGGCTGCGCGCGGCTTCGATCAGCCGCGGGTCGAGCGTCGCGAACGACGCGAGCGTCGGCCGGACGACGAACGGCGTGTAGAACACGGTCTGCGCGAGGATCACGCCGCCGATGTCGAACAGGAAGTCCAGCGGCGGATTCTCGAGATGGAACAGGTGCTGCAGCGCGATGCTGATCGAGCCCTGCGAGCCGTACAGGAAGATCAGCGTGAACGCGACGAGGAACGACGGAAACGCGACGTACAGTTCCAGGAAGCGCGTGACGAGCGACGCGCCCGGGAACGGCCTGAAGAACAGCAGTGCGGCCAGCAGCACGCCGAGCACCGACGCGGTGCCGGCGCTCGCGAACAGCACGCCGAGCGTCGTCAGCAGCACGTTGCGCGTGTCGGGATTGCCGAAGAAGGTCCGGTACGCGGCGAAACTCAGCCCGTGATCGCCCGACACGCTCAGCAGCACGAGCCGCACCAGCGGATAGACGACGAGCGGGCCGAGCACGACGATCGCGAGCGCGGCCAGGTGCAGGTCGCCCATTCGCCTGCGGCGCCGCGCGGCGGCCGCGTGTGCTGCGGCCGACGCGAGCACGTGCGGCGGCAGGCCGGCTTCAGGGCTCGATAAGGACGACATCGTCTGCCTCGCAATGCAGGGACACGCGCGCACCGCGCTCGGGGGCCGCGCCGCGGCCGCGTTGCATCGTCACGCGCACGGGCTCGTCGGGCGCCGCGTCGATCACGACCGCGATCGACAGGTCCGCGCCTTGCCATTCGACGGACGACACCGTGCCGTGCAGGCCGCCGGCCGCGGGCGGCATCACGGTCAGGCGCTCGGGGCGCACGCACGCGACCTTGCCGCGTATCTCGTGACGCGGATCGCCAAGCGGGAAGATCACGTGCGGCGGCAGCAGGTTCGCCGGGCCGAGATAGCGCGCGACGTAGCCGTCCTGCGGCGCGTCGTACAGCTGCTGCGGCGTGCCGAGCTGCGCGATGCGGCCGTCGCGCATCAGCAGCGCACGGTCGGACAGCACGAGTGCGTCGTCGCGATCGTGCGTCACGCAGACGACGGTCAGGTTCGGCAGGCGCTCGTGCAGCGCCTTCAGTTCGCTGCGCACCGACGCGCGCAGGTTCGCGTCGAGCGCCGACAGCGGCTCGTCGAGCAGCAGCACGTCGGGCTCGATCACGAGCGCGCGCGCCAGCGCGACGCGCTGCTGCATCCCGCCCGACAGCTGCGCGGGCAGATGGTGGCCCGCATCGCCGAGTTGCACGAGCTTCAGCGCATCGGCGACGCGGCGCGTCACTTCCGACGACGCCATCCCGCGTGCGCGCAGCCCGAATGCGACGTTCTCGAACACCGACAGGTGCGGGAACAACGCGTAATTCTGGAACAGCAGACCGAGGTTGCGCTTGTGCGGCGGCGCATAGGTCAGGTCGCGGCCGGCCACGGTCAGCGTGCCGGTCAGGCCGTCGGCCTTCACGAACCCGGCAATGAAGCGCAGCAGCGTGGTCTTGCCGCAGCCGCTCTTGCCGAGCACGGTCAGAAATTCACCGGCGCCGATCGACAGCGACAGATCTTCCAGCACCGTGCGTGCGCCGTAGCGCACGCTCAGGTGTTCGATCTGCACGCCGCCCGGCGCGCCGGACCACAGCGTCGCGTGCGGTTCGGCGGCGCCGAATGCGCCGGGATGGGTCAGGGTGGTTTCCACCGGGTTCATCCTCTTGCTCGCTGATACAGGCGGCGTGCGCCGCTCACTTCGGCTTGACGACGTCGAGCTGCTTGCCCGAGCTGCCGATCACGTCCTTCTTCCAGCGCTCGATCCATTCCGGCTTCTTCGCCATCACCTGGGTCCAGTCGACCGGAATCAGTTTCACGCCCGCGATCGCCTTCTTGACCGCTTCGCCGTTCTTGCCGGCTAGCGGCACGTCGGTGCGGCCCGGGATGCCGTACATGTCCGGCACCTTCGACTGCACGTCCGTCGACATCAGGTAATCGATCAGCTTCCTGCCGGCGTCCTGGTTCGGGCCGCTCTTGATCAGGCCGATGCCGTACGGCAGCTGGAACGTGGTCGGCTGGTCGCCGGCCTTCGCGGACAGGAAGATCGGCTTGACGGACAGCGCGCCGTGCTCGGCGTCGTCGAGATCCATCTGCAGATCGCCGTTCGCGACGCTGATCTCGTTGCGCGACAGCAGTACGTTCAGGTAGCCCGTGCCCTTCGTGTGGAACTTCACGCTCTGCGACAGCTTCGCGAGGTAGTCGAATGCCTTGTCCTCGCCCATCAGCGACGTCGTCAGGATCAGCACGGCCATCCCGTCGCCGGCCGTGGCCGGGTTCGAGTAGGCGACCTTGCCGGCGTAGGCCGGCGCGAGCAGGTCGGCGAACGTCTTCGGCTGGTTCTTCACGACGTCCGGGTTGATCGCGAACGAGAAGTAGTTGTTGACGAAGGTCGCCCACGTGCCGTCCTCGGCCTTCGCGATGGCCGGCACGTTCTTGTAGTTCACGCTCTGATACGGCTGCAGCAGGCCCATCTGGCCGGCTTGCTGGATGAACGGCGGCAGCGTGACGATCACGTCGGCCTTCGGGGAATTCTTCTCGATGTTCGCGCGGTTCACCACCTCGCCGCTACCCGCCGTCACGATCGCGACCTTCACGCCTTCCTTCTTCTCGAAAGCCGGCAGCACATCGCGATAGAGGTTCTCGAGGCCGTCCGCCGTGTACAGCACGACCGCATTCGCCGCCTGCGCCGGCATCGCGGCGCCTTGCAGCAGACCGGCGGCGCACGCGGCCAGCGCGAGCTTGCGGAATGCGCCGGCGGCGGCGCGCGAGGGTTTCTGCAGTGTCATCTCACTTCTCCGTAGGCGGAACACCAAACGGCCGGGGCACGATCCGGCTCTCCTGTTATCTCCGGGCAGGCCGACGAACGGCCGCCGCGCTGCCGCGCTCAGCTGGGTGTCGCGCGGCAACCGAAGGATCACAGCGTTCGATGACAAAGCCGTGACGAATGCCACAATTTCCAAAAAATGACACATTTTGCCACTATCATGCAAGTCATCGAGAAATGCCGCCCGGCGTTCCGTTCGCCCTTTGCTGGAGACAAAAGCCATGCCCGACCCGATTCTGCTCACGCCCGGCCCGCTCACCACGTCCGCCACAACACGCCACGCAATGCAACATGACTGGGGGTCGTGGGACGCCGCTTTCAATCAACTGACGGCCAGCGTCTGCGCGGATCTCGTCGCCATCGCGCAGGGCGGCGACGCGTACGTGTGCGTGCCGATGCAGGGCAGCGGCACGTTCTCGGTCGAAGCGGCGCTCGGCACGCTGGTGCCGCGCGACGGCGTCGTGCTGGTGCCCGACAACGGCGCGTATTGCGCGCGCATCCTGAAGATCCTCGGCCGGCTCGGCATCGAAGCGATCGCGTTGCCGTTCGGCGAGGACGCGGCCGTCGACACGGCGGCCGTCGAGGCCGCGTTCGCGCGCGAGCCGCGCATCACGCACGTCGCGCTCGTGCACCTGGAAACGAGCGCCGGGATCCTGAATCCGCTCGATGCGATCGCGGCCGCATGCCGGCGGCACGGCAAGCGGCTGATCGTCGATGCGATGAGTTCGTTCGGCGCGCTGCCGATCGCGCTGGCGGGCAGCGGCATCGACGCGCTGATCTCGGCCAGCGGCAAATGCCTGGAAGGCGTGCCGGGGATGGGATTCGCGATCGTGCGGCGCGACGCGCTCGACGCGAACGAAGGCAACGCGCGGTCGCTCGCGCTCGATCTCCACGATCAGTACGCGTATCTGCGCAAGACGGGGCAATGGCGCTTCACGCCGCCGACGCACGTGATTGCCGCGCTACGCGCCGCGCTCGACCAGTACCTCGCCGAAGGCGGCCAGCCGGCGCGCGGTGCGCGCTATGCGGAGAACTGCCGGACGCTCGTCGAATCGATGCGCGCGCTCGGCTTCGTGCCGTTCCTCGACGCGAGCGTGCAGGCGCCGGTGATCGTCACGTTTCACGCGCCCGACCATCCGGCCTACGATTTCCGCCGCTTCTACGACGCGGTGCGCGACGCGGGCTTCATCCTGTATCCGGGCAAGCTCACGCGGCTCGAGACGTTCCGCGTCGGCTGCATCGGCGCGATCGATGCGGGCGATATCCGGCGTGCGGTCGCGGCGATCGCCGCTGCGGTCGAATCGCTCGGCATCGCGATGCAGCACGCCTGAAGTGGCGTGCATGCCGGCCCGCCCGCCGGCACGCGCAAACAAAAAAGCCCGGCGGCCGATGGGCCGCCGGGCGAACGCACCGTGTGTGCGGGGAACCGGTGCTTACAGCTCGATCCGCTTGATGTCGCCGACGACGAAGATGTACGACAGCGCACCGACCAGCGCGATCACGCCGATGAACACGAGCGCGCCGACGAACGAGCCGGTCGACGCGACGATGAAGCCGACGACGAGCGGCGTGATGATGCCCGCGAGGTTCGCCGCGAAGTTGAAGATGCCGCCCGTCACGCCGAGCAGGCCGTCCGGGGCGATATCCGACACGAGCGTCCAGCCGAGCGCGGCCATCCCCTGCGCGAAGAATGCGACCGACATGATCGCGATCACCGCTTCGTTGCTCTGCACGTAGTTCGCGAGAATGATCGTCGACGCGAGCAGCAGGCCCGCGATGATCGGCAGCTTGCGTGCGAGGTTCGCGGACTTGCCGCGGCGCAGCAGCCAGTCGGAGAAGATCCCGCCGAACATCACGCCGACCGACGCGGCGATGAACGGCATCACCGCGAAGAAGCCGATCTTCAGCCAGCCCATGTGGCGCTCGGTTGCCAGATAGGTCGGGAACCAGGTCAGGAAGAACACGAGCGTCGAGTTGCCGGCGAACTGGCCGAGGCAGATGCCCGCGAGCTGGCGCTTCTTCACCAGTTGGCCGACCATCGACCAGCTGAACTTCGGCTGCTCGGCCTTGCCGCTCTTGGCGTCGGTCTTGCGCACGCCGTGCACGAGGCCGCCGCCCGCTTCGATATACGCGAGTTCCTCCGAGTTCGCGCCCGGATGGTTGCGCGGCTCGTGATAGAACTTCCACCAGACGAGGCCGAACGCGATGCCGACCGCGCCCACGACCCAGAACAGCGAGCGCCAGCCGAACGCGCCCATCAGCGCGAACAGCACGGGGCTGAAGAACGCGAGGCCGATATATTCGCCGACGGTATAGGTGCCGGTCGCCATCGCGCGTTCGTTCTGCGGGAACCACGTCGCGACGACGCGGCTGTTGGTCGGGAAGCATGGCGCTTCCGTCACGCCGAGGCCCAGCCGGCACGCGAGCAACGTCGCGACGCCCGGCACGAAGCCTTGCAGGAACGTGCACAGCGACCACAGCGTCATCGACCAGTAATAGGTGACCTTGCTGCCGAAGCGGTCGAGGAACAGGCCGCCGGGCACCTGCATCGCCACGTACGTCCACGAAAACGCGGAGAACATGATGCCCATCACGGCCGCGTTGATGCCGAGCTCCTTGGTGAGCTGCGGCGCAGCCACGCCCAGCACGGTGCGGTCGAGATAATTGATCATCGTGCCGATCGCGAGCAGTGCGAGGATCTTGTAGCGCGCCGACGTGCGCCGGACCGTGCCGGCCGCCTGCGCCGGCGCGGCGCTCGTGTGGGTAGTGTGCTGCATGGTCGTCTCCTGGTCTCTTTCTGTGTCTGTAAGGGGGTCAGCGCGCGACGAGCGACTGAAAGTGATCGAACATCCGCTCGGCGTCGGGCGTGCGCCCGGTGAAGAGCTCGAACGCGTCGACGGCCTGGTACACGGCCATCCCGCCGCCCGGCAGCGTCGCGCAGCCGGCCGCGCGCGCGGCGTGGATCAGTTCGGTTTCGAGCGGGAAATACACGATGTCGGCCACCCACATGCCCGCATGCAGCAGCTCGGCCGGCAGCGGCAAGCCCGGATGCTTGGCCATGCCGGTCGGCGTGCAGTGGATCAGGCCGGTCGCCGCGCGCATCGCGGCGGCGAGATCGCTGCCCGGCGTGACGCGGGCGGCGGGGAAGCGCTGCTGCAATTCGCCCGCCAGCGCGGTGGCGCGCGTGCCGTCGACGTCGAAAATCGTCAGTTCGGCCGCGCCCATCTGCAGCGCCGCGTGCGCGACGGCCGCGCCCGCGCCGCCCGCGCCGAGCTGGACGACGCGTTCGAGCGACGCGCCGGGCAGCCCACGGCTAAACGATTTCGCGAAGCCCGACCAGTCGGTGTTGTGGCCGATCCGCTTGCCGTCCTTGAACAGCACGGTATTCACCGCGCCGAGCGCACGCGCGTCGTCCGACAGCGCGTCGAGGTGCTCGATCACGCGCTGCTTGCACGGGTGCGTGATGTTCAGCCCGTTGTAGCCCATCCGCTGCGCGGCATCGAGCAGTTGCGGCAGCGCGTCGGCGGTCACGCCGAGCATGTCGAGATCGAGGCGCCGGTACACGTAGCCGAAGCCCTGGCGGAACCCCTCTTCCTCGTGCATCGCGGGCGACAGCGAACCGCCGATGCCCTGGCCGATCAGGCCGATCAGGAACGACGGGCGGCTCATCGTGCGGCTCCCTTCGCGAACACCGTCGCCAGGCGCTGCAGCGCGAACACGTAGCCTTCGGTACCGCAGCCGCAGATCACGGCTTCGGCGAGCGCCGACACATACGAATGGTGGCGGAACGCCTCGCGGCGATGGACGTTCGAGATATGCACTTCGATCACCGGCTTCGCGATCGCGGAAAGCGCGTCGGCCAGCGCCACCGACGTATGCGTATACGCGGCCGGGTTGATCACGATGCCGTGCGTGTCGTGACGCGCGGCGTGCAGCCAGTCGATCAGCTGATGCTCGGCATTCGACTGGCGAAAGTCGATTTCCAGCCCGAGCCCTTCCCCCGCCGTGCGGCAGCGCTGCTCGAGATCGGCGAGCGTTTCCGCGCCGTAGATATGGGGCTCGCGCGTGCCCAACAGATTCAGGTTCGGGCCGTTCAGCACCAGTACCTTGTGCTTGCTCATCGTGTTTCTGCTCCTGAAACAGGGGCGGACCACGATCGGCGCCGCCCCGAAGACATCGGAATTTGGCGCTAGTGTGCGCCCGTGCAAGCGGGCTGTCTTTCCGGGTTTTCGCTAATTTGTACCATCTAGTTAGTTTGTACAATACGGATAACTAGCCCAGTAAATTCGGGATATGGCGCCCGCACCGAACTCAACGACTGGTTCATTCAGGGTCGGTTCGACACGGTCGGTTAGACACGGTCGGTTAGACCGGCGTCATGCCCCGCTCATCCGCAGGAATCGCCCCATGCAGCGCTCGATCGCCACCGTGTCACTGTCCGGCACGCTCGCCGAGAAGCTCGCCGCCGTCCAGGCCGCGGGCTTCGACGGCGTCGAAATCTTCGAAAACGACCTCGTCTACTTCGACGGATCGCCGGCCGACGTCCGGCGCATGGCCGCCGATCTCGGCCTCGACATCGTGCTGTTCCAGCCGTTTCGCGACTTCGAGGGCGTGAGCGCGGCCCAGCTCGCGCGCAATCTCGACCGGATCAAGCGCAAGTTCGACGTGATGCACGCGCTCGGCACCGATCGCATCCTCGTCTGCAGCAGCGTGGCGGCCGATACGATCGCCGACGACGGGTTGCTCGTCGACCAGCTCGGCGTGCTCGCCGAAGCCGCGCGGCAGGCCGGCGTGGTGGCCGCGTACGAAGCGCTCGCGTGGGGCCGCGTCGTGAAGCGGTACGGCCACGCGTGGAAGCTCGTGAACGCGGTGAACAGTCCGCACCTCGGCCTCGCGCTCGACAGCTTCCACACGCTGTCGCTCGACGATTCGCCGGACGGGATCGCCGATATCCCCGGCGACCGCATCGCCTTCGTGCAGATCGCCGACGCGCCGAAGCTCGTGATGGACGTGATCGAATGGAGTCGCCACTACCGCTCGTTCCCCGGCCAGGGCGACTTCGACCTGGCGCGCTTCACCGCGCGCGTGATCGAGTCGGGCTATACGGGGCCGCTGTCGCTGGAGATCTTCAACGATGGCTTCCGCGCGGCGCCGACCGCGCTCACGGCCGCCGACGGCCATCGCTCGCTGCTCTATCTGGAAGACCTGACGCGCGCGCGGCTCGCCCAGGAGGGCCGCGCGCCGGCCGCCAGCCAGCCGCTGTTCGCACCGCCCGCGCCGCCCGCGCACGTCGGGTTCCAGTTCATCGAATTCGCGGTCGACGCGCAGGCGGCGGCAACCGTCGGCGAATGGCTCGGCCGGATGCGCTTCCGGCTCGCCGGGCGGCATCGCTCGAAGGACGTGACGCTGTTCCAGCACGGCGCCGCATCGATCGTGCTGAACGCCGAGCGCGACTCGTTCGCCGACGCGTTCTTCCAGCAGCACGGGCTGTCGCTGTGCGCGTCGGCGTTCCGCGTCGACGACGCGAAAGTGGCGTTCGAACGCGCGGCCGGCTTCGGCTACGCGCCGTTCTCGGGCCAGGTCGCGCCGAACGAGCGCGTGCTGCCGAGCGTGAAGGCGCCGGACGGCAGCCTCGAATATTTCGTCGACGAAGCGCCGGATGCGCCGACGCTGTATGAATCGGACTTCGTGCTGACCGACATCGACGGCCCCACCGAAGTCGGCCCGCTGACGGGCATCGACCATGTGTGCCTCGCGCTGCCGGCCGACGCGCTCGACACGTGGATCCTGTTCTTCAAGACGGCGTTCGGCTTCGACGCCGAGCGCAGCTGGCTCGTGCCCGACCCGTACGGGCTGATGCGCAGCCGCGCGGTGCGCAGCGCCGACGGCTCGGTGCGGATCGCGCTGAACGCGTCGGTCGACCGTCATACGGCCGTCGCCGAATCGCTCGACCGCTACCACGGCACCGGGCTGAACCACGTCGCGTTCCGCACGGACGACATCGTGAAGACGGTCGCCGCGTTCGCGGCCGACGGCGTCCCGTTCCTGCGCATTCCGGCCAACTACTACGACGATCTCGCCGCGCGCTATGCGCTACCGGACGAACTGATCGACACGCTGAGCGCGCATCACCTGCTCTACGACCGCGACGAGGACGGCGGCGAATTCCTGCATGCGTATACGGAACTGGTCGACAACCGCTTCTCGCTCGAGATCGTCGAGCGGCGCGGCGGGTATGACGGCTACGGCGCGGCGAACGCGGCCGTGCGGCTCGCCGCGCAGGCGCAGCGGCGGAAATAAGGATGAGAGAAGTTCGGGGCCGGAGCGCGCTCGCGATTCGGCGATCGATTGGACCGCGCGATCTCGCCGCGCGCCATCGTCGCACATCGGGCAGCCAGGTACCGGCCTGCGCGGTCGGCCGCGGCCATGCCGGCCCCCCCGCGCCGCCCGCCGTTACATCCCGTAACCCGTACCGCGGTGCAGCATTGCGCCGCCCGCCCCGGTTTTAAGAATCGCTTAAGTCTTCGACGGCACCATCCGCAACCAGTACCCGATGGTTATCTCGAAAAGGAGGAAAGCGATGAGCGCCGTAGAAGCACCCGCGGGCCGCCCGGCCGCGCCCCCTGCAAAGAAGACGATGCTGCGCCGCCTGCTCAGTCATCATGAAATCGCGACGTTGCTCGTGCTGCTGCATGCACCGATCGGCGCGAACGCCAAACCCGAATTGCCCGCGCTGCAGGAAGCCGGCCTCGTCGAAATGGTCAAGCTCGACCCCGATACGAGCCCGAGCTTCCGGCTGACCGAAGACGGCACGGCCGTCCTGAAAGGGCTCGGCTACCGCTGAGCCAGCGCTTCACCGTTTCCCGTTTCCCCGCCCCACCCCGATCCCTGTGACGCGCCAGCCGCCCCGGCGAGTCGCGTCACCCTGCCCGCTCCTGCAGCATCAACCGGTATTCCGTCGGCGTCACGCCGACCGTCGCCTTGAACTGGCGCGTGAACGCGCTGTGATCCGTATAGCCGCATAGCGCGGCGACGTCGGTCACCTTGTCGTGCGTGACGAGCAGCGCGGTGGCCGCGTCGAGCCGCGTCTTCAGCAGCACCTGGCGCGGCGTCAGGTGGAACACCTTGTGGAAGTAGCGTTCGAGTTGCGCGACCGACATGCCGGCCATCTGCGCGAGCTGCTTGAGGTTCAGCGGCTGCACGTAGTGGTCCTGGATGTGCTGGACCACGTCGGCGAGCCGGCTGTACGCCGGGTGCGATCCCTCGTGCGCCTTCAGGTCGCGCGAGATGCCCGCGAGGCCGACCACCCGGCCCGCGGCGTCGCGCAGCGGCTCCTTGCAGGTCAGGCACCAGCCCGGCTGGCGGCCCGGATACAGGTGCAGCTCGAGCTGATCCATCAACTGCTGGCCGGCGTTGATCGTCGCCATGTCCTGCTCGAAATAGCTGCGGCCGAAACGGCGCGGAAACACCTCGTCGGCCGTCTTGCCGAGCAGGTCGCGCTTGTCCTTGTAGCCGCAGCGCATCGCCAGCGTGCGATTGACGATCGCATAGCGACCGCTCGCATCCTTCACGAAGAACGCAACGTCGGGCAGCGCATCGAACACCGGTTCGAGCAGGCGAAAATGCGCGAGCATCGCGCCGAAATCGGCGTTGTCGGGCTGGTAGCACAACGTATCGGACAGGCTCATGGGCGGTACGGCAAGCAAGGTCGTCATCCCGGCAACCGCGAAGCGAGTGGCAGATGGCGTCGATTATAGGAGCGCCCCTTCGATCGCGTCGCATCGAATGCGGGGCGGACAAGACTGTGGCCGGCGGCATCGGACGCCGCCGATCGGCTCCATCGGTGGGCGACGCTGGTTGTGCACGCAACCAATGCGCATATGGTGTGCGGGCTAGCGACCGTTCCGCCCTCTCCGTAACCGGCGCAGCGCATCGACACGCCGGCACCACGCACCCGAATCCCGTCATCGTAAAAATGCCGACGACCCGCGTCTTGGCGGGTTTGCGCACTCGTCATGACGATTTCGGCATATATCAGGGTAATCGACGATATGCCGATATCGTCGCCGGCCGCGCATCGAACGCGCAAGACGCACGCATTTTCGCTATCTAGACTTCGCTTCACGGTCACGAGACGACCTCCCGGCGCTGCCGCAATCGGCACGCACGGGCCACCGCATCCGCTGTCGCGTACGCCGATTCCGGCACAGCACGCACGGCACGCGATGCACCTGCATGGCCTGCGCATCGGCCTGCCGACCAATACGTCTCGCCCGGTTTACCGGCGCCGCCCGCATGCGCGCGGCGCCCCAACCACGCCATCAAGGGGAAGTGAAAGTGAAGCTGAAGGTATCGCACGTCGCGCTGGCCGCCGCCTGCGCACTGTCGGGCGCGCACGCCGTCGCCGCCGACGTCGTCAAGATCGGTTTCGCCGCACCGCTGACCGGCCCGCAGTCGAATTACGGCACGGACATGCAGAAGGGCGTGCAGCTCGCGATCGCCGATTTCAACGCGACGCATCCGACGATCGGCGGCAAGCCCGTCACGTTCCAGCTCGACGCGCAGGACGACCAGGCCGACCCGCGCACCGGCACGACCGTCGCGCAGCGGCTGATCGACGACAACGTGCGCGGGATCATCGGCCACTTCAACTCGGGCACCAGCATTCCCGCGTCAGACCTGTACGATCGCGCGGGGCTGCCGCAGATCTCGATGGCGACGTCGCCGCAATACACGGCGCGCGGCTACAAGACGACCTACCGGTTGCTGACGAGCGACGCGCAGGCGGGCCGCATCGTCGGCACGTACGCGGTGAAGACGCTGCGCTTCAAGCGCATCGCGATCATCGACGACCGCACCGCCTACGGCCAGGGCATCGCCGACGAATTCGCGAAGGCCGTCGAAGCGGCCGGCGGCACGATCGTCAAGCGCGACTTCACGAACGACAAGGCGCTCGATTTCTCCGCGATCCTGACCAACCTGAAGGGCGTGAATCCGGACGCGGTCTTCTACGGCGGCGGCGACGCGCAATCGTCGCCGATGATCCGCAAGATGCGTCAGCTCGGGATGAAGTCGGCGTTCGTGACGGGCGAGATGTCGCGCTCGCCGACGTTCCTGAAGGTCGGCGGCGACGCGGCCGAAGGCGCGATCGTCTACATGGGCGGGCTGCCGAAGGAAAAGATGCCGGGCTTCTCCGGCTACGCGGCACGCTACAAGGCGCGTTTCAACGAAGACGTGATCACGTACTCGCCTTATTCGTACGACGGCACGATCGCGCTGCTCACCGCGATGAAGGACGCGAACTCGACCGATCCGAAGGTATACACGCCGTATCTCGGCAAGGTGTCGATCAAGGGCGTGTCGGCGCCCAGCATCGCGTACGACGCGAAGGGCGACCTGAAGGATGCGCCGGTGACGATCTACAAGGTCGAGCGCGGCGCGTTCAAGCCGGTCGACACGATCGCCGGCAACTGATAACCGATACGCGGCCCCGGCCCCGCGCGGCGCGCCCGCGGCTCACCGGCCGCCCGCGCCGCGCGCTTCGGCTGCATGGTCCGAAGCCGCTCCCGGCGCGCGCTCGCGCGCAGGCATTTCGCGCTCCTGTAGAATCCCCCCACCCGCTTTGACGCTTCGTCTCCGCCGTGCCCCATCCCGGTGCGGCGGCGCGTGTTGCGTGCCTCACCCGGCACGCGGCGCGCTTCGACGACGCAAGCCGCGCCTTGTCAGTCCATGCCGAAAAGCGGGCCCTGGAGACGCAGCACCGACAACTACATTCGAAAACCGATCGTCCTGACCATGCAAGCTTCCGAATTGAGCGGCGTGCCTCGCGCCGCCGAACGCGCGCTCACGCGCAGCGACTACAAGACCCTTGGCCTCGCCGCACTCGGCGGCGCCCTCGAGTTCTACGACTTCATCATCTTCGTGTTCTTCGCGCCGGCGATAGGACAGCTCTTCTTCCCGCACGACATTCCGGACTGGCTGCGCCAGCTGCAGACGTTCGGCATCTTCGCGGCCGGCTATCTCGCGCGCCCGCTCGGCGGCGTGATCATGGCGCACTTCGGCGACCTGTTCGGCCGCAAGCGGATGTTCACGCTGAGCGTGCTGATGATGTCGGTGCCGACGCTGCTGATGGGCCTGCTGCCGACCTACGACACGATCGGCATCCTCGCGCCGGTGTTGCTACTGCTGTTCCGCGTGCTGCAAGGCGCGGCGGTCGGCGGCGAAGTGCCGGGCGCGTGGGTGTTCGTGTCCGAGCACGTGCCGTCGCGCCACATCGGCTATGCGTGCGGCACGCTGACCGCGGGCCTCACGGCCGGCATCCTGCTCGGCTCGCTCGTCGCGGCCGGCATCAACAGCCGTTACTCCGCGGCCGAAGTCGGCGCGTTCGCATGGCGCATCCCGTTCCTGCTCGGCGGCGTGTTCGGGCTGTTCTCCGTGTACCTGCGCCGCTGGCTGCATGAAACGCCGGTGTTCGCCGAAATGAAGGCGAAAAAGGCGCTCGCCGCCGAGATTCCGCTGAAGGCGGTGCTGCGCGACCACGGCCGCGCGGTGATCGTGTCGATGCTGCTCACGTGGATGCTGTCGGCCGCGATCGTCGTCGTGATCCTGATGACGCCCGCGCTGCTGCAGAAACAGTTCCACCTGACGCCGGCGACGACGCTGTTCGCGAACAGCGTCGCGACGCTGTGCCTGACGGCCGGCTGCATCACCGCGGGTTCGCTCGCGGGCTGGATCGGCGCGAAGCGCGTGCTGGGCATCGGCGGCATCGGGCTGGCCGCGTGCTACTACCTGCTGTTCGTGCAGGTCGCGGCCGATGCGTCGACGCTGCCGCTCTACTACGGGATCGCGGGCTTCATGGTCGGCACGATCGGCGCGGTGCCGTTCGTGATGGTCAAGAGCTTCCCGGCCGTCGTGCGCTTCTCGGGCATCTCGTTCTCGTACAACGTCGCGTATGCGATCTTCGGCGGGCTCACGCCGGTGATCGTGTCGCTGATGATGAAGTCGAATCCGCTCGCGCCGGTCGTGTACGTCGCGGCGATCTGCGTGCTTGGCGCGATCGCCGTGCAGTTCTCGAAGGATGCGAAGGACGTGAAGGACGCACGCTGAACGTCGGCGCGCACGCGCCGGCCGGATGAACGAAGGGCCGAATCCCGCGGTGTGCGGGATTCGGCCCTTTTGTGTTGCGTCGGCGTCGCGGCGACTGCGCAGGTGTGCTCAGTTCAACGCAGCACGCCGTACGACGAACTCGGCCGGCGCAGCGCGTCGATGCTCGCGCCGCCGGCGCCGGTGACGAACAGCAGCAGGAAGCCGCCCGCGATCGCGACGTTCTTCCAGAAGTGAATCACCATGTCGTGCTGGACGGCGGCGTTCGTCGCGTCCCAGAAATTGTGCCCGACCATCGCGGTCGCGATCGTGTAGACCGCCATCAGCAACGCGAGCGGCCGGACCTTGTAGCCGACGATCAGCAGCAGGCCGCCGAGCCCCTCGATCGCGACGACGATCGGCGCGACGACCTGTTGATAGGGCACGTTCATCCCGTGCAGATACGCGACGAAATCGCTGTAGCCGAGCAGCTTCATGATGCCGCCCCACAAGAACAACGCCGCCAGCGCCAGGCGTGCGAAAAAAATGACGCCGGAATCGACGGTACGCGTCATGCCTCTCTCCTCGTATGCAATTCGGCCGCCCGCGCCGGGCGCGCCCGGGCGATTCGGCGCCGCGCGGCCCGGGAGGGCGCGCGGCAAATGGGCCAGCATAGAGGGTCTTTCCGCGGTGTCCAAGAGCTTGTAGCAAATCTTTACAACGCGGCGGCCGTGCGGGCCGCCTGGCGCACTGCAAAACGCGTTTAGCCCGCGTCGCTCAACAGCACGCCTTTCTTGAAGATGAAACAGCCGTAGCCGCGCGTTTCACCCGTGACGATCACTGCATACGCCTGCTGCGCGCGCTCGTAGAACGCGAAACGCTCGACGCCGGTCAGCGGCACCGAGCGCCCTTCCGCGCGGTCGATCTCGGCCTGCACTTCGCGCTGCACGGGCGGCAGCGCGGCCGCGTCGTCGACGACTTCCATTCGCCACGCGGGCGTGTCGACGAACGTGTCGAGCGGCAGCACCGACAGCACCGCGCGCACGACGCGCGCCGAATCGGCGCCGTCGACACGCAGTGCGCGGCCGACCACCGTGTGCTCCGCGACGGATTCCGCCGGGAAGTTCGCATCGCAGATCGCGATTTCGTCACCGTGGCCCATCGCGCGCAGCGTGTGCAGGATGTCGGCGTGGAGCAGCGGGTCGAGATTCTTCAGCATGTCGGTGGGTCTCCGGGGTGGGGAACGAATCGCATAACGTTACCCGATCCCGGCGGCCGTGGTGCATGCATCGTTCACGTCACGACGCCGCGGCCGGCATTTCGTCGATGAAACCCGTGACCGACGCGAGGCGGCCCGACGCGTCGACGATGCCGAAGTCCGAGCCCTTCACGATCGCCGCGCCGTCGGGCGACACGAGCGCCCACGAGAACCGCAGATGCTGGCCGAACGCGTCGACGTCGGTCGTGCGGCGAAAGCGGTACGCGGGGAAGCGTTGCTGCACGGCGGCGATCATCGTGTCGATGCCCGCGTGGCCGTCGCCGGCCATCAGCGGATCGCGATAGGCCGCGTCGCTTGCGTACGTCGCGTCGATCAGTTCGCGGCGGCGCGCGGCGTCGGATTCGTTCCACGCGTCGAAGTAGCGGTCGATCAGGTCGGCGTGGACGGACGATGCGGATTGAGCGGTGTTCATGGCGAGGCTCCTTGTGTCGGTGGACGATGTCGCGGACGTTTCGGGTCCGCGTGCCGCTATCGTCGCCGGGGCCGCGCGGACGGTCGATTACGTGCGAGGTAAGGAAATCGCGCGCGCCATCCCAAAAAGAAAACGGGCGCCCGAAGGCGCCCGCATCGTCTTGCCGCCACCACCGCGCGCGTCACGCGTCAGGTCACCGGCGCCGGATTGAACAGCGTCAGCGCATTCGCGAGCTTCCATTGCTCGGCCCACGTGCGGCGCTTGCCGCTCGCGACGTCGAGCATCAGCCGGAACAGTTCCCAGCCCGTGTCCTCGATCGTTGCCGCGCCGGTCGCGATCTGCCCCGCGTCGAGATCCATCAGGTCGTGCCAGCGGCGCGCGAGATCGCTGCGCGTCGCGACCTTGATCACCGGCACCTGCGCGAGCCCGTACGGCGTGCCGCGGCCGGTCGTGAAAATATGCAGGTTCATCCCCGCCGCAAGCTGCAGCGTGCCGCAGATGAAATCGCTCGCGGGCGTCGCCGCGTACAGCAGCCCCTTCTGCCGCGCGCGATCGCCGGGGCGCACGACGCCGGCGATCGGCGCGCTGCCCGACTTCACGATCGACCCCATCGCTTTCTCGACGATGTTCGACAGGCCACCCTTCTTGTTGCCCGGCGTCGTGTTCGCGCTGCGGTCGACGCGGCCGCGCTCCAGATAGCGGTCGTACCAGTCCATCTCGCGGATGATCTCGCGGGCCACCGCTTCGTTCGCCGCACGCGACGTGAGCTGCGCGACGCCGTCGCGCACTTCGGTCACTTCCGAGAACATGATCGTCGCGCCCGCGCGCACGAGCAGGTCGGCCGCGAAGCCGACGGCCGGATTCGCGGTGAGCCCCGAGAACGCGTCGCTGCCGCCGCACTGCACGCCGACGACGAGATCCGATGCGGGGCACATCTCACGGCGGCGGCAATTGAGCCGCTCGAGATGCGATTCCGCCATCTTCATGATCGAATCGATCATCGAATGGAAGCCGACGTGCGCGGCGTCCTGCAGGCACACGACGCCGCCGTTGTCGGTCGCGCCGTCGGCGGCCACCGGAATCGCGCCCGGCGGCAGCAGGCGCTCGGGCTGCAGCTTCTCGCAGCCGAGGCTCACGGTCATCACTTCGCCGCCGAAGTTCGGATTCAGGCTGATGTTGCGCAGCGTGCGGATCGGGATGTCGGCGTCGGGCGCATCGATCGCGACGCCGCAGCCGTACGTATGTTCGAGCCCGACCACGTCGTCGACGTTCGGGTAGCGCGGCAGCAGCTCGTCCTTGATCCGCTTCACCGCGTGCTCGACGACGCCCGACACGCACTGCACGGTCGTCGTGATCGCGAGGATGTTGCGCGTGCCGACCGAGCCGTCCGCATTGCGAAAGCCCTCGAACGTATAGCCTTCGAGCGGCTCGAGCGGCGGCGCGGCACGCGTCGCGAGCGGCAGGTCGTCGAGCCCCGGCGGCTCGGGCATGCGCATCGTGCGCTCGTTGACCCAACTGCCGCGCCGCAGGTCGGTCAGCGCATAGCCGATCACCACGTTGTAGCGAATGACCGGATCGCCGGCCGCGAGGTCGACGAGCGCGACCTTGTGCCCCTGCGGCACGCCTTCGCACAGCGTCAGCCCATCGGCGAACGTCGCGCCTTCGGGCAAACCGCCGTCGTTGACGACGATCGCGACGTTGTCGTCCGGATGCACGCGGATGTAGAGAGGGGAAGCAGTCATCGGAATTCCTGGAAGCCTATCTGCGATATCGTTAGTCATCATACGACATTCAACCTCACTTGATGATGCTGCGTAAACCCTTATCCGGAAAGACCCTACCCTTGACCCGCCAGCAAACCGCTTGCGTCGCTCATTCATGCGTTGTACGATGACATACAACGACATCGCCAATTCGGCTCGTATGCCGTTTCCGACGAACCAGCACTCGCGCTAGACGGACGACCCAACCATGACTTCACCGCAAGAACTCAAACAAATCATCTCCCACGGCCTGCTGTCGTTTCCGCTGACGGATTTCGACGCCGACGGCAGCTTCCGTCCGACCACCTACGCCGAGCGCCTCGAATGGCTGGCGCCGTATGGCGCGAGCGCATTGTTCGCGGCCGGCGGCACCGGCGAATTCTTCTCGCTCACGCAGCGCGAGTATTCGGACGTGATCCGCGTCGCGACGGAAACCTGCAAGGGCAAGGTGCCGATCCTGGCCGGCGCGGGCGGCGCGACGCGCGTCGCGATCGAATATGCGCAGGAAGCCGAGCGCCTCGGCGCGAGCGGCGTGCTGCTGATGCCGCACTACCTGACCGAAGCGAGCCAGGAAGGGATCGCCGACCACGTCGAGCAGGTGTGCCGCGCGCTGAAGATCGGCGTCGTGGTGTACAACCGCGCGAATTCGAAGCTGAATGCGGACATGCTCGAGCGCCTCGCCGACCGTTGCCCGAACCTGATCGGCTTCAAGGACGGCGTCGGCGAAATCGAGAGCATGGTCACGATCCGCCGCCGTCTCGGCGATCGTTTCGCATACCTCGGCGGGCTGCCGACGGCTGAAGTCTATGCGGCCGCATACAAGGCGCTCGGCGTGCCGGTGTACTCGTCGGCCGTGTTCAACTTCATCCCGAAGACGGCGATGGCATTCTACGAAGCGATCGCGAACGACGACCACGCGACGGTCGGCCGCCTGATCGACGAGTTCTTCCTGCCGTACCTGAAGATCCGCAATCGCCGCGCCGGCTACGCGGTCAGCATCGTGAAGGCGGGCGCGAAGCTCGTCGGCCACGACGCGGGCCCGGTCCGCGCACCGCTCGTCGACCTGACCGACGAAGAAGCAGCCGAGCTCGACGTGCTGATCAAGAAGATGGGCCCGCAGTAAGCCGGGTTCGCCGGCGGCGCGGGGCCTTCATCGGCACGGCGCGCCGGCTCCCGCAGTCCTCCGTATCCGTATCGTGCGATGGCCGCGCGGCTCGACGAGCCGGCGCGGCCATTGCATTACATCTGCGCGATCGCGCCGATGATCCGCTGCCGCACGCTCGCGAGCGTACGCTGCGTCTCGTCGATCCCCTTGCGGGCCGCAAGCGGTCGGCCGCGCGCCGGCGACTCGGCGCCGACGATCTGTTCCAGCACGTCGCGGTCGACGACCGCATCGAAGAAGCGCCCGACCGTGAACATCGCGTACTGCTTCGCGGTCGCGAGATGCGTGTTGGCCTGCGTGAGCGCGTCGGCGCGCTCCGCGCCGTTCGGCCCGTCGATGCTGCGGCGATGCTTCAGCGCGAACACCACGGCCTCCATGTCGTACTTGAAGCGCTCGACGGCCCTGCCGAAGATCAACGAATGCGGATCGGAGCCCGCGACGGGCCGCCCCTGGTTGATCGTCACGTCGAATTCGCTGCCGCCCAGTTCGCGCTGCAGCGCGAACAGCGCGTCGGCCAGCACGCGCCCTTCGCTGGTTTCGCCGATCTGGGTACGGACCGATTTCGCGACGTCGCCGATCGTTTTCCACAACCCGGCCGCGAACAGGTGGTCGCCACGCTTGCTGATAGTCATCGGATGGTTCCTTGTTGGTCTTGTGATCTCTCAGGCTCGCCTGCGGGCCGGACGGCCCGAGGCTTCGCTACTGTAGGAGAAAATCGGGTCGCGGGGAAGGTAGCGGCGACGATGCGCGTCGCCAACATCGGCACGGGTCGGAGAGGCGCTGCGTGCGACGGTTGCGCGCGAAAGTGCGCGGCGACTCGCCGGCTCAAAAATTCGTCACACGATTCCGTGCACGTCGCTTACCGCCGCGCTTCAACCGCGCATGCCACGCGTGTCGAACGACTGCACCGGGACGGTAAAAGCACCTACGCGTGCCTGCACGTACCGCGCGCCGATGCTGACATAGAATAAAAAAATACTTCCGTCGGAATGCGTTGACGGCAGAAAGGAGGCTGGCATGAGACGCCTTTATTTCCTCGTACCCGATACCGTGATGGCGAAGGCGATCGTCGATGACTTGCTGCGCGCACGCATCGTCTGGCGCCATATCCACGTCCTCGCCGATCACAGCGTCACACTTGATCAGTTACCCGAAGCGTCACTGCTGCAAAGCAGCGATGTCGTGCACGCGCTCGAGCGCGGCGTCGCGCTCGGCGGAGCGACGGGCGCGCTCATCGGCCTCATCGCGCTTGTGTTCCCCCCGGCGGAGCTCGTGATTGCGGGCGGCGCCGTCGTCGCATTGACGGTGGCGGGAGCGGGCTTCGGCGCGTGGACGGCCGGGATGATCGGCATCGCCGAGCCGAACGCGCGACTCCAGCGATTTCGAGAAGCGATAAAGGAAGGCCAGATTCTGATCATGGCCGATGTGCCGGCATTACGAGAGCAGGAAATCGAGCAGATGATCGCCGAGCATTTTCCGAAGGCGGATCTGGAAGGCGCCGATCCGACGACACCGGCCTTCCCCTGATACCTGAAACCGGCATGCACTGCCCCTGAGGCTGTCTCGACATCGAGCGTGCTGCGTCG
Organism: Burkholderia sp. BCC1047; assembly: GCF_902833155.1. Lineage (NCBI taxonomy): Bacteria > Pseudomonadati > Pseudomonadota > Betaproteobacteria > Burkholderiales > Burkholderiaceae > Burkholderia > Burkholderia sp. BCC1047. The sequence continues at coordinate 421,478 of NZ_CADFEH010000002.1, read as the reverse complement.
GGCCACTGAAATTGGCCCCCGTCCACGCGGGAGAGGAGGTCGTATGGAACTGCACATTCAATCACACCATTGGGAGCGGCGCACACCTGACTGGCTCGCGGCTGCCGTGGCCGGTCTCGCGGGTGGCGCGCTGGTCATCGTGCTCGAGTTCTTCTGGTCGACCATGGTGCTAGACGAAAGTCCGTGGCAACCGACCCACAAGATCGCGGCCATGGTGATGGGCCGCAGCGCACTCGAAAACATGTCGGTTTTCAGCTATGGCATCGTCGGAACGGCGCTGGTATTGCACTACGTGTTCGGCTCCATCATGGGGATGATTCTCGCTGCGATCATGGCTCCGTTCCGCTTCGATTCGAGTGTGGGCATGGAGGCCGTCATCGGGCTGGCCTTCGGGATCGTCGCGTATGCGTGGAACTTCCATGTGATGACCGCCGTGTTCCCGTGGTTCGTCTCGGAGCGCGGTTCCGGACCGTTGCTGGCCAACCTGCTGTTCGGTGTGGTCACCGCCGTCGTCTACGGCATCCTCGAACGACGCAAGCAGAGCGAGATGCACTGACACGCCGCTTCTTCCCGCCGCGCGAGACGGCCGTCTCGTGTCGGCGGCCCCGGCGAGTGACATGCGGCGAGGCGGCTTATGGCGCTTGCGATTGCCCTGGTCCTGATCGTCCTGGTGGCGGTGGGGTTCCACTTTGCCAGTCCCTGGTGGATCACGCCGATCGCGTCGAACTGGGTGCGCATGGACGACATGCTGACGATCACGATCGTCATCACCGGCGCGTTCTTCATCGCGATCAACCTGTTCGTCGTGATCGCACTGGTGCGCTACCGCCACCGCGGCGGGCATCGCGCGGCCTACGAGCCCCACAACAGACGGCTGGAATGGTGGCTGATCGGCCTCACCACCGCCGGCGTGGCGGCGTTGCTGGCGCCGGGCCTCTTCGTCTATGCGGACTACATCCAGCCGCCGCGCGACGTGCTGCGGATGGAGGTGGTCGGCCAGCAATGGCAATGGCGCTTCCGCTTCGCCGGCGCCGGCGGCAAGCTGGGCACGACGGACGTGCGCTACATCAGCAACGACAACCCGTTCGGCCTGAACCCCGCCGACCCCGACGGCCGTGACAATTACCTGATCGAGACGCCCGAGGTACACCTGCCGCTGAACCGGCCGATCCAGGTCCTCGCACGCTCGCGCGACGTGCTGCACGACTTCTACGTACCGCCGTTCCGTGCGCGCATGAACATGGTGCCCGGCATGGTGACCACCTTCTGGTTCACGCCGACCAAGGCCGGGCGTTACGACATCCTGTGCGCGCAGCTTTGCGGGATCGGGCATTCCAACATGCGCGGCGTGGTGGTGGTGGAAGACGAAGCAGCGTTCTCGCGCTGGCTGGCGCAGCAGAGCACGTTCGCGCAGCGGCAGCAGGCCAGGGTGCAGGCCGCGGCGGCCACGGCAAGCGGCAGCGCGCAGGCGCTGGCTGACCAGGGCAAGGCGCTCGCGGCGGCCAAGGGCTGTTTCGCCTGCCATACCGTGGACGGCAGCCCGCGCGTCGGCCCGACCTGGAAGGGCCTGTACGGCAAGACCGAAACGATGGCCGACGGCAGCACCGCGAAGGTGGACGAAGCCTATCTGCGCGCCTTCATCCGCAACCCGACGGCCCGCGTCGTGAAGGGCTACGCGCCGATCATGCCGCATTTCGACCTGAGCGAGCCGGAGCTGACCGCGCTGGTGACCTACATCGAATCGCAAGGCGGCCCGGCCGCCAGCAGCGCGGCCAATCCCCAGCCCTAGCGGAGCAGACGCCATGACCTACGCGCACACCGATCACGTCCCGCACGGCTTCTGGACCCGCTATGTCTGGAGCCAGGACCATAAGGTCATCGCCGTGCAGTATGCGCTGACGGCCATCGCCATCGGCCTGGTCGGCCTCGTCTTGTCGGACCTGATGCGGTTGCAGCTCGGCTTTCCCGGCAAGTTCAGTTTCATCGACGCCAACCATTACTACCAGTTCGTCACCATGCACGGGATGATCATGGTGATCTACCTGCTGACCGCGCTGTTCCTGGGCGGCTTCGGCAACTACCTGATCCCGCTGATGCTGGGCGCGCGCGACATGGTGTTCCCGTTTCTCAACATGCTGAGCTTCTGGGTCTACCTGCTGGCCGTGCTGGTGCTGGTGGCGAGCTTCTTCGTGCCGGGCGGGCCGACCGGCGCGGGGTGGACGCTGTATCCGCCGCAGGCCATCCTGCCGGGCACGCCGGGCGTGGAATGGGGCATCGTGCTGATGCTGGTGTCGCTGGCGATCTTCATCGTCGCGGCCACGATGGGCGGCCTGAATTACGTCACCACCACGCTGCAGGCGCGCACGCGCGGCATGACGCTCATGCGCATGCCGCTCACGGTGTGGGGCATCTTCGTCGCGACCATCCTGGCGCTGCTGGCGTTTCCGGCGCTGTTCGTGTCGGCGGTGATGATGCTGCTCGACAGGACGCTCGGCACCAGCTTCTTCATGCCGGCCGTGGTGTCGATGGGGCAGACGCTCAAGCATGCCGGCGGTAGCCCGCTGCTGTTCCAGCACCTGTTCTGGTTCTTCGGGCATCCGGAGGTCTACATCGTCGCGCTGCCGGCCTTCGGCATCGTGTCGGATCTGATCAGCACGCACGCGCGCAAGAACATCTTCGGCTACAGGATGATGGTGTGGGCCATCGTCATCATCGGCGTACTGAGCTTCGTGGTCTGGGCGCACCACATGTTCATCTCCGGCATGAATCCGTACTTCGGCTTCTTCTTCGCCACCACCACGCTCATCATCGCCGTCCCGACCGCCCTCAAGGTCTACAACTGGGTGCTGACGCTGTGGCGCGGCGATATCCATCTGACCGTGCCGATGCTGTTCGCGATCGGCTTCATCAGCACCTTCGTGCTGGGCGGACTGACCGGACTCTACCTCGGCAACGTCAGCGTGGACATTCCGCTGTCGAATACGTACTTCGTGGTCGCGCACTTCCACATGGTAATGGCCGTATCGCCGATCCTCGTGGTATTCGGCGGCATCTACCACTGGTATCCGAAGGTAACGGGCCGCATGCTCGACGACCGGCTCGGGCGCGCGCACTTCTGGATCACCTTCGTCGGCACCTATGCGATCTACTTCCCGATGCACTATCTCGGCCTCATGGGCATGCCGCGGCGGTATTACGCGTATGAGGGCTACAGCTTCATTCCCCATTCGGCGCAAACTCTCAACGCGTTCATCACGATCGTTGCGCTGATCGTCGCGGTCGCGCAGTTGCTGTTCCTCTACAACCTGGCGTGGAGCCTCGTGCGCGGCAAGCGCGCCGACGGCAACCCGTGGCGGGCCACCACGCTGGAATGGCAGACGCCGCAAACGCCGCCCGCGCACGGCAACTGGGGCGCCGAGCTGCCGGTCGTCTATCGCTGGGCGTACGAATACAGCCCGCCGGGGCGCGAGGAAGACTTCGTCCCGCAAAACCAGCCGCCCGAGACGGCGCCTGAACCGGCCCGCCCGACGCTGCAACCCGGCGAGGTGCGCGAATGACCACGCTGCCACGCCCCTTCGTTCCCGACTCGCGCCCGGTCTTGCCGAATGCGAGCCGCATCGGCCTGTTCGTCTTCATGGCGGTGGCGACGGCGTTGTTTTCATTGTTGCTGCTCGCCTATGGCATGCGCATGCGCGAGCCCGACTGGCAGCCGATTCCGCACCCGGCGCTGCTGTGGTGGAACACCGGCGCGCTGGTGCTGGCAAGCATCGCCATGCAGCGTGCGCGGCAGATGACCTTGCACCGCGCGGCGTGGCTGGCGGCCGGCGGCGTGCTGGCGGCCGTGTTCGTGATCGGGCAACTGATCGCATGGCGCATGCTGGCGGCGGCCGGGCAGACCGTCGCCGTCAATCCTTCCAACAGCTTTCTCTACCTGCTCACCGGCCTGCACGGCGTGCACGTGCTGGGCGGGCTCGCGGCCTGGGCGGTGACGATCGCGCATCTGCGGCGCGCGGACCCGTTCCGGGCCCAGCGGGCCATCACGCTGTGCGCGATGTACTGGCATTTCCTGCTGGCTGTCTGGCTCGTGCTGCTGGCGGCGATGTCGTGGCTCACCCCCGCGATCATCGCGGCCATCTGCGGGCCGTCGTATGGAGTCGCGCCATGACCTCGCCCACGCTGCCCCCCGAGTCCGCCGCGTCCGCGGCCACCGATGCCGGGCCCGACGGCTGGCGCGGCATCGTCACCGACTGGTCGGCCGACCGCGCCGCCTTCAAGGTGCCGTGGGGCAAGGCGATGATGTGGATCTTCCTGCTGTCGGACACCTTCGTCTTCAGCAGCTTCCTGATCGGCTACATGACGGTGCGCATGTCGACCACCGTGCCGTGGCCCGACCCTTCCAGGGTGTTCGGGCTCACCGTGGGCGGAGTGGAAGTGCCGCTGCTGCTGATCGCGATCATGACGTTCACGCTGATCACGAGCAGCGGCACCATGGCGATGGCCGTCAATTTCGGCTACCGGCGCGACGCAACGCGCGCCGCCGCCCTGTTGCTGGCGACCGCGCTGCTGGGCGCGACCTTCGTGTCGATGCAGGCCTTCGAATGGACCAAGCTGATCACCCATGAAGGCATCCGCCCGTGGGGCAACCCGCTCGGCGCCGCGCAGTTCGGCGCGTGCTTCTTCATGATCACCGGGTTCCACGGCTTTCATGTGACCTGCGGCGTGATCTACCTGCTGCTGATCGCGCGCAAGATCCTTCGGCCGGGGTTCATCGAGCACGGCAACTTCCAGATCGTCGAGATTGCCGGCTTGTACTGGCACTTCGTCGACCTGGTGTGGGTGTTCATCTTTGCGCTGTTCTATTTGTGGTGAGGCAGATCATGGACCACACCGATTCCGGCCGTCGACCCGACGCCGCGCACGGCCAGCAGCATCCGATCGGTCTCTACCTGAAGATCTGGGGCCTGCTGTTCGTGCTGAGCACGATGTCGTACCTGGTGGATTACTTCCATGTGCACGGCCTGCTGCGCTGGACGCTGATCGTCGTGTTCATGATCGCGAAGGCCGGGCTGATCGTGTCGATTTTCATGCACATGATGTGGGAGCGGCTGGCGCTGGTGTACGCGATCCTGATACCGCCTCTGTGCCTGCTGGTGCTCATGGTGCTGATGGCCGCCGAAGCGCATCACACCTTCGGCATGCGGACGCTCTTCTTCCACTGATTCATTCGCTGCCCGCTTCGTCCGGCGACGCATGCGTCGCATCACGATGGGCCGGACGACGTCGGGCAATCCGTTCACGCCAACATGAAGGAGAACGCCATGAAATTTTCACGCCGACGTTTTATTGCGACCACCACCGCTCTGGTATCCGCGCTATCGCTGGGACGCCGCGCGGCGTCGGCAGAGGCCGCGGCCGTGCAGGAGTCCGATGCAAATGCCCAAGCCCTCGGTTACAAGACGGATGCGAGCCGGGTCGACCATGCGAAGTTCCCGCAATTTCAGGCGGGCCAGGCCTGTGCGAGCTGCCAGTTCTTCCAGGGTAAGCCCGGCGTCGCGATGGCGCCGTGCAGCATTTTCAGCGGCAAGCAGGTCAATGCAAAAGGCTGGTGCAGCGCCTACGCGAAAAAGGCGTAGCAGGGACGGCGTGGCGGCGGCACCTGCAGCCGCCGAAACGAAAACGATCCGTTCAGCCGTCCCGCCCCATCACTCCGCCTTGCCGTCCCGCAGCCGCGGAATCGCGAGCGGATTGCCTTCCCGCAGCCCTTCGGGCAGCAGGTCGTCCGGGAAGTCCTGATAGCACACCGGCCGCAGGAAGCGCTCGATCGCGGTCGCGCCGACCGACGTGACGGCCGGGTTCGACGTCGCGGGGAACGGCCCGCCGTGCACCATCGCATCGCACACTTCGACGCCGGTCGGGTAACCGTTGACCAGCAGGCGGCCGGCCTTGCGCTCGAGGATCGGCAGCAGCCGGCGCGCGAGCGGCTTGTCGTCGGCGTCGATTTGCAGCGTGGCCGTCAACTGGCCTTCGAGCGCGTCGAGCACGCGCGCGACTTCGTCGAGATCGCGGCAGCGCACGATCAGCGACGCCGGCCCGAACACCTCGTGGCTGAACGCCGGCTCGGCCAGGAACGCCTGCGCGCCCACTTCATACAGCGCGCCGCCCGCCTGGCAGTCGGTCTGCGCGGCCTCGCCCGCGCCGATTTCGCGCACGCCCGGCAATTCGGCCAGCTTGCCGCGGCCATTGCGATACGCGTCGGCGATGCCGTGCGTCAGCATCACGCCGGCCGGCTTCTTCGCGAGCGCCTGCGCGGCGACGGATTCGAAACGGTCGAGATCGGGGCCGTCGATCGCGAGCACGAGGCCCGGATTCGTACAGAACTGACCGACGCCGAGCGTCAGCGAATCGACGAAGCCCGTCGCGATCGCGTCGCCGCGCGCGGCCAGCGCGGCCGGGAACAGCACGACCGGGTTGATGCTGCTCATTTCCGCATAGACGGGAATCGGCTGCGGGCGCGCGTTCGCGTGCTGCACGAGCGCCATCCCGCCCTGCCGCGACCCGGTGAAACCGACCGCCTGGACCGCCGGATGGCTGACCAGCGCCGCGCCGATCACGCGGCCGGGGCCGACCAGCAGCGAGAACACGCCGGCCGGCATGCCGGTTTTCTCGACCGCGGCGCGGATCGCGCGGCCGACCAGCTCGGACGTGCCGAGGTGCGCTTCGTGCGCCTTCACGATCACCGGGCAGCCGGCCGCGAGCGCCGACGCGGTATCGCCGCCGGCCACCGAGAACGCGAGCGGGAAATTGCTCGCGCCAAATACGACGACGGGCCCGAGCGCGACTTTCTGCAGCCGCAGGTCCGAGCGCGGCAGCGGCGTGCGTGCCGGCTGCGCGGGATCGATCGACGCGGCGAGGAAGCGCCCGTCGCGCACGACGCGCGCGAACAACCGGAGCTGGCCGACGGTGCGGCCGCGCTCGCCCTGCAGCCGCGCGACGGGCAGGCCCGTTTCGGCGTGCGCGCGCTCGATCAGCGCATCGCCGAGCGCGACGATCTCATCGGCGATCGCTTCGAGAAACGCCGCGCGGGCCGCGAGCGGCTGCGTACGGTACGCATCGAACGCGTCGCGTGCGAGTTCGCACGCGCGGTCGACGTCGGCCTGCGTCGCGACGCCGAACGCCGGGGCCTCGATCGGCGCGCCCTTCGTCGGGTCGAACGCGTGCAAGGTGCCTGCCGAGCCGGCCACCGCTTCGGCGCCGATCAGCATCTCTCCTGTCAGTTGCATGGGTGTGCTCCGTGGTTCGGGAATGGATGGCTCATTGTAACGCAACAGATACGATGTCTGCCGACGGCATTGCATCATTCTCGCCGCCTGCGAGGGCGCGGACGATACACCGGTGCGCGTTGTCCGGCCAGTAAATCGCGACATTCCCATATTGTGACGCGTACTTTAAAGGGAAAACCCGAGGTTTCTGAATGCGTGCATTGTCAATACACTTTCGGCCATGTTATACGACGACGTACGTTTAAAATGCGCAATCCGTCCTCCCCTCGCGATCTTCCACTCGACCTCGCGCGCACCGCGCGTCGAACCGCGGTGCGTTACTGGATCCTGGCGATGCTGTTCGTCGTCACGACGCTCAACTATGCGGACCGCGCGACGCTGTCGATCACCGGCACGCCGATCCGCAAGGCGTTTGGTATCGATCCGGTGACGATGGGCTACATCTTCTCGGCGTTCAGCTGGGCGTACGTGCTCGCGCAACTGCCAAGCGGCTGGCTGCTCGACCGCTTCGGCGCGCGGCGCGTGTATGCGGCGAGCATCTTCCTGTGGTCGGCGTTCACGCTGTTGCAGAGCACGATCGGCCTCGGCGGCAGCGCCGCGTTCGCGGTCGCCGCGCTGTTCGCGATGCGCTTCGCGGTCGGCATCGCGGAGGCGCCCGCGTTCCCGGCGAACGCGAAGGTCGTCGCGAGCTGGTTTCCGACCGCCGAGCGCGGCACCGCGTCGGCGATCTTCAACGCCGCGCAGTACTTCGCGGCCGTGGTGTTCTCGCCGCTGATGGCCTGGCTCACGCATGCGTACGGCTGGCACCATGTGTACCTGTGGCTGGGTCTGGCCGGCATCGCGCTCGCGTTCCTGTGGCTGCGCGTCGTGAAGGACCCGGCCGACCATCCGGCCGTGAACCGCGCGGAACTCGATCATATCGAGCAGGGTGGCGGTCTCGTGCGGTCGACGGGCGGCGCGCGCGGCAGCGGCGGCGGCGCTTCCGAGGGCAGCCGCGTGGCCGGCTGGTACTACGTGCGCCAGTTGCTGTCGAACCGGATGCTGATTGGCGTGTACCTCGGCCAGTACTGCGTGAACGTGCTCACGTACTTCTTCCTCACGTGGTTCCCGATCTACCTCGTGCAGGCGCGCGGGATGTCGCTGCTGAAGGCCGGCTTCATGACGTCGCTGCCGGCGATCTGCGGGTTCCTCGGCGGCGTGCTCGGCGGGATGCTGTCGGACGCGCTGATCCGCCGCGGCGTATCGCTGACGCTCGCGCGCAAGATTCCGATCGTCGGCGGGATGCTGCTGTCGATGACGATCATCGGCTGCAACTACGTCGACAGCGAAGCGCTGGTCATCATGCTGATGGCCGTGTCGTTCTTCGGCAAGGGGATCGGCTCGCTCGGCTGGGCCGTCGTCGCGGATACCGCACCGAAGGAAGCGATCGGCCTGTCGGGCAGCCTGTTCAACATGTTCGGCAACACGGCGGGCATCGTCGCGCCGATCGCGATCGGCTATCTCGTCGGCGCGAGCGGCTCGTTCAACGGCGCACTGGTGTTCGTCGGGCTGAACGCGCTCGTCACCGTGTTCAGCTATCTCGTGATCGTGAAGGACATCAAGCGCGTCGAACTGCGTCATCGCGACGCGTGACGTTCGACCATTGAAAAACGGCGGCCGCCTTTTACGCGGCCGCCGTTTTTTTGCATCGGATCGGCGTCATGTCGACCCATGCACGACGCTCAGCATGTCGTGCACGCCGGACGTCATCAGCGCGAGGAACGCGAGCAGGCCGACGTAGCAGAGCGCGTAGGTCGTTTTCGTCTCGATCGACGTCGCGTAATACATGCGGTTCTCCGGCGCGTCGGGATCGTAGCGCCACGCGCGCTTCAACTGCGGCAGCGCGAGGATCGCCATCACGATCAGCAGCGGGCTCGGCCGATACGCGAACAGCGCGATCAGCACCGGCACGCCCGCGAACCAGATGCGCGGCGACAGCACCGCGGTGATCCGCCCGCCGTCGAACGGCGACAGCGGAATCATGTTGAACAGGTTGAGAAAGAACCCCGTGTACGACAGCGCAAGCAGCAGGTTGCTGTCGGTGTGCCGCGCGGCCGCGTAGCAGGCCAGCGCGCCGAGCGTGCCGACGAACGGCCCGGCGAGCCCGACGTACGCTTCCGTTTCCGCGTCGTGCGGCATTTCCTTCAACTGAATCCATGCGCCGACGAACGGGATGAAGGTCGGCAGCCCGACGTCGAGCCCGCGCCGCTGCGCGGCGACGTAGTGGCCGGCTTCGTGCACCAGCAGCAACGCGACGAAGCCGGCCGCGAAACGCCAGCCGTAGAACAGCGCATAGACCGCGATCGACGCGAGCATCGTGCCCGCCGATATGAGCACCTTGCCGAGCTTCAGGCCGCCGAAGATCAGCAGCAGCAGCTTCGTCATTCCTTGCGCTCCGTGGCGGCTGCATCAGCCGTATCGGATGCGTCGGCGACGGCCGGCACCGCGGCCGCCTTCGGCTTGCGCCCGAAGAAGCGCTTGAGCGCCGCGCCGCCGGCCAGCAGCGCAACCGCGCCGATCTTGAAGAACTTCACCGCGAACGCGCCGATCAGCGCGAGCAGGCCGAGCTTTTTCGCGCCGACGCCGACGATCAGCGCCGCGAGCCCGTACTCGGCGACGTGGTCGGTCGATTGGTTGAAGTCGGCATAGCGCTTGCCATCGTTGAAACGAATGTTCGACAGCAACTCGTCGGCCGACGCCTTGTACTTCGGCAGGTCGGCGAGCGTCGACGCCATCGTCAGCGACAGGTAGCCGTCGCGGCCGAGCACGAGCGTCCGGTAGTTCACGCCGTCGTTCGCGGCATTCGGCGCCGCGCCCTTGTCGCGAATGATCGCCGACCACACGAGCCGGTGCGTGGCCGCGTCGTAGGCGGGCGCCTTCGCCCAGCCGACCACCTCGGTTTCGGGCAGGCCGCGCTCCTTGCGCGCCGGGTTGTTTTCCTCGGTGCCGGCCTGCAGGCTTTTCAGCAGCTCGTCGGGCTTCCAGTCCTTCGCGTCGTCGTCGCGGATGTAGCCGCTCGGCTCGAACGACACGACCGAGATCCAGTCGGCGTCCGGATCGTCGGGCAGCACGAGGCCGACCAGCTTCGCCTCGTCGATCGCGTTGCCCATCGAGCGCAGGTAGCGGCCGGCTTCGGCGGCCGGCACGAACGATTCGCCGGCCTTCAGCTTCAGCACGGCTTCGTGTTTGATGTCGATGTCGGTCGGCCCCTTGACGACCGCTTCGTTGGCGGCCGCGGCGGCGGCCCTCATTTCGACCTGCGCAGCTTCGGTCTGCGCGTGGCCGCTGGTCGCGGCGAGTGCGAGCGTCGCCACGCAGGCGAGCCGGACGGCAAGTTTTTTCATTGTTGGATTCCCCTGGAATGCCTTGTTGTCGATGTGCGCGGCGGCCGGCCGATGCGTTGTCGTCGCGGGTCCGGCGCCGCCTCTCAGGTGGCACGGGCGCTATGGTAACGCAGCGGCTGCACGCGACCGGGCGCGGCGCGATGCTTACCTCGCAGGTAATGCCGAAGACGCGCGGGATTGCCTATCATCTTCCCCATGAACTCGACCGCTGCCCTCCCATCGCCCCCTCCGTCCGCCGGCCGTGCGTCCGGCATCGGCCCGCTGCTGCGCACGTGGCGGCAACGCCGACGCCTGAGCCAGATGGCGCTCGCGCTCGACGCGGAAGTGTCCGCGCGGCACCTGAGCTTCGTCGAATCGGGTCGCGCGCAGCCGAGCCGCGAGATGGTGCTGCATCTCGCCGAACGCCTCGACGTGCCGCTGCGCGAACGCAATGCGCTGCTCGTCGCGGCCGGCTTCGCGCCGCTGTTTCGCGAACGGCCGTTTTCGGACCCGCAGCTGGATGCCGCGCGTCACGCGGTCGAAGCCGTGCTGCGCGGGCACGAGCCTTATCCGGCGCTCGCGGTGGACCGCCACTGGACGCTGCTTGCGGCGAACCGGATGCTCGGCGCGCTGGTCGCGCAGGCCGATCCGGCGCTGCTGCAGCCGCCCGTCAACGTGCTGCGGCTGAGTCTGCATCCGGACGGTCTCGCGTCGCAGATCGTCAACTGGCACGAATGGCGCGCGCATATCCTGCATCGGCTGCAGCGGCAAATCGATGCGAGCGGCGACCGCACGCTGCATGCGCTGCGCGACGAGTTCGCCGCGTATCCGGCGCCGGCCGGGCAGCCCGACGATTCGCACGCGCGCACCGATTTCGCGGATATCGCCGTGCCGCTGCGGCTACGCACGACGCACGGCGAGCTGACGTTCTTCAGTACGACGACGGTGTTCGGCACGCCGGTCGACGTGACGCTGTCGGAACTCGCGATCGAGGCGTTCTTTCCGGCGAACCCGGAAACGGTGGAGGCGATGCGGGCGCTGGCGGAGGCGTTGCCGGCGGAGTAGAGCCTGCAGGCGTGCCGGCACGGTGGCCGCGATCAGCGGCGTTCGAGCGCGAGCTTCACGCCCAGCGCCAGCAGGACCATGCCGCTGACGCGATGCATGCGCGTCAGGATGCGCGGGTTGCGGCGAATCGACGCCGACAGCAGGCCGGCGAACAGCGCGACCGGCCCCTTGACGAGAAACGTCAGGCCGGCAAACGTCGCGCCCAGCACGAACAGCGACAACATCGGGTGCGCGGCGCCCGCCGGAACGAATTGCGGCAGAAACGCCAGGTAGAAAAGCGCGACCTTCGGATTCGACACGTTGGACAGCGCGCCTTGCGCGAACGTCCGGAGCCGCGATTCCGGCGCGGCGCCGCTGCCCGCGAGCGTCAATTCGCCCGACGAACGCAACAGCGTGATGCCGAGATACAGCAGGTACAGCGCGCCGATCACCTTCAGTGCGGTGAACAGCCATTCGGATGCCTGAAGAAGCGCGCCCAGCCCGAGCGTCGCGAGCATCGTGTGGACGAGCAGCCCGACGCTGACGCCCGCGGCGGTCACGAGGCCTGCGCGCGTGCCGCCGGACAGCGTGCACGACATCACGAGCACCATGTCCTGGCCGGGCGTCAGGATGATCAGAAGGGAGGTGGCCATGAACGGCAACCAGGCGACGTGCGGCATCGGGAATCTCCTGAGAGCGGCGCCGCGGCGGGCGGGAATCGCGCGCTTCCGGGCCGGGGCAGTCGTCAGATTATCGGGAATTTTCCGTGGAGATTGGATGCAAACCCGGCTATTTTTGGAGTCACATTTGGCGTTATTCTCCAATATCAACTTCATTGATAGCCAAAAATGCCAATCAAACTGGACGCGATCGATCGACGCATCCTGCGTGCGTTGCAGCAGAATTCGAACCAGACGAACGCCGACATCGCGCAACAGGCCGGGCTCTCGCCCACACCGTGCCTGCGTCGGGTTCACCTGCTCGAGGAACAGGGCGTGATCGATGCGTACGTCGCGCTGCTGAACCCCGCAGCCGTCGAGCTGCGCTTCACGGCATTCGTCCGCGTCACGCTGGAGCGCCAGGACAAGACGACGGTCGAACGCTTCGCGCGCGAGATGGAGCAGGCGCCCGAAGTACTCGAATGCCACCTGATGGCCGGCAGCTACGACTATCTGCTGCGCGTGATCGCGAAGGATCTCGACGACTATCAGCGCTTCCAGATGGAGACGCTCACGCAGATCGAAGGCGTACGCAACGTCGAAACCGAGATCCCGCTGAAGCGCATCAAGCAGACGATGCGGCTACCGATCTAGGTGTCGGGAAACGCCATCCGGATCGATGCGGGCAGCGCGTCCAGGTCAGGTCCAGTCGCGAAACGGGTTGTCCCATGCGGTCCAGTGTTCCGGGCCGGCGGCCATCTCGGCGTCGGTCAGCAGACACGCGTCGAAGCGCGCGCGCAACGCCGGCTCGTCCATGTCCATGCCGATCAGCACGAGTTCCTGCCGTGCATCGCCGACGTGCTCGTCCCAGCGCGCACGGATTTGCGCGACGGCTTCCGCGTCCCGCGGCCAGCGCTCGGGCGGCACGGCCGCCCACCAGTGGCCGGCCGGCCCGTGCCGCGCGACCGCGCCAGCCTGCGACCACGAACCGGCGACGGTCGGATGCGTGGCCAGCCAGAAGAATCCCTTCGAGCGGACGACGCCCGGCCATTCGCTTTCGACGAGATCGAAAAAGCGCTGCGGATGAAACGGCCGCCGCGCGCGATAGACGAAGCTGCGGATCCCGTATTCGTCGGTCTCCGGCGTATGCGTGCCGCGCATCTCCTGCAGCCAGCCCGGCGCGCGCGACGCCGCGTCGAAATCGAACAGCCCGGTGTCGAGCACGCGCTCGAGCGGCACCTTGCCGAACTCGGCGATCTCGATCCGCGCACGCGGGTTCAGCCCGCGCAGCAGCGCGATCAGCCGCTCGCGCGCGCTGACGTCGATCAGGTCGATCTTGTTGATCACGAGCACGTCGCAGAATTCGATCTGGTCGATCAGCAGATCGACGACCGTGCGCGCGTCCTCGTCGCCCATCGATTCGCCGCGTGCTTGCAGGCTGTCGCGCGACGCGTAGTCGCGCAGGAAATTGAACGCGTCGACCACCGTCACCATCGTGTCGAGCCGCGCGACTTCGCCAAGGCTACGGCCGTCCTCGCCTTCGAACGTGAACGTCTCGGCCACCGGCAGCGGCTCCGAGATGCCGGTCGATTCGATCACGAGCTGATCGAAGCGCCCTTCGCGCGCGAGCCGGTCGACCTCGATCAGCAGATCCTCGCGTAGCGTGCAGCAGATGCAGCCGTTGCTCATCTCGACCAGCTTCTCGTCGGTGCGCGACAGCCCCGCGCCGCCGTCGCGCACGAGCGCCGCGTCGATGTTGACCTCCGACATGTCGTTGACGATGACCGCGACGCGCCGGCCCTCGCGATTATTGAGGATGTGGTTGAGCAGCGCCGTCTTGCCGGCGCCGAGAAAGCCGGACAGGACGGTCACGGGAAGGCGCGTGGACGGATGAAAGGCGGGGCTCATCGGGCGATTCCGGAACAGGACGTTGAGGATGAAATGATATATTGTATCGATACGATATAACATATCATTTCGAACGTCCAGCAGGCCGTTCATCGATGTGGCGACAGCGAAGGCAGTACGCGGCGCCGTGCCGGTACTGCCCCGCCGCCAATTAGGTATAGAGCGACGCCGGCGGCAGTTCCGCGGTCAGCGCGAACCGGCCGACATCGCGCAACCGATAGTCGAGCGGATCGTGCAGCGTATGCGTGCGCGCATTCCGCCAGAAGCGGTCGAGGCCCAGGGACGCGGCCGTCGCGCGCGCGCCGCACGCATCGAACAGCGCCTCGCCGTTGTCGAGCGCCGCGCGCTGCGCGACGATCTTCGCTTCCGATACCGCGAGCGCGACTTCAGCGCGTTCGTCGGCCGTCAGCGCATCCTGCCGCACCCACGCGTGCTGCAACGCGCCGGCCGCGCGATCGGCCAGCGCCGCCGCCGCAACCGCGCGCACGCGCATGTCGCCGAAGCGCTGCAGCGTGTACGGATCGTCTTCGGCCCGCTCGACGCCCGAGTGAATCCACGGGCGGCCATGCTGCCGCACGTAGTCGCGCGCCTCGGCCAGCGCGCCTTCCGCCAGGCCGACGAACAGGTTCGTCAGCACGAGCTGCGACACGAGTGTGCGCAGCGTCGCGCGCGGCGTCGGCGCGGTCTCGGAGCGGTGCAGCACCTCGTCCGCCGCGAGTATCACGCCGTCGAAGCGCACGCTGCCGCTGTCGGTCTGACGCTGGCCGACCGGATCCCAGTCGTCGTTGACGGTGATCCCGGCCCGATCTGTCGGCACCACGCCGAACACGGTGCGGCCGATCGCCGGGTCGTGCGCGGACACCGTCATCCGCTGCGAGCCGCGCGTGCCGGAACAGAAGCCCTTCACGCCGTCGAGCCGGTAGCCGCCGTCGGGCGTCGCCGTGGCGACGAGCCGCGTGTCGAGCGGATTGACCGCGTTGCCCCACCACCAGCGCCCGTCGACCGTGCCGCGCAGATAGCGCTCGCGCTGCGCGGCGCTGCCCCACACGTCGACGCTCACCACCTGCAGACACTGGAAGCCGACGAGATGCGCGAGCGCGCTGTCGACCCGCGCGACCTGCCGGATCACGTCGTAGATCGCGGGCCACGCCGCTTCCTGCCCGCCGAACGCACGCGGCACCGCGAGCGTCAGCAAGCCCGCGTCGGCGAGCCACTGCTTCTCCTGCGCCGCATGACCGCCGGCGCGGTCGCGCTCGGCGGCGCTCACGCGCAGCGCATCGATCGCGCGTGCCAGCGCGGCGCGGTCGACGGCCGGTGTATCGGTATCCGGCGCCAGCGTCGCCGGGCCGCGTGGATCGTTCATGCGACAGCTTCCTGTTCAACGGTTTCGCCCGACAGCGGGACGAGCGCGCCAAGCTGGCGGCCGGTCAGCCGCGACAGGATCTCGCGCCGCCAGTCGTCGTAGATCGCACGATATTCGGCGATATCCGCGCCGAACACCAGTGCGGTATGCGCGTACTCGTCGTGCAGATAGCCGTCGAGCCGTGCCTGGGTTTCCTCGTCGGCCGCGATCACGCGATCGATCAGCGCGTCGCGCTCGGCCACCGGCAGCGCCTGTAGCGTGTCGAACCACCACTGGACGATCTGCACGCGATGCCATTCCTCGTCCGGGCGAATCCGGTTCTCGCCGTGCTCGCGCATCGCGCTGTCGCCGATGCGACCGGTCTTGCGCTGAATCCACAGCTTCGCGAGGATGTGCAACTCGTAATGCCATTCGAACGCGAGAAAGCCCGCGACGTCGCGCACCGCGATATCGCCGATGCGCGCCCAGTGCGCGGCGACGAGGCGGTCGACTTCCGGCAGCGGATCGCGCCCCGTGAGTTCGGTCACGCGCTCACGGCCAATCACCGCGTGCGCGCCGTCGTCGCCCAACTGGCGCGACAAGATCAGCTGGAAATGCGGATCGTCACGGAACAGCGTGTCGATCGCCTTCGCGACGACCTGCACAATGAACAGGTCGTGCGACGCCATCTTCGTGTAGTAGTCCGCGACGGCAGCCAGCTCGTCGCCGTTGCGCGGCTCGCGCGGCGGCGTCGCCACCTTGTCGGGGAAGTCCGGGCGATGGCGTCGCGCCACCTGCAGAAACAGCGCTTCCTCGAATTGTCCGTTCCATTCGCGCGGCGCGCCGATGGGCAAGGTCATGGTTTTTTCTCTCAGGATCAGGAATGAAGCGAGCGGACGCTTGTGGCGTCGCTCAGGTTCGCCGGGTCACGCGTCGGACCAGGCGGTCGCCCGTGATTTGCACGGCCGAGACGAGCGCGATCAGGATCACGATCACGGTCGCCATGACGGTGGTGTCGAAACGTTGATAGCCGTAGCGGATCGCGAGATCGCCAAGGCCGCCCGCGCCGACGGCGCCCGCCATCGCGGTCGAGCCGATCAGCGCGACGACGGTGATCGTGAAGCCGCCGAGCATGCCGGGCAGCGCTTCGGGCAGCAACACGTGCCACACGATGTGGCGGCGCTTCGCGCCCATCGCGAGCGCGGCCTCGATCAGCCCGCGATCGACTTCGCGCAGGCTCACTTCGGCGATCCGCGCGAAGAACGGGATCGCGGCGATCGACAGCGGCACGACGGCCGCCCATACGCCGATCGTCGTGCCGATCAGGATGCGCGTGAACGGCAGCAGCGCGACCAGCAGGATGATGAACGGCGTCGAGCGGAACACGTTGACGAGCGCGCCGAGCACCGCGTTCACGCCGCGCCGCGCGTAGATGCCGCCGGGCGCGGTGGTCACGAGGATCACCGCGAGCGGGATGCCGATCAGCGCGGCGATCGCGGCCGACGCGGCGACCATCGACAGCGTGTCGCGGATCGCGTCGAGCAGTTCGGGCCACCAGAGCTCAAACATAGCCGAGCACCTCCGCATGATTCGCATGACGGCGCGCACGTTCGAGCAGCGCGGCGACCGCGCCGCCGCGCGTGGCCGACGGGCCGGCGTCATCGGCACGCGGCGTCGCGGCGATCACGAGCCGCCCTTGCGCATGCCCCTGGATGCTCTCGATGCCACCGTGCAGGAACCGCACGGAGCCGCCGAGCGCCGCCGCGAGCGCGCCGACGTCCGGTTCGCCGCCGCTCTCGCCCGTATAGCGGACGTCGAGCACGATCTGCGCGCCGTCAGGCAGCGCGGCCTGCTCGGGCAGCGGCCGCACGCGCGCGGCCAGTTCGGCCGGCAGGTCGTGCTGCAGCGTGCTCAGCAGCGCGCGCGTCGCGCCATGGCGCGGATCGCCGAACACGCGCCACACCGGGCCCGTTTCGACGACTTCGCCCTGTTCGATCACCGCGACCGTGTCGCATACCGCGCGGATCACCTCCATCTCGTGCGTGATCAGCACGATCGTCAGCCCGAGACGACGGTTGATGTCCGCGAGCAGCGCGAGGATCGATTGCGTGGTTTCCGGATCGAGCGCCGACGTCGCTTCGTCGCACAGCAGCACCTCGGGATCGTGCACGAGCGCCCGCGCGATGCCGACGCGCTGCTTCTGCCCGCCCGACAGGCTCGCCGGGTACGCATCGCGCTTCGCGGCGAGCCCGACGAGATCGAGCAGCGCGTCGACCTTGCGCACGCGTTCGGCCTTCGGCACGCCGGCGATCTTCAGCGGCAGCGCGACGTTCTCGAACACCGTCTTCGCGGACAGCAGGTTGAAATGCTGGAACACCATGCCGGTGCGGCGCCGCAACGCGACGAGGCCATCCTCGTCGAGCGCGCCGACGTCGACGCCCTGCACGCGCACGCGGCCCGAGCTGGGCCGTTCGAGGCCGTTCAAGAGGCGCAGCAGCGTCGACTTCCCCGCGCCGCTGCGGCCGATGATCCCGAACACCTCGCCGCGCCGCACGTCGAGCGTCACGTCGCGCAGCGCGGCGGCCTGGCCGCGCGGCGTCGCGAACACCTTGCCGACCTGCTCCAGCGACACGGCCGCGCCGTCGGCCGGCACGGCCGTTTCGTCATGCGCCGCCGCACCGACGCCGGCGCCGGCGCGCACGGCCGATGCCTCGATGAAACCCAGCGTATCGAACAATTGCGTCATCGCTTCGCTCCGTCACGTTCAGGCATGCGCGGGATGCGCGGGTTCGGCTGCGGCCGCCGGCCGGTGCTGCGCGCCGGTGTGCCAGGCGGGCAGGCGCGGGCCGGCGCCGAACAGCTTCTCGCGCAGCGTCGACGCGGGGTCGTAGTCTTCCTTGTAGACGCCGCGGTTCTGCAGCTCGGGCACGACCCAGTCGACGAAATCCTCGAACGACTCGGGCATCACGGTGCGCGTCAGGTTGAAGCCGTCGATGCCGGTCTCGTCGATCCACGCCTGCAGTTCGTCCGCGACCTGCGACGGCGAACCGACGATCGGCGCATAGCGGCCGCCGAGCGACATCTGTTCGAGCATCCGGCGCACGGTCCACGTGCCGGTCGTGCTCTTCTTCGAGATCGCATCGACGGCCGACTGGATCGAATCGGTCTTCACGTACGAGATCGGCTCGTCGAGGCCGTACTTCGCGAAATCGATGCCGGTCGAGCTCGCGAAATGCGCGAGGCCGGCTTCGGGGCTCGCGTAGCGCCGGTATTCGTCGAACTTTTCGCGGGCGAGCAATTCGGTCTCGGCCGTCACGACGCTCACGCCGGCGAAGATCTTGATCGAAGCCGGGTCGCGCCCCTGCCGCGCGGCGGCCGCGCGGATGTCGAGCGCCGCCGCGCGCGCCGCGGCCTTGCTCTGCCCGTTCACGAACACGCATTCCGCGTGACGGCCCGCGAACTCGACGCCGCGCGCGGACGAGCCGGCCTGGTACAGCACCGGCGTGCGTTGCAGCGACGGTTCGCTCAGATGGATCGCATCGATCGAATAGAACGGCCCGTCGTGCTTCACGCGCCGCACCTTGCCCGGCTGCGCGAACACGCGTGCCTGCGCGTCGCGGATCACCGCATCGTCGTCCCAGCTCTGTTCCCACAGCTTGTAGACGACGTCCATGTAGTCGTCGGCGCGCTCGTAGCGGTCGTCGTGGCCGATCTGCTGTGCGAGGCCCATCCCGCGCGCGGCGCTGTCGAGGTAGCCGGTGACGATGTTCCAGCCCACGCGCCCTTTCGTCAGATGATCGAGCGTCGACATGCGGCGCGCGAACAGGTACGGCGGCTCGTAGGTCAGGTTCGCGGTCACGCCGAAGCCGAGATGCCGCGTGACCTGCGCCATCGCGGGCACGAGCAGCAGCGGATCGTTGACGGGCACCTGCACCGATTCGCGCAGCGCGGCGTCGGGCCCGCCGCCGAACACGTCGTACACGCCGACGATGTCCGCGAGAAAGATCCCGTCGAACTTGCCGCGTTCGAGCGTCTTCGCGAGATCGGCCCAGTAGTCGAGATCGGTGTAGTGCGCGGAGCGGTCGCGCGGATGCGTCCACAGCCCGTGGTTGATGTGCCCGACGCAGTTCATGTTGAACGCGTTGAGCAGGATCTTCTTGCGGTTCGCCGTCGTCATGCCGCCTCCGTCACCATGCGATCGCGTACAGCGAGCCGAACGCGTTGTCGAGCGCTTTGCGCACCGCCGGCGAGTGCTGGTAGATCGAGATGAACTTGCGGATGCGCGGATCGTTCGCGCTCTCGGGCCGCACGACCCACTGGATCGCGAAGTTCTTGTTCTCGGTGCCGTCGAACAGCAGCGCGCTGTTCGGGTCGGTCGTGCCGGCGAGCTTGATGAAGCTCGGGTAGCCCTGCGCGAGGTCGACGTCGTCGAGCGAGCGCGCGAGCTGCGACGCTTCGAGCGGGATGATCTTCAGGTGCTTCGGATTGGCGACGATGTCGTGCGTCGTCGCGCGGTAGTCGGCGCCCGGCTTCAGCGTGATGAGCCCCGCGCGCTGCAGCAGCAACAGCCCGCGCCCGCCGTTGACCGGATCGTTCGCGATCGCGACGCGCGCGCCGTCCTTCAGCTCGGCGAAGCTTTTCACCTTCTTCGAATAGAGACCGATCTTCATGATCGTGCCGGGCGCGATCGAGATGAAGTTGTAGCCGCCCTGCTTCTTCGCGTTCTCGAGAAACGGGATGTGCTGGAAGTAGTTGACGTCGATGTCCTTGTTCGCGAGCGCCGCGTTCGGCGTATTCCAGTCGGTGAATTCGACGATCTTCACGTCGAGGCCCTGCTCCTTCGCCTCCTTCGCGGCGATCTTCAGCGCCTCGATCTGCGGGCTGGTCGAGATGCCGACCTTCAGCGGCGCGGTGTCGGCGCGCGCGCCGTTCAGCAGCACGACGCCGAGCAGCGCGGCCGTCAGCAGGCGGGCGAGGCGGGCCACACGGCCGGCGGAAAAGCGGGCGGAAAACACGGGATGCAGCATGGGAACCACTCTCCTGTCCAAAGACGGTATCGACGGATGAGCGAAGCCGCGGCGAACGCGCGGGCGTTCTCCGGACAGTCGTCGTCACGTCGGAAAAAGATCAGCCGATGATAGAGAGCGGCGGGGAGGCGGTCTACGAAGCGATTGTGCGAAGAAAATCGCGCGCGGCGATATGGCGGGCGGTACCGCGGGCGGCTGGCATGGCCGGGCGCCCGGGCCGCCGTCAGGCCGAAATCTCGGCCTCGCCGCCGCGGGAATTCCGAAATCTCGGCCAGCCCGCGCGGAAAACCGTTTCCGCAGACGAAATAAATCCCTTATGAATCAATGGATTAAAAATATTCCGGCGCTTCGGAATTCTGGCATGGGGGTTGCGTAATAGACGGCACACGATGCCGCGAAGCAATGCAGGCATTCCAAACATCAGGAGACACGTCTTGCAGACCTCTATCCATACCCCGTCCCATCCCGAGCCGATTGCGGCAGCCGGTCCCGCCACGCGCGAACGCTTCTGGCCGGAAGGCTGGTGGAAGCTGATGGAAATCCGCATCGGCATCATTCCGCTGCCGGTCTACGTGATCCTGTTCGGGCTGATCGTCGGCTTCGCGGTGACGGGCAAGGTGCCCGGCGAAATCTCGATGGCGATCGCCGTGCTCGCGTTCTTCGGCTTCACCTGCGCGGAACTCGGCAAGCGCCTGCCGCTCTTGCGCAACATCGGCGCGGCCGCGATCTTCGCGACCTTCGTGCCGTCCGCGCTCACGTACTACCACGTGCTGCCGAAGCCGGTGCTGAACCTCACGGTCGAATTCACGAAGTCGACCAACTTCCTGTACCTGTTCATCGCGTCGATCATCGTCGGCAGCATCCTGAGCATGGATCGCCGCGTGCTGATCCAGGGCTTCGTGAAGATCTTCATTCCGCTCGCAGCCGGTTCGGTCGCCGCGGCGATCGTCGGCACGGCGGTCGGCACCGCGCTCGGCCTCGGCGCGCGCCACACGCTGCTGTACATCGTCGTGCCGATCATGGCGGGCGGCGTCGGCGAAGGCGCGATTCCGCTGTCGATCGGCTATTCGGAACTGATGCACCTGCCGCAGGGCGAGATGTTCGCGATGGTGCTGCCGCCGGTGATGCTCGGCAGCCTGACCGCGATCATCCTGTCGGGTGCGCTCGACATGCTCGGCAAGCGCCTGCCGCACCTGACCGGCAACGGCCGCCTGCAGGTCGGCGAAAGCGGCGACATGACGCCGCAAAGCGAGGAGATCCGCGGCCACGTCGACGTCACGCACATCGCGGGCGCCGGCATCACCGCGATCACGCTGTACCTCGTCGGCCTGATGGCCCACAAGCTGTTCGGCCTGCCCGCGCCGGTCGCGATGCTGTTCCTCGCGGTGCTGGTGAAGCTCGCGCGCGCGGTGTCGCCGCCGCTGCAGGAAGGCGCGTTCGTCGTCTACAAGTTCTTCTCGACCGCCGTCACGTATCCGCTGCTGTTCGCGATCGGCGTCGCGATGACGCCGTGGGACAAGCTGACCGCCGCGTTCACGATCGTCAACGTGGTCACGATCGTGTCGACCGTCGCGACGCTGATGGGCACCGGTTTCGTGGTCGGCCGCCTGCTGAAGATGTACCCTATCGACACCGCAATCGTGAACGCCTGCCACAGCGGGCAAGGCGGCACCGGCGACGTCGCGATCCTGACCGCCGCGAACCGGATGCAGCTGATGCCGTTCGCGCAGATCGCCACCCGCATCGGCGGCGCGATCGTCGTCACGGTGACGCTGATCCTGGTCGCGCACTTCGGATAACGCGCGGCCGCGCGCACCGTCGCGCCGGCTGCCTCGCACGCGCCGCCGCCGGCTCTGCCGGCGCGCGGCGCGCGTCGTTCCGGGCGGGCGATTGCGGACGGCCGGTAGCGGACGGCCGGTTGCGGCTTCGATGAGGGCGAACGTGCAGAAGAGCTTCAAGGGAATCCCGTGGTGGGGCTGGGCATCGGCCGCTGTGCTGTATGTCGGCGTGGCCGGCGCGGCCGTCGATTTCGCATGGGAACGCGCGATCGACGCGCTCGAGGAAGCCGGCGCGCACCGGCTCGACCTGTACGCGTCGAGCCTGAAAAGCGAGCTCGGCCGCTTCGAGATCCTGCCCGGCCTGGTCGCGCGGCAGGACGGCGTGCGCGCGATGCTGAAAGCCGCGCCGAACGACGCACCCGCGCTCGTGCATGCGGTGAACACCTACCTCGAAGCCGTGAATCGCGACGCGGGCAGCGGCGCGGTCGACGTGATCGATCTGCAAGGCGACGTGATCGCCGCAAGCAACTGGAACGAGACGATCAGCTTCGTCGGCACCAACGTGTCGTACCGGCCGTACTTCAAGGACGCGCTCGCGCGCGGCAGCGGCCGCTTCTTCGGCATCGGCACCAACACCGGCGTGCCCGGCGTCTACTTCGCGAGCGCGGTGCGCAGCGACGGCGCGCCGATCGGCGTGGCCGCCGTGAAGATCAGCGTCGACCCGCTCGAATCGGCGTGGCGCGCGCCGGGCGTCGCCGCGCTGGTCGTCGACAGCAACGGCGTGGTCGTGATCTCGACCGAGCCCGCGTGGAAATTCACCGCGCTGCGCCCGATCACCGCGCAGCAGCAGCGCGACATCCAGGCGTCGCGCCAGTACGCGGGCCGCACCGTCGACGCGCTGCCCTATCGCCGCATCGGCGACCGCAGCTCGGCCGCGTGGTTCGGCACCTTCCCCGATCCGCGCCACGCCGGCCGCACCACGCGCTATCTCGTGATGTCGCGCCCCGCGCCGCAGGGCGGCGATTCGTTGATGGTGCTGCTCGACATCGCGGGCGCGCGGCGCCAGCAGCAGACGGCGTTCGTGTTCGTCACCGGCGCGTTCCTGATCGTCGCGCTGCTGGTCGGCTATGCGATCCAGCGCCGCCGGGCGATCCTCGCGCGACTGAGCGCGCAGGACACGCTGCGCCGCGCGAACGACCGGCTCGAACTGACCGTCGCGCAGCGCACGGCCGCGCTGACGGCCGCGAACGAGCGGATGCAGCGCGAGATCGACGAACGCGAACGCACCGAGCAGCGGTTGCGCGATTCGCAGCAGGAAGTGGTGCACGCGGGCAAGCTCGCGGTGCTCGGGCAGATGGCCGCCGGCCTCACGCACGAGCTGAACCAGCCGCTCGTCGCGATCCGCACGCTGTGCGACAACGCGCGCACGTTCTTCGAACGCGGCCAGCCGGCGCCGGCGCTCGCGAATCTCGAACGAGTCGGCAAGCTGGTCGACGGCATGGCCGTGCTCACGGGCGAACTGAAGACCTTCGCGCGCAAGCCCGACGTCGAGCGCGTCGCGGTGTCGCTGAACGAGGCCGTCGCGCATGCGCGGCTCATCTACGATGCGCGGATTCGCGACGAAGGCGTGCGGCTCGACGTCAACATCGCGCCCGGCACGACGGTCTCGGCCGAATCGAGCCAGTTGCAGCAGGTGATCGTGAACCTGCTCGGCAACGCGCTCGACGCGGTCCACGACGCACCGGTGCGCCGCATCGTCATCGACGCGGCCGGCCCGGACGAGGACGGCCGCGTGCGCTTCACGGTGGCCGACAGCGGCGCCGGCATCGCGCCCGACGTGCTGCCGCACCTGTTCGAGCCGTTCGTCACGACCAAGCCGCGCGGCCAGGGCCTCGGGCTCGGCCTCGCGATCACGTCGCGCATCGTCGAGGCGTTCGGCGCGAAGATCGCCGCGACGAACCGCGACGAAGGCGGCGCGCAGTTCACCATCGAATTCGCGGCGGCGACGCCGCAACAAAGGACAGAGCATGGAAGATGAGATTCGCGTGCTGGTCGTCGAGGACGACGAGAACGTCCGGATCGGCGTCGAGCAGGCCGTCGCGCTCGCCGGGTTCCCGGTCGACGCGTTCGCGTCGGCTGCCGACGCGCTCGCGCACGTCGCGCCCGGCGCGCCGGTGGTGATCGTGTCGGACGTGCGGATGCCGGGCATCGACGGGCTGCAACTGCTCGACCGCGTGATGGCCATCGATGCGCAGATTCCGGTCGTGCTGATCAGCGGCCATGCGGACATCTCGACGGCCGTCGGCGCGATGCAGGTCGGCGCGTACGACTTCATCGAGAAGCCGTTTTCGTCGGACGTGATCGCCGGCCGCGTCGCGCGCGCGGTCGAGAAGCGCCGGCTGACGCTCGAGGTGCAGGGGCTGCGCGCGGCGCTGAACAACTGGCAGGGCATCGAGGCGTTCGTGCTCGGCAAGTCGCCCGCGATGGCCGACGTGCGCAAGAAGATCCTGCGCCTCGCCGATACGTCGGTGTCGGTGCTGATCACCGGCGAGACGGGCACCGGCAAGGAGCTGATCGCGCGCAGCCTGCACGACTTCGGCGGCCGGCGCGACGCGCATTTCGTCGCGCTGAATTGCGGCGGCCTGCCCGAGCAGATCTTCGAGAGCGAGCTGTTCGGCCACGAGGCCGGCGCGTTCACCGGCGCGATCAAGAGGCGCATCGGCAAGATCGAATGGGCGGATGGCGGCACGCTGTTCCTCGACGAGATCGAGACGATGCCGATCGCGCTGCAGATCAAGATGCTGCGCGTGCTGCAGGAGCGCGTGGTCGAGCGGCTCGGCGCGAACGACCTGATTCCGGTCGACTGCCGCGTGGTGGCCGCGTCGAAGGCCGATCTCGCCGAACTCGCGGCCGACGGGCGTTTCCGCGCGGACTTGCTGTATCGCCTCAACGTCGCGCAGATCGAGCTGCCGCCGCTGCGCGAGCGGCGCGAGGACGTGCCGCTGCTGTTCGAGCATTTCGTGCTCGCGGCCGCGCGGCGCTTCGGGCAGCCGGCGCCGGTCGTCACCGCCGCGCAGGTGTCCGAACTGATGACGCACGCGTGGCCCGGCAACGTGCGCGAGCTGCAGAACGTGGCCGACCGCTTCGTGCTCGGGCTGACCGGCGACAGCCTGCTGTCGTCCGGCGGCACGCCGACGGCCGGCAGCACGCTCGCGGAGCAGCTCGCGTATTTCGAGCGAATGCTGATCGAGGACATGCTGCGGCGTCACAACGGCAACGTCGCGGACGCGAGCGAGGCGCTCGGCATGCCGAAGAAAACGCTCTATCACAAGCTGCGCAACCTGCGGATTCCCGCGCGCGGCGACGCGGCGGCCGACGGCGGCGAATGACGCGCACGAGGACACGCACAACAGCATGGATCGCATCGACATCACCGAACACGGCCGCATCGCCGGCCACCTGATCCGCGGCGTCACGCGCGCGCAGAAAACCTTTCGCCCGAGCGACTGGCCCGAGCGCCTCGCGGGCGTCATCACGCTGTTCGTCGGCGAACGGCGGCCCGGCTATCCGTGCGCGCTGTCGCGGCTCGCGATGCCGATCGTCGACGGCGGCGTCAAATGCCTGTTCGTGTCCGACGAATTGCGCGTCGTGTGTGCGGATGCGTTCGAATTCGCGATGCAGTTCGCGGCGGACAACGATTTGCCGGTCGAGCTTCAGCGCGTGCCGGCGTTGACGGTGCGGTGATGCGCCCCCTTCCCCCGCTCTGATGCAAAAGCGCGTGCGCGCAGGCCGCCGCACGCCCCTTTCGGCGCCGCAATCAATCGTCAGACGATTGAAGGCTTCGACACATGACCACGCTCCGACAAGGGTCTCCGGCGCAGCCATCAATAAAATTGATCGTCACGATGAAAATTATGCGTTTTCCTTGCAGGTCGCCGTGATGCATAGTTGCGTCGTGTTGACGCACCCTTGAGTCTTTCAGCCATGAACATGCGAATCGAGCCGTCCGTGCTCGCGAACCCCGACCTGCAATTTGCGACGCTTTCGTCAGGCATCAGCCTGCCGTATGTCGAGCGGGGCGGCGGTGCGCCGATGGTGTTCGTGCACGGCTCGCTGTGCGACTACCGCTACTGGGATCCGCAGCTTGCGGCGCTGTCGGCGCACTACCGCTGCATCGCGCCGAGCCTGAGCCACTACTGGCCGGCCGTCGAAGCGGGCATCCAGGACGAGTTCAGCTGGCAGAACCACGTCGACGAGCTCGCCGAATTCATCGACGCGCTCGATCTCGGCCCCGTGCATCTGGTCGGCCATTCACGCGGCGGCAGCGTCGCGTTCAACGTCGCGCGCCAGCATCCGCACCTCGTCGAATCGCTGACGCTCGCCGATCCGGGTGGCCCGCTCCAGCAGCCGGGCGTGCGCGAAGCCGCGCTGCCGGCCGCCGCGCTCGCGCTGCGCACGAAGGCCGTGAACCTGATCGATCAAGGCGAAGTCGAAGCCGGCCTCGAGATGTTCGTCGATTCCGTGAGCCTGCCCGGCGCGTGGAAGAAGAGCACGTCGCGCTTCCGTACGATGGCGATCGACAATGCGAGCACGCTGCCGAAGCAGCTGCGCGACCCGCTGCCCGCGTATTCGCAGCACACGGCCGGCGATATCGCGTGCCGCACGCTGCTGATCGACGGCCAGCGCAGCCCCAAGATGTTCCGCCACAACGTCGACACGCTGTCGCAGTGGATCGGCAATGCGCAACGGCAGACCGTCGCCGGCGCATCGCACGGGATGAATGCGGCGAGCCCCGCCGTGTTCAACCGTTACGTGCACGAGTTCGTCGCCGCGTAACGCGAGCGGGCGGCATACGCGCCGCCCCGTCTTCCTCCCTCTTGCAGAAGCGAAACGGCGCGGGCAGTCCGCCTCGTTTCGCATCCGTCTGCATCACGCAGCCGACGCTGCCTTGCGCGTCACCGCATCCGGCAACCCGAACACGCTGTCGAACGCCCAGTTGTACGTGAACGTGAAGATCGGGAAGAACACGATCAGCACCGCGTCGTACAGGAACGCCTGCCATAACGACACATCGAGCCACCACGCGATCAACGGAATCAGGAACGTCACGAGCGCGACCTGAAACCCGATCGCATGCACGACACGTCGCCCGACGGTGCGCGTCGTTTCGGTGCGCCGCCGCTCCCACGCCTCGAACCCGAGGTTGTACAGAAAATTGACGGTGACGCCCGTCGTCGAGATCATCACGCCGAGCAGCCCGCTCGTCGCCGCACTCGCGCCGCTCAGCATGCCGAGCACCGACGATGCGACGAGGATGCCGAGCACCTCGAACATCACGACGTAGACTATGCGTCTCTTCCATCCTTGCATAACCGGCCACCTTCATATCGAACAAGGTGGCGAGACTACAGCGGGCACTGCGTCCGCAAAAGTCAGGTCCTTTCAATTTTTCTGACAGGAGGCGGCCGACCATGCTGACCAGCGATCACATCGACATGCTGCTGACCGTCATCGACAAAGGCTCGTTCTCGGCAGCCGCGCGTGCGCTCGGCCGCACGCCGTCGGCGGTCAGCATGGCGATCGCGAACCTCGAGGCCGAACTCGACCTCGTGCTGTTCGATCGCGGCTCGCGCGAGCCGACGCCGACCGCCGCGATGGCCGCGCTGCTGCCCGACGCGCGCGCGATCGCCGAACGGCTGCATGCGCTGCGTGCGCATGCGCAGCACTTGTCGGACGGTGTCGAGGACACGCTTCGGCTCGGGCTCGCGGCCGAAATCGACGGCGCGCCGATTGCGCGCGCGCTGACGGCCGTCGCCGCGAAATATCCGGCGCTCGCGGTCAGCGTCGTCACCGCGCCGCAGGATGCGATCGTCGATGCGTTGCATCGCGGCGCCGTCGATCTTTGCGTCGCGTACGGCGGACTCGATCTTCATCCGCAGGAACAGATTCACGCGTTGTGGACCGAGACGCTGATCGCGGTTGCCGCGCCCGGTCATCCGGCGATTGCCGACGCCGCGCATCCGGAGGCGATCGAGCGGTTGTCAGGGTTTCGGCAGATCGTGATCGCCGATCCGGAGCGGCCGCTCACCGACGTGCGGCCGCTGATCGGCAACCGCACGTGGAAGGTGACCGACATGGCGACCGCGATCGCGCTCGTGAAGGCCGGGCATGGCTGGGCGAATTTGCCGGAGTCGATCATCGGTCGGTATGTGGCCGACGGCGAACTCGCACCGCTCGTGTTCGCGAACATCCGCAACGGGCTGCCGTTGCCGGTGTATTTGAGGCGGCCGAAACATACGGGGCTCGGCAAGGCGGCGGGGGAACTCGTGCGGACGCTGCGGGCTGAAGACAGTCATAAAAAACCCGGCACACAGACCTAAGCCTGCATGCCGGGGTTCTTCGCTTCACGGCCGGCGAGCGACGACCCGCGCACCGTTCGCGCTTACCGCGCAGCCACCTCCGCCTTGACGGCCCCCACATCCCCGACAGCCGTCGGCGCCGGGCCCCACCCGCCGCCCAGCGCACGAATCAGATTAACGGTCGACACCGCCTGCGCACCCGTCAACTGGTTCGCCTGCAGTTGCGACTGCAACACCGACCGCTCGCTGTCGATCACGTCGAGATACGCGACCTCACCCTCTTGATACTGCGTCCGCGACAACGTCGCCGCCCGGCGCGACGCATTGACGGCCGCATCCTGCGCGCGGATCTGATCATCGAGCAGACGCAGGTCCGCAAGATTGTCCTCGACCTCGCGGAACGCGACGAGCACCTGCTGCCGGTAGTTCGCGACCTGCTCGTCGTACTGCGCGCGCGCCTGCTGCACGCCGGCCGCACGCCGTCCGCCGTCGAACAGCGGCAGCGTCAGCGCGGTGCCGGCGAACGGCCCGAGCAGGAACGTGCGGCTCGACCACAGGAACAGGTTGCCGAGCGTCGACGCTTCATACCCGAACGCGCCGGTGATATCCAGCTTCGGGAAATACGCCGACTTCGCCAGCCCGATCCGCGCGTTCGCGGCCGCCATCGCGCGCTCGGCCGCCGACACGTCCGGGCGCCGTTCGAGCAGCGCGGACGGCAGGCCTGGCGGAATCTTCACCGCGACCGGCACGATCGGCGTTTCCTTGAACGCGAAATCCGCCGGCGCCTTGCCGAGCAGAATGGCCAGCGCATGCTCGGACGCCGCGCGCCGACGCGCGACGCCGACCGCATCGGCCTGCGCGCTCGCCAGCTCGTTCTTCGCGCGCGACACGTCGAGCTCGCTGATGTCGCCTTCGTTGAAGCGGCGCTGCACGAGCTTCAGCGCCTGCTCGCGCAGCTCGACCGTGCGGCGGTACAGGTCCTGGTCCGAATCGAGCTGGCGCAGTTCGAAGTAGTTCTGCGCGACGTCGGCCTGCAGCGCGAGCTGCACCGAGCGGAACAGCGCTTCGCTCTGCGCCTGGTCGGCGCGCGACGCCTCGACGTTGCGGCCGACGCGGCCGAACAGGTCGGCTTCGTACGACACCGTGCCCTGCGCGCGCCACAGCGTCGCATTGGTCGGGCCGGTGCCCTGCGGCTGGAACTGCGACGCCGACGACAGCCCTTCGCGCGTCGGCCCGAACCCGGCGCCGATCTGCGGGAACCATTGCGAGCGCGCGGAACGGGTCGCCGCACGCGCTTCCTCGACCCGCGCGGCCGCGGCCTTCAGGTTCTGGTTCGCGGCGAGCGCCTGCGTCTCGAGCGAATCGAGCACCGGGTCGCCGAACACCTTCCACCATTCGCCGCGATGTTCACTGTCCGACGGCTCGGCCGTCTTCCACGTGCCGGCCTGCTCGCCGGCGGCGAGGGTCGGCGCTTCCTTGAACGCGGCGGGCGCCGCCGCGTCCGGACGCTTGTAGTCGGGGCCCACCGCGCACGCGGCGAGCAGCGTCGCGAGCAGGGTGCTCGCGGCCGCCACCTTCGCGAAGCGCATCAGGCCGTTCGTGTTGTGCAAGTTATTCATTTTCTGGTCCTCAAGCATCGGGCGCCGGCACGCCGTACCCCGTCGAATCCTTGCCGGCGACGTGAATCTTGCCGCCCGCGAGCGTACGCAGCACGACGTAGAACACCGGCGTCAGCATCAGCCCGAACAGCGTCACGCCCAGCATCCCGAAGAACACCGCGACACCCATCGCATGGCGCATTTCCGAACCGGCGCCGGTCGACGTGACGAGCGGCACCACGCCCATGATGAAGGCGATCGACGTCATCAGGATCGGGCGCAGCCGCAGCCGGCTCGCCTCGATCGCGGCCTCGAGCGGCGTCCTGCCGTCGTGTTCGAGTTCGCGTGCGAATTCGACGATCAGGATCGCGTTCTTCGCGGACAGCCCCACCAGCACCATCAGCCCGATCTGCGTGAAGATGTTGTTGTCGCCCTGCGTGAGCCACACGCCCGTCAGCGCCGACAGAATGCTCATCGGCACGATCAGGATCACCGCGAGCGGCAGCGTCAGGCTTTCATACAGCGCGGCGAGCACGAGGAACACGAGCAGCACGCTGATCGGGAACACGTACATCGCCGAATCGCCCGCGAGGATCTGCTGGTACGTGAGGTCGGTCCATTCGAACCGCACGCCGCGCGGCAGCGTTTCGTGCGCGATGCGCTCGACCGCGGCCTGCGCCTGACCCGACGAGAAGCCGGGCGCCGGGCCGCCGTTGATGTCGGCCGCCGTGTAGCCGTTGTAGCGCACGACCATTTCCGGGCCGAACGTCGGCGTCACCGTGACGAGCGACGACAGCGGCACCATTTCGCCCTTGTCGTTGCGCGTCTTCAACTGCAGGATGTCGTCCGCGCGCTGGCGGAACGGCGCGTCGGCCTGCACACGCACCTGGTACACGCGCCCGAAGCGGTTGAAGTCGTTCACGTACAGCGAACCGAGATACACCTGCATCGTGTTGAACACGTCGGTCACCGGCACGCCGAGCTGCTTCGCCTTCACGCGATCGAGATCGACGTTGAGCTGCGGCACGTTGATCTGGTAGCTCGTGAACAGCGGGCCGAGTTCAGGCGCCTGCTGCGCGCGCTTGATGAAGTCGTTGGTCGCATCCGACAGCTTCGCGTAACCGACCGCGCCGCGATCCTCGATCTGCATCTTGAACCCGCCGAGCGTACCGAGGCCGAGCACCGGCGGCGGCGGGAACACCGCGACGAACGAGTCCTTCATCGCGCTGTACTTCTGGTTCAGCGCACCCGCGATCGCGCCAGCCGACAGCGCCTTGCCGTGCCGTTCCGAGAACGGCTTCAGCGTGACGAACACGATGCCCGCGCTCGAGCTGTTCGTGAAGCCGTTCACCGACAGCCCCGGGAACGCGACCGCGCTCTCGACGCCCGGCTGCTTCAGCGCGATCGAACCCATATCGCGGATCACCTTCTCGGTGCGGTCGAGCGATGCGCCGTTCGGCAGCTGCGCGAACGCGATCAGGTATTCCTTGTCCTGCGCGGGCACGAAGCCGCCCGGCACGACCTTCGACACGAGCACCGTCGCACCCACCAGCACGAGGTACACGCCGAGCATCAGCGTCTTGCGCGACAGCACGCCGCGCACGCCGCGGCCGTAGTTCTCCGCGCCGCGATGGAACACCTTGTTGAAGCCGCGGAAGAAGCCGCCGAGCACGCGGTTCATCACGCGCGTAAGCCAGTCCTCCTTGTCGCCGTGCCCCTTCAGCAGGATCGCGGACAGCGCCGGCGACAGCGTCAGCGAGTTGAACGCCGAGATCACCGTCGAGATCGCGATGGTCATCGCGAACTGCTTGTAGAACTGGCCAGTCAGGCCCGACATGAACGCGAGCGGCACGAACACGGCGACCAGCGTCAGCGCGATCGCGATGATCGGCCCGCTCACTTCCTGCATCGCCTTGTAGGTCGCCTGCCGCGCGTTCATCCCGCCTTCGATGTTGCGCTCGACGTTCTCGACGACGACGATCGCATCGTCGACCACGATCCCGATTGCGAGCACCATCCCGAACAGCGACAACGCGTTGATCGAATACCCGAACGCGAGCAGCAGCGAGAACGTGCCGATGATCGACACCGGCACCGCGATCAGCGGAATCAGCGACGCGCGCCAGGTCTGCAGGAACACGATCACGACGATCACGACCAACGCGATCGCTTCGAGCAGCGTGTGCACGACGGCCTTGATCGACGAGCGCACGAACTGCGTCGGGTCATAGACGATCTTGTAGTCGACGCCCGCAGGCATGTCCTGCTTCAGCTCGGCCATCGTCTTGCGCACTTCGTCCGAGATCTGCAGCGAGTTCGCGCCCGGCGACTGGTTGATCGCCATCGCGACGGCCGGCTTGTTGTCGAGCAGCGAGCGCAATCCGTATTCGGATGCGTCGAGCCCGATCCGCGCGATGTCGCGCAGGTGCGTGACGCCGCCGTCCGGCGTCGTCTTCACGACGATGTCGCCGAATTCGTCTTCCGTCTGCAGACGGCCGCGCGCGTTCACCGACAGCTGCAGCGGCGTGCCGGGCAGCGACGGCGATGCGCCGATCACGCCGGCCGCGACCTGCACGTTCTGCTCGCGGATCGACTGCACGACGTCCTCGGCCGACAGCCCGCGCTGCGCGACCTTCTGCGGATCGAGCCACACGCGCATCGCGTAGTCGCCCGAACCCCACAGCTGCACCTGGCCGACGCCCTGGATCCGCGACAGGCGATCCTTCACGTTGATCAGCGCGTAGTTGCGCAGGTAGGTCATGTCGTAGCGGTTGTCCGGCGAGATCAGGTGGACCACCATCGTCAGCGTCGGCGAGCTCTTCACCGTCGTGATGCCGAGCCGCTGCACGTCTTCCGGCAAACGCGGCAGCGCCTGGTTCACGCGGTTCTGCACGAGCTGCGTGGCCTTGTCCGGATCGGTGCCGAGCTTGAACGTGACGGTGATCGTCATGTTGCCGTCGCTGTTCGCCTGCGACTGCATGTAGAGCATGTCCTCGACGCCGTTGATCTGCTCTTCCAGCGGCGACGCGACCGTCTCGGCGATCACTTTCGGGTTCGCGCCCGGGTACTGCGCCTTCACGATCACGGAAGGCGGCACGACTTCCGGATATTCCGAAATCGGCAGCAGGAACATCGCGATCACCCCGCCGAGCAGGATGATCACCGATAGGACTCCTGCGAAGATCGGCCGGTCGATAAAGAATTTGGAAATGTTCATGGGTTGCTCTGTCTGGTTGAACGCGGATGCGAAGCGGCGCGCCGCTTACGAATCCGCCTTCGCCGGTGCGGCCGGCTTCGCGTTATCCGCGAGCGGCGCGGACGGCTCGTCGCCGCCCGTCATCGGGACCATGTGCGGCTTCACCTGCGCGCCGGGACGCACGCGCTGCGTGCCGTTCACGACCACGCGATCGCCGGCGGCAAGGCCGCTCACGATCACGCGCCGGTTACCGTGCTGCATCCCCGGCTGCACTTCGCGATACGACACGCGGCCCTGCTGATCGACGACGAACACGAACTTCTTGTCCTGGTCGGTGTTGATCGCCGCGTCGTCGACGAGCAGCGCCTCGTGCGGCGCGCTGCCGCCCACCTTCACGCGTGCGTAGAGGCCCGGGACGAGCGTGCCGTCCGCGTTGTCGAAGCGTGCGCGCACGCGGATCGTGCCGGACGACGTGTCGAGCCGGTTGTCGACCGAATCGATCTCGCCGCTGCGCGAGTAGCCGGTTTCGTTCGCGAGGCCGAGCTCGACCGGCACCTTGCGGCCGCTGCGCGCGCCGTTGATGTATTGCAGATAGGTCTGCTCGTCCGCGTCGAACGACGCGTAGATCGGCGACACCGACACCAGCGTCGTCAGCGGCGCGGCCGATGCGCCGGCCGACACGACGTTGCCGAGCGTGATTTCCGCGCGCGACACGCGGCCCGATACCGGCGCGGTGATGCGCGTATAGCCGAGGTTGATGCGCGCCGTTTCCAGCGCGGCTTCGGCGGCCTTCAGGTTCGCGTTCGCTTCGCGCGCCGCATTCTGCTTCTCGTCGTAGTCGCGCTTCGCGATCGCGTTGTCGCCGATCAACCGCTGCGCGCGCTGCCAGTCGGTCTGCGCATAGCCGTTGCGTGCCTGCGCGGCCGCGAGCTGCGCGGCGGCGCGGTCGACTTCCGCCTGGTACGGGCGCGGGTCGATCACGAACAGCACGTCGCCCTTCTTCACGAGCGCGCCGTCCTTGAAGTTCACCGCGACGATCGTGCCCGACACCTGCGGGCGCACGTCGACTTTCTCGACCGCCTCGAGGCGGCCCGAATAGCTTTGCCAGTCGGTGACGGTCTGCGGCACGACGGTCGCGACGTCGACTTCGGGCAGCGGCGCCGCCGCTTTCTCGGGGGCGTTCGCGTTCACGCGCATCGCGCCGAACGTGCCGAGGCCGACGACGGCGAGCGTGACGATCGCCGCGGTCGCGATTCGGGAGCGGGAGGTGCGTAGGATGGCCATTTGGATCTCCGGTAAGCGTGGATTGGTTCTGGTTATTCGGAACGGTTCGGCTGGCGCGCCTGGAAGCGGCACTGAAAGAAGCGCACGGCTTCCTCGAATGCGGCTTCGTGCGTGGCGAGCGCGGCGTGCGTGATGTCCGGATAGCGGATCACCTGCGTGAGCACGCCCGACGAGATCAGGCAGCCCGCATATTTCTCCGCCTCGACGTGCAGCACGTCGTTCTGCGCGGTGACGACGAGCGTCGGCGGCAGCCCCGCGAGGCGCACCGACTCGATCGGCGCCGCGTACGGGTGCATGCGCTGCGCCGCCTGCGGCAGATATGCGCGATAACAGGCCGCGCATTCGCGCGCGGTGATGTCGGACGCGAGGCGCTCGGCGTCGCCGATGCGCGTCATGCTCGGATCGAGCATCGGCCCGAACAGCGCCTGCGCAGCGATCGACACTTCGCCGCGGTCGCGGGCGATGAAGGCCAGGCAGTTCGCGAGCTGGCCGCCCGCGTCGTGCCCGGCCACGCCGATCTTTTTCGGGTTGCCGCCGAACGCGCGGGCGCGCGTCGCGGCCCACACGGCGGCGCGATACGCATCCTCCGGCGCGGCCGGAAAAGGGAAGGCCGGCGCGAGCGAATAATCGACCGACACTACGAGCGCTGGTAAGCGTTCTGCTAAAAAGCGCGCGGCGAAATCCGCGTCTTCGAGCGAACCGCGGACGAAGCCGCCGCCGTGGAAATAAAGCACTACTGGCAGCCCGGTCTTGTCCGGACGGCGGTAGAGGCGCAGCACGATGTCCTGCGCGTAGCCGGGAATTTCCACTTCGGCAACCGTCAGCGCCGCGCCCGCTATGGCTTGAGCGGGCAGCGCGGCTTTCAGGAATTTGCTGAATTCAGAAGCGTCCATGACGATGCAGCGTCCATTTCGAGATGGAACGAATTCTGAGTCCGGCAGACATTGGGATAAATGCCTATAATCCGGCAACACAATTCAACGCCCCCGAACAATCCGAGGCTGCGTTTACCCACGAGGTAGCGCAGCCTTGTCGTTCCGGAGGCTCATTAGATTGCGGAGGTTGTGATGGACCGGCTTCAGGCCATGCAGGTGTTTACTCGCGTCGTCGATACAAGCAGCTTCACCAAGGCAGCAGAAACGCTCGGCTTGCCGCGGGCGTCCGTCACGACGATCATCCAGAATCTCGAAGCCTTCCTCGGCGTGCGGCTGATGCACCGGACCACGCGCCGGCTGTCGCTCACGCCGGACGGCGCCGCGTACTACGAACGATGCGTGCGAATCCTCGCGGACGTCGAGGAAACCGAAGCAAGCTTCCAGGCCAACAACCGGAAGCCGCACGGAAAGTTGCGTATCGACATGCCGGGCTCGATCGGGCGGCTGCTCGTGATTCCGTCGCTGTGCGAATTCCATACGCGCTATCCGGACATCGACCTGCAACTCGGCCTGTCCGACCGGCCGGTCGACCTGCTGCAGGAAGGCGTCGACTGCGTGATCCGCGTCGGCGCGCTGCAGGACTCGTCGCTCGTCGCGCGCCGCGTCGGCCTGTTCGAATGCGTGACGGTCGCGTCGCCCGACTATCTCGAGCACCACGGCGAGCCGCAGACGATCGACGACCTGAGCCAGCACAAGGCCGTCAACTACTTCTCGAGCCGCACGGGCCGCACGATCGACTGGACGTTCCTGATCGACGGCAAGGAAGTCGAGATGAAGATGGAGGGCATCGTGTCGGTGAACGACGCGGACGCGTACGTGACGTGCGGGATCGAGGGCTTCGGGCTGATCCAGCCGCCGCTGTTCATGGTGCTGCCGCACCTGCGCGAAGGCCGGCTCAAGGAAGTGCTGCCCGGCGTCAAGCCGCTGCCGATGCCGATCTCGGTCGTGTATCCGCACAGCCGCCATCTGTCGCCGAAGGTGCGCGTGTTCGTCGACTGGATCGCCGAGGTGTTCGACCGCTGCCCGCTGCTGAGCGGCAAGGGCAGCCTCGACGCGACGTGCAGCAAGCGGACGTTCGAGGAGGCCGAACGCGCGCCGGTGCTCGATACGCCGGTGATCAACGAGTGGGTTGCCTGAACGCGGCGCACCGCCGCGTCACTTCGCCCGCCAGTTGCGGATGAACGCGCCGACCTGCACGTGACGCGCGACGCGGCCGGGCCGCACCTCGTGCGCCAGCAGCCGCGCAAACTCGACGCGCTGCGTGTTCACATGCCGCGCGCAATGGCTATCGATCACCGCGATCTGGTGTTTCAGGAATGCGATCGTCTGCACGATGCCATTGCGCACGCTCGCGTGACACAACGTCAGCAGTTGATATTCCGCGATCTGCATGCGCGCCAGTTGACGTCGGCGCTGAACCAGCGCCTGCACGTGCGCCAGTTGCGGATCGGACAGCGGCTCGACGAGGCGCCCGCACGACGGATGCCGGTTCAGCGCATCCGCGAGCGCCGCCAGCAGGCGTGCCCGCGCCCCTTTTCCGTCGAGCGGTAGCGTCGCCGAATCCGGGAGCCAGTCCCGCGCCTGATGCGGCTTGACGATGGCAAGCGGCAATCGCAGCGCCTGCAGCGCGCACGCCACCTCATGCTCGGCCCCGCCGGCCGATTCCAGCACGATGACCGCGGGCGCCCATCCGGCGACCGCATCGGCCAGCGACTCGATGCCGAACGTCTCGTTCCGGTAACCGAAAATCGCGCTCACCGACGAAATACACATCTCTAGCGTGTCGTGTGTCACGCCGATCCCCACGCAAATGGGTTCGGGCGCCAGCCCCGGGTGATCCCGACCGGCCATTCCGTCGTTCATACGCATTTCCCCTTGCTACGACCCCGTATCCCGCCTCGTTGCCGGCAGGACCTTGGTCAGTTTCACGAAATGTCACAATGAAGATGTAATATGTTTGTATTGGAACCGGTCCTGTTTATGATGCCGATCGGGCCCTAGCAAGCCATCCGACCGGCGATCGCGCTGTCGGTGACCGGCCCGCCAGACGGGCGGGACGCACGGGGAAACATCAGCGTTACCGCACCGCCGGAACCCACATGCCGATTCATCGTTCATACGAGATCAGGAGTACTCAGGTTGATTCGAATCGACAGGCGGCGCATCGATCGCGAACCGGCTTCGATCCTGACCGCGTATCCATGCCGGTTCACGGCCGACGCCGGACCACGTCTGTCCGGTCTCCGGATTGAAGTATTTCGCGCGACGCTTTCTTCCGGGCGTACCGCCATCGCCCGAAAAAATCTCCTGCGGCGTGAAACCAAACTCTTCGATGCAACGTCGCACTTCGGTCAATACCGTCGCTGCAATGGCAAGACGTTCCCGCTCCAGCTGGGCCTCGAGCAGCGCCTTCTTTTCCACAAACGACTTGTAAATCAACATGCGCGCCCCCTGGATCGCTCATTCCTGTCGTGCGCCGGCCTGCTACCGGCACGACCAAGCGTAATCGAGCCATTCACGGACATTGACAACCTTTGTCAACAAAGAGACCAAACCTCGCGCCCCTTTCACAAACCAAAAAAAATGATTAATACCACTAACTTAATGAATTCCACACGTTCAAAATCGTTGACAATTTTTCCGACACATCGAGACGAATATCGCGGCAAATTACGTGCTGCCGATCGTCGGGTGCGTGAGCCGGATCGCCCTTTCCCGCCGGGACGCTCGACGCGGCCCGATCGTTACGATCAATATCCAAGGAGTACGTAGCATGAACGTTCTCTATCTCGAGGACGATCCCGCCTATGTCGAGTTGATCACGTCGATACTGGAAACGGCAGGCTATCGCGTGCATGCCGTCAGCAACGGAAATCAGGCAATTCGCTATCTGGAGAGTTCGGTGGTCGATCTGCTGATTCTCGACTGGCGGGTGCCCGGCATGTCCGGATTCGAAGTGCTCCAATGGACGCGCGAACGCATCGGCGGTCGCCTGCCGATTCTGTTCTTGACGCAACGCGCGCGCGACGATGAAGTCTTCTCCGCGATCAACGCGGGCGCCGACGACTACATGGTCAAGCCGATCAATCAGTTCGAGCTGCTGGCGCGCGCCAACGCGCTGCTCAGGCGCGCGTATCACGGCGGCGCCGGCCGGCACGACACGCTCAGGCTCGGCGGCTATCTGATCGACACGCGAACGCGAACCGTGCTGCTGCATGGCGCACCGGTCAAGCTGACGCCGCGGGAATTCGATCTCGCCGTGCTGCTTTTCCGCAACCCCAACCGGATCATGCCGCGCGACGCGCTGATTCGCTCGCTGTGGGGCCGCGACATGGCCGGCGTGTCGCGCAGCCTCGACACGCACATCTACCGGTTGCGGATGAAGCTCACGCTCCAGCCGTCGAACGGCGTGCGCCTCAGCGCGGTCTATACGCTGGGCTACCGGCTCGAAGCGATCTGATTCGCCGTCCCATCATCGCGTACCGCAGCCGGCCGTTCCCGTCGACACGATGCGCGATGAACGGCGCGCGCCGCGGCATCCTGACACCGTACGCAATGGACTGTTGCTGAACACGCGCCGATCGTCGCGGCACGCTCCGTCCGGGCCGCCGTATCCCGCCGGGGGCGCCGCCGGGCAAGGCTGTGCACATGTCCTCACTGCGTGTGCGGATTCCAATTGTTCCTGTACAGCGACAATTCAATTCGCGTCTGCCGCATTTATCGCGACGGAACGGACACCTAGAGTAAACCCTGTCGCGCACCTCGTTGCGCATCGAACAGATCCCGCCGCGCGGGACCGGAGTCAGCGCTCGGGCGCCAGCTCCGACTTCCAGGAGTCATGCCATGAACCGCCGCCATCTTCTCTCGGCCCTTGCTCTCGCACTTGCCGTGTCCGCACCGGCCTTTGCCGACTCGGGCACCCCGCATGCCGGCGACTACGCCAACACGTCGTGGTACTCGCAACACAACGGTCCGCGTACGCGCGCCGAAGTCAGCGCGGAAGTCGAGCAGGCACGCAAGGACGGCACGCTCGCGTACCTGCGCAAGGCGACCTCGTATCCGCAAGGGCTCGAACTCGCCCAAGGCCCGTATCGCCCGATGCCGGAAGGCAACCAGCTCGCCGGCGGGGGCCGGTAAACGCGCGACGCCGCGCAGCGGGTTGCCCCGTGCGCGGCGTCTCGAACGACCTTATCGACGACTTTGCTGAATCAGTTAGTTGCAGGAGCACATGATGAACGATCAACTTCCTTCGCCGCTCGATCACTGGGACGACACCACGCCGGTGTGGACGCCGTTCCGTTCCGGGCCGCAATCGCATTAAGGCTCGCGTCGACGCGTCGCTGATACCGTCCTGCGGCGATCAACGACGCGGCACCCCATCACGCCATTCGCCCCAGTGCGTGACGATGTCCTGCACCAGCGGATTGCCCGCACGATACAGGTTTTCGGTCGCGGGCGCGAAGCCGCCTTGATCCGCGTAGTTCAGTAGGTTGTCGGCGCTGGTCTGCCCCGCATACGGCCGGTCGAAGTCGGACCCCGTGCGCAGCACGGCCACGCGCGACAAGTCGACCCGCTTCACGCTCGCCGCGCGCTTGAGCGCTTCGAACGTCGCGTTGTCTTCCTGCGCGGTCATGCAGTAGGTGCCCTTGCCGTCCGTCAGGATCTTGGTCCACTGGCGCGCGCGCTCGCCGATCAGCGTGCCCGAGAACCACGTGTTGCCCGATGACGTGTCGCACTGGATCACCGTCGGCGGCCGGTTCGCCGGCGCATACGTGAACTTCGCGCGCGCGGCCTGCGCCTGTGCGCTGTCGGCGAGCACGACGTTGCGCGACAACGCATACGCGGCATCGGTCAACTGCGGGTTGAGCTGGAACACTTCGGTGCGATAGTCGAGCGGCGGCTTGTCGTTCGGGCTCTTCGTGTTGATGCCGAGAAAGCCGGTGTTCCACCCGGCCGGAATCTCGCGCGCATCGAGCTCCCACTGCAGGCTGAAATCGACGAGGTATTTCGACCACGC
Organism: Burkholderia sp. BCC1047; assembly: GCF_902833155.1. Classification (NCBI taxonomy): domain Bacteria; kingdom Pseudomonadati; phylum Pseudomonadota; class Betaproteobacteria; order Burkholderiales; family Burkholderiaceae; genus Burkholderia; species Burkholderia sp. BCC1047. Next base: position 380,689 of record NZ_CADFEH010000002.1, on the reverse strand, counting down.
GGCCGACCCGACCGTGCCCTGTGCAGGGTCGACGCCCGCGATGCCCGAGACCAGGAAATACGTGCGGCGCAGATCGAAGCGTTGCGAGAACGTGAGCGCCATGATCGTCGCCGACGCGTTCGCATAGCCCATGCCGGTCGTCACCACGCACACGTCCTGCTTGTTGCAGTGGACGGCCGGATAGTCGGGCGACAGGCCGGGCACGGTGACGTCGCGCCACGGGCCGAGCCGGTCGAGCCACGCCTGGCCTTCCGGGCCGAACATCGTGATGATCATGACCTTGACCGGGCGGCCATGCGAGCCGGTCTCGGCGAATGCGGCATTGCCTGCATCGTTGCCCTGGTTGTCCTGCGCGATCGACGGCGCGGTGGCACAGGCGGCGAGCGAGAATGCAGCGGCGGAAAGGATGGAGCGAGTCAGCATCGGCGTTCCTTGTTTCGATGATGTTGGGTGAGAACGGCTGTCGGAGACTGCGCGACGAGTATAGAACGGGCGTGCGCGATGCGGAACCCGACTACGAAACGGCTGGCCGTGTTTCGTGCGAACGGATGCGTGTTGCGTGACGGAAAATCGCGCGTCCGTCGCGGTGTTGTAAACATCAGGAATGCTATCGGGTTCGGAGCTGCACGCGACATCGGCCGTTTCTCGCCGCACTACATGCGCATCAGCCCCGCGACGCCGTAACCGAGCACGACGAGTGCGGCGACCACATGACTCATCGCGAGCCACCCCGGCGATTTCACGAAGCGCCCGATCGCACTGCCGCCGAACGCGAACACGAGCTGCCCCGCGAGACTGCCTGCAAACACGCACGCGGCGCCGACCAGCCAGTGCCGGTGCGCACCGGCGGTAGCGGTCGCATAGCCGTAGAACAGCAGGATGGTCAGCGGGTTCGCGAGCGTGACGAAGAACATCGACACGAACGGGCGATCGCCCGGCGGCGTCGGTACGTCGCCGTCGGGCGTGCGGCGCCGGTCACGCAGCGCCTGCCACAGCATCCGTGCGCCCATCGCGAGCAGCACGAGCGCACCGACGGCGCGGAACAGCGACAGATGCGACGCGAGCGTGTTTGCGAGCATCGCACCGATCGTAAACGCGACGACCGCATAGCAGCCATCGGCAGCGGCCACGCCGATCGCCGCGCGCACGCCGGTCGCGGTGCCGGCGCGCATGCCGTAGTTCGCGATCATCAGTGCGACGGGCCCGACCGACAGCGCGATCATAGCCCGAACAGGAAGTCGTTCATCGGTCGTCGATGGCATCCATACCGTCGATGGAAGGCATCAATTCCGGCGACGTCGAAACGGTCCGGCGTGTGAATCCGAAGTCAAGCGACGTCGACGCGCGACGGCCCGTCCACCATCTCGCCGATCACGGCCGCGCGGTCGAAACCGTCGGCACGGAAGCACGCGAGCACGTCATCGACGGCCTCCGGCGCACACGCGACCAGCAGCCCGCCGGACGTCTGCGGATCGGTCAGCAGCGCCTGCGCGACGGGCGGCAGCCCGTCGGCGAGCCGCACGTCCGTGCCGTACGCGGCCCAGTTGCGGCCCGACGCACCGGTGAACACGCCGTCGGCAACGAACGTCTCGACGCCCGCGAGCCACGGCAGCGACGCGTAATGCACGCGCGCGGTGAGATTCGCGCCGCGCGCCAGTTCGAGCGTATGGCCGAGCAGCCCGAAGCCGGTGACATCGGTCAGCGCATGCACGCCCGGCAGCGCCGCGAGTTCGGCGCCCGGCCGGTTGAGCTTCGTTGTAGTCGCGACCATCTGCGCGTAACCGTCGGCATCGAGCTGGTTCTTCTTCAGCGCGGCCGACAGCACGCCGACGCCGAGCGGCTTGCCGAGCACGAGCACGTCGCCCGCGCGCGCGGCCGCATTGCGCTTCACGCGCGACGGATGCACGACGCCGATCGCCGCGAGCCCGTAGATCGGCTCGACCGAATCGATCGAATGGCCGCCGGCGACCGGAATGCCGGCCTCCGCGCACACCGATTCGCCGCCGCGCAGCACGGCCGCGATCGTCTCGTGCGGCAGTACGTTGATCGGCATGCCGACCAGCGCGAGCGCGAGGATCGGCTTGCCGCCCATCGCATAGACGTCGGACAGCGCATTCGTGGCCGCGATACGGCCGAAGTCGAACGGATCGTCGACGATCGGCATGAAGAAATCGGTGGTGGCGACGATCGCCTGCTCGTCGTTGAGCCGGTAGACGGCCGCGTCGTCGGACGTCTCGGTGCCGACCAGCAGATCGGGGAACAGCGCGGGCGGCGTCGCGCGCTTGAGCAGCTCGGACAGCACGCCCGGCGCGATCTTGCAGCCGCAGCCGCCCCCGTGCGACAGGCTCGTGAGGCGCGGAACGGCAGGCTGGGCTTGGGTGGCTTCGGTCATCGTCGGCATCCGGTGAATAACAACATTCTATTATCGACAATTCCGCGCGAGCGCGCCCGATCGCGCTCTCCAAGTTGCGAATCGAGCCTCGCCCCGTCTTTGACGGAATCGCAACGAGCCGATATTGCCGTGCTCACCCGTCAAGCCAGCGCAACGGCCCCACCGAACGCCCGCTCGTCGATCGCCTCGGCAAGCGTCGCGAACGCCGTCCCGATCTCGTCTTCCGGCACGCACGCATAGCCGAGCAGCAACCCCGATGCAGCGCGCGAGCGATCCGCGTAATACCCGGACAGCGGCCGCACGACGATGTTGCGCTCGAGCGCGGCCTGCGCGACCACGCGATCGTCGACGCCGGCCGGCAATTGCGTGACCAGATGCAGCCCCGCGTCGCTGCCGAGCGCGTGCAGCGTATCGCCGTAGCGGCGCGCGACCGCATCGAGCAGCACCTCGCGGCGCTGCCCGTACAGCGTGCGCATCTTGCGGATATGCGACACGAAATGCCCTTCCGCGATGAATTCGGCGAGCACCGCCTGCTGCAGCAACTGCCCTTCGCGATACAGTTCGGCGCTCGCGGTCGCGAAACTCTCCGCGAGCGGCTCGGGCGCGACGAGATAACCGACCCGCAGCCCCGGAAACAGCGTCTTGCCGAAACTGCCGACGTAGATCACCTGCCCGGCCGTGTCGAGGCCCTGCAGCGACGCGAGCGGCCGGCTGCCATAGCGGAATTCGCTGTCGTAGTCGTCCTCGATGATCCAGCAGCCGTGCTGGCGCGCGTATTCGAGCAGCATCCGCCGCCGCGCGAGGCTCATCACCATCCCGAGCGGATACTGGTGCGACGGCGTGACGAGCATCAGCTTCGGCGGCTCGGCGAGATCGGCGGCCGACGGCGCGATGCCTTCGTCGTCGACCGGAATCGGCCGCGTGGTCAGCCCCGACACGTTCAGCACGCTGCGCACGCCCCAGTAGCACGGATCTTCGGTCCAGATCGCGTCGCCCGGGTCGGTCAGCAAGCGCACCGCGAGGTCGATCGACTGGTGGATGCCGGTCGTGATCACGATCTGCTCGGGCGTGCAGCGCACCGAGCGCGACGTGCGCAGGTAGTCGGCCAGCGCCTCGCGCAGCAGCGCGAGCCCGCCGCCGGGCGCGTAGGTCAGCAGGTCCGGGCGCAGGCGGCGCCAGTACTTGTTGTGCAGCCGCGTCCACACGCGCGCCGGAAAGCGCGACACGTCGGGCACGCCCGGCATGAACGCGCCGCCCTGGCGCTTCGACACGCCCGCCCCTTCGACGAGCCGCGTGCCGCGCGCGGACAGCCGCCGCGCGGACGGCGTCGCGACGGCCGGGCCGGCCGCCGCGTCGGGCGGCGCGCCGACGATCTCGTCCGGCGCGCTGTCGGCGACGAAGGTGCCGCGGCCCGTCGCCGAGTTCACATAGCCTTCCAGCGCAAGCTGTTCGTAAACCTGCGTGACCGTGTTGCGCGCGATCCCGAGCTCGGCGGCCAGCAGCCGCGACGACGGCACGCGCGTGCCGGCCGGCAGTTCGCGCGACAGGATCGCCTGTTGCAGCAGCCGGTGAAGCTGCCGGTAGATCGGCTGTTCGCCGCCGCGCACGAGGCGCTGCGCCAGCCAGTCCGACAACACGCTCGCGCGCATGATTGGCTCCTGAATATTTATTGAAATGGCTCTGATTGCCAGAGCCAAATGTGATTATAGTCGCCTCCATGGGCTGCCCAGGCGCCCGATTTCCTACCCACCGGACAGAACATCAAGGAGATGACCGTGAAGAATGCCGACCTGCAGGCCCGCAAGAACGCCGCCACCCCGCGCGGCGTCGGCGTGATGTGCGATTTCTACGCAGCCCGCGCCGAGAACGCGGAGCTGTGGGACGTCGAAGGCCGCCGCTTCATCGATTTCGCCGCCGGCATCGCGGTGCTGAACACGGGCCACCGCCACCCGAAGATCGTCAAGGCGATCGCCGATCAGCTGAACCACTTCACGCACACCGCCTACCAGATCGTTCCGTACGCGTCGTACGTCGAGCTGGCCGAGAAGATCAACGAGCGCGCGCCGGGCGACTTCCCGAAGAAGACGGCGTTCTTCACGACCGGCGCCGAAGCCGTCGAGAACGCGATCAAGATCGCGCGTGCGGCCACCGGCCGTCCAGGCGTGATCGCGTTCTCGGGCGGTTTCCACGGCCGCACGATGATGGGCATGGCGCTGACCGGCAAGGTCGCGCCGTACAAGCTGAACTTCGGCCCGTTCCCGGGCGACGTGTTCCACGCGCCGTACCCGAACGCCGTGCACGGCGTGACGACGGCCGACTCGATCAAGGCGATCGAGATGCTGTTCAAGGCCGACATCGATCCGAAGCGCGTCGCCGCGATCATCTTCGAACCGGTCCAGGGCGAAGGCGGTTTCTACGCGGCACCGGCCGAATTCGTGCGTGCGCTGCGCAAGATCTGTAACGAACACGGCATCCTGCTGATCGCCGACGAAGTGCAGACGGGCTTCGCGCGTACCGGCAAGCTGTTCGCGATGCAGCACTACGACGTGCTGGCCGACCTGATCACGATGGCGAAGAGCCTCGCGGGCGGCATGCCGCTGTCGGGCGTCGTCGGTCGTGCGGACGTGATGGACGCAGCGACACCCGGCGGCCTCGGCGGCACCTACGCGGGCAACCCGCTGGCCGTCGCGTCGGCGCACGCGGTGCTCGAGATCATCGACGAAGAGAAGCTGTGCGAGCGCGCGACGCAGTTCGGCGACGTGCTGAAGGCAAAGCTGACCGCGCTGCAGGCCGACGTGCCGCAGATCGCCGACGTGCGCGGCCCGGGCGCGATGATCGCGGTCGAATTCCTGAAGCCGGGTTCGGGCGAGCCGGATGCCGAATTCACGAAGCGCGTGCAGACGCGTGCGCTCGAGCGCGGCCTGCTGCTGCTCGTGTGCGGCGTGTACTCGAACGTCGTGCGCTTCCTGTTCCCGCTGACGATCCCGCAAGCCGTGTTCGACGAAGCGCTCGCGATCCTCGAGGAAGTGCTGAAGGAAACGGTCGGCGTGCCGGCCTGAGTGCCCGTCCGCTTCCACTGAATGCGCCGCCGCCGTCGTGAAGACGGCGGCGGCCGTTTTCTTCCGTCCTTTTCATAGCAGGCGATTCATATGAGCACTGTTCAGGAAACCCTGGCACTGAAAGATCCGTCGCTGTTCCGCCAGCAGGCGTACATCAACGGCGAATGGCAAGGCGCAACGAATGGCGAGTCGTTCGAGGTCCGCAACCCGGCAACCGGCGGCCTGCTCGGCACCGTGCCGGCGATGGGCACGGCCGAGACGCGTCACGCGATCGAAGCCGCGAACGCCGCCTGGCCGGCGTGGCGCAAGAAGACCGCGAAGGAGCGCGCGACGATCCTGCGCAAGTGGCACGACCTGATGATGGAGAACGCCGACGACCTCGCGCTGATCCTGACGACCGAGCAAGGCAAGTCGCTGGCCGAAGCGAAGGGCGAGATCGGCTACGCGGCGTCGTTCCTCGAGTGGTTCGCGGAAGAAGGCAAGCGCGTGTACGGCGACACGATCCCGACGCCGGCGAGCGACAAGCGCATCGTCGTGACGAAGGAAGCGATCGGCGTGTGCGCGGCGATCACGCCGTGGAACTTCCCGGCGGCGATGATCACCCGCAAGGTCGGCCCGGCGCTCGCGGCAGGCTGCCCGATCGTCGTGAAGCCGGCCGAAGCGACGCCGTTCTCGGCGCTCGCGATGGCCGTGCTGGCCGAGCGCGCGGGCGTGCCGGCCGGCGTGTTCAGCGTCGTCACGGGCGACCCGAAGGCGATCGGCGGCGAACTGACGTCGAACCCGATCGTGCGCAAGCTGTCGTTCACCGGCTCGACGCCGGTCGGCCGCCTGCTGATGTCGCAATGCGCGGCGACGGTCAAGAAGGTGTCGCTGGAGCTCGGCGGCAACGCACCGTTCATCGTGTTCGACGACGCCGATCTCGATGCGGCCGTGCAAGGCGCGATCGCGTCGAAGTACCGCAACAGCGGCCAGACGTGCGTGTGCACGAACCGCTTCTACGTACATGAAGCCGTGTACGACCAGTTCGCGCAGAAGCTCGCGGCGGCCGTCGGCCAGTTGAAGGTCGGCCGCGGCACGGAGCCGGGCGTCACGCAAGGCCCGCTGATCAACGAAGCAGCGGTGCTGAAGGTCGAGGCGCACATCGAGGACGCGCTCGCGAAGGGCGCGACCGTCGTGACGGGCGGCAAGCGCCACGCGCTCGGCCACGGCTTCTTCGAGCCGACCGTGCTGACGGGCGTGACGCCGGCGATGAAGGTCGCGAAGGAAGAGACGTTCGGGCCGCTCGCACCGCTGTTCAAGTTCGGCAGCGACGACGAGGTGATCCGCCTCGCGAACGACACCGAGTTCGGCCTCGCTGCGTACTTCTACAGCCGCGACATCGGCCGCGTGTGGAAGGTGGCCGAAGCGCTCGAATACGGGATGGTCGGCGTGAACACAGGCCTGATCTCGAACGAAGTCGCGCCGTTCGGCGGCGTCAAGCAGTCGGGCCTCGGCCGCGAAGGCTCGCACTACGGCATCGACGACTACGTCGTGATCAAGTACCTCTGCCTCGCCGTCTGACGGTTCGGGGCCTGGCGCCTCGGCGACAGGCCCTGGCCGCCCGGCCGGAACCGGGCGGCCCGACGCGGGCCGGTATCCCTCTCCGCCGTACCCGCGTCACCTTCCCCTCCCGCGATCAGCGGAACACGTTCACCGCCTCCACCAGCCGCGTCGCCTGCTGCTTCAGGCTTTCCGACGCCGCCGTGCTCTGCTCGACGAGCGCCGCGTTCTGCTGCGTGATGTTGTCCAGATGCACGACCGCCTGGTCGACCTGCGCGACGCCCGTGCTCTGCTCGGCCGTCGACGAGCTGATCTCCGCAATGAGATCCGACACGCGCTTCACCTGCGTGACGATGTCCTCCATCGTCTTGCCCGCGCCATCGACGATCCGCGCGCCCGACTCGACCCGCTCGACGCTCGCGCCGATCAGCGTCTTGATTTCCTTCGCCGCGTTCGCACTGCGCTGCGCGAGCGCGCGCACTTCGCCGGCCACCACCGCGAAGCCGCGCCCCTGATCACCCGCGCGCGCCGCCTCGACGGCCGCGTTCAACGCGAGAATGTTGGTCTGGAACGCGATGCCGTCGATCACGCCGATGATGTCCGCGATCTTGCGCGAACTGTCGGTGATGTCGTTCATCGTCGCGACGACCTCGTTCACCGCCTGCCCGCCGCGCCCGGCCGCCTCGCTCGCGGAAACGGACAGCTGATTCGCCTGCAACGCCGTCTCGGCATTGCTCGACACGGTCGCCGTCATCTCGGCCATCGACGCGGCCGTCTGCTGCACGCTCGACGCGGCCTGCTCGGTGCGCGCGCTCAGGTCGTTGTTGCCTTGCGCGATCTCGTTGCTCGCGCGCTGCACGTTCAGCACCTGCTCGCTGACGTCGTCGACGAGCCAGCGGAACATCAACCCGAGCTGGTTGATCGTGCGCAGCGTCATGCCGATCTCGTCGACGCGGTTCATCCGCACACCGCTGCGGCTTTCGCCGGTCGCCACGCGCAACGCCTCGTCGCGCAGTTGCCCCAGCGGCCGCACGATCTGCGCGTCGAGCCACAGCCCGGCCGCCGCCGTCACGCCGACCGCCGCACCGGCAAACGCCGCGAACGCGCCGCCGGTCAACCCGGCCGCCCAGCCGGCGCCGACGACCGCCGGCGCGAGGACGCACAGCGTCGACACCAGCCGGGACCGCACCGACATCGTCTGGAACAGCGACGCGACGCGCATCGCGCCCGTGCGGACGATCAATCCCTTGTGGAACCGGCGGCTGCCGGCCTTGCCTTCGCGGAAATCGCGATACAGCGCCTCGGCGGCCGCGATCTCGTCGCGCGTCGCCTTCGTGCGCACCGACATGTAGCCCTTCGGCTGCCCGTTGCGCATCACCGGAATCGCGTTCGCGCGCACCCAGTAGTGATCGCCGTTCTTGCGGCGGTTCTTCACGAGCGCGGTCCACGGCTCGCCGCCCTTGAGCGTCGCCCACATGTCGGCGAACGCTTCCTTCGGCATGTCCGGATGCCGTACCATGTTGTGCGGCTGGCCTTCGATCTCCTCGGGAGAAAAACCGCTGACCTGGATGAACGCCGCGTTCGCGTACGTGATGTGGCTGTCGACGTCGGTCGTCGACATCAGCGTCGCATCATCGGCAAATTCGAATTCGCGTTGCGTGACAGGCTGGTTGTTGCGCATGGTGTGGAGCTCCGGGTGGCGGATCTTGCGTCCGTTCGTCGATTGATTCGAGACTCCACGCATGGCGATCGATTCGCCTGCGTGTGAGTCGACTCCTGCGCTTTGGGCAAATTCCGCCAAAACATGATGCCGTACTCGGGTAAATATGCATTAAAGATGCATGATCGTGTTTTTGCCGAATGATTTGTTTATGGATAAACCAGAATGCGTGGCCGCACAACGGCCTGACGGCCATTCGCCCGATCGTTCGACGTAATGCATTCGGCCCGATTTAGCGCGTAACGATAAAGTCGTAAATACGAATATTTCGCGTTTGGCGTCATTCGATTGAATTCGCCAATCCGAACATGTGCCGTGCGCGACATGCCGGATTCATTGATCGAATCCGCCCGTCGCGCACGCTTGCAACCCTCACCTGAACACGTTCACCGCATCGACGAGCCGCGTCGCCTGCTGCTTCAGGCTTTCCGACGCCGCCGTGCTCTGTTCGACGAGCGCCGCGTTCTGCTGCGTGATGTTGTCCAGATGCACGACCGCCTGGTCGACCTGCGCGACGCCCGTGCTCTGCTCGGCCGTCGACGAGCTGATCTCCGCGATCAGGTCCGACACGCGCTTCACCTGCGTGACGATGTCCTCCATCGTCTTGCCCGCGCCGTCGACGATCCGCGCGCCCGATTCGACGCGCTCGACGCTTGCACCGATCAGCGTCTTGATCTCCTTCGCCGCATTCGCGCTGCGCTGCGCGAGCGCGCGCACTTCGCCCGCGACCACCGCGAAACCTCGCCCTTGCTCGCCTGCGCGCGCCGCCTCGACCGCCGCGTTCAGCGCGAGGATATTGGTCTGGAACGCGATGCCGTCGATCACGCCGATGATGTCCGCGATCTTGCGCGAGCTGTCGGTGATCTCGCTCATCGTCGCGACGACCTCGCTCACCGCCTGCCCGCCGCGCTCGGCCGCGCCGCTCGCGGAAACGGACAGCTGATTCGCCTGCAGCGCCGTCTCCGCGTTGCTCGATACGGTCGCCGTCATCTCGGCCATCGACGCGGCCGTCTGCTGCACGCTCGACGCGGCCTGTTCGGTGCGCGCGCTCAGGTCGCTGTTGCCTTGCGCGATTTCGTTGCTCGCGCGCTGCACGTTGTGCACCTGCTCGCTGACGTCGTCGACGAGCCAGCGGAACATCAGCCCGAGCTGGTTGATCGTGCGCAGCGTCATGCCGATCTCGTCGACGCGGTTCATCCGTACGCCGCGCCGGCTCTCGCCGGTCGCGACGTTCAGCGCCTGCTCGTGCAACCGCTTCAGCGGTTGCACGATCTGCGCGTCGAGCCACCAGCCTGCCGCGACCGCCACGCCGGCCGTCACGCCGGCAAACGCCGCGAGCCCGCCGCCGGTGAGCCCGCAGGCCCACCCCGTGCCGACAACGGCCGGTGCCAGCACGCACAGTGCTGTATGAACGCGCGCACGCACCGACATCGTCTGCGGCAGCGACGCGATTCGCAGCAGCCCGGTGCGGATCACGAGCCCCTTGTGGAACCGGCGCCGGCCGGCCTTGCCGTCGCGAAACGCGCGATACAGCGCGTCCGCGGCAGTGCTCTCGTCGTGCGGCGCCTTCGTGCGCACCGACATATAGCCCTGCGGCGCGCCGTTGCGCATCACCGGAATCGCGTTCGCGCGCACCCAGTAGTGGTCGCCGTTCTTGCGGCGGTTCTTCACGAGCGCGGTCCACGGCTCGCCGCGCCGCAGCGTCGCCCACATGTCGGCGAACGCCTCCTTCGGCATGTCCGGGTGACGGACCACGTTGTGCGGCTGGCCGACGAGCTCCTCGGTCGAGAAGCCGCTCACTTGCGCGAACGTCGTGTTGGCGTAGGTGATGATGCTGTCGGCATCGGTCGTCGACATCAGCGTGACGTCGTCGGGAAAATCGAATTCCTGTTGGGTAACGGGCTGGTTGTTGCGCATGCAAGGCTCCGAAAGGCGGATCTGTCGTCCGCGCCGCGCTGAAATCGCGCTCAGTAGCCGAAAAACGGTTGTTCGCTTTACGACACTCTCGTCCTTACTGTCGGCAATTCACCGGCAAACCTTAATTTCGATGCGCATAAAACGGGCAATCCGGCCATTACCATGATTCAGATCAAATAATCCGGCGATAATCCCCGCGCACGTTTATCTGTCGGTCACGAAGCGCCGCACGACATTGGCAATGCCGGCCGCTGTTGCGCGCAGCGAAACGATTGGCCTATCCTGCTCCATTCCACTGGAATTCGAATTCGATGAAAAAGGCATTGCATGAGCTGAATCGGCTGTCCTGGAATACCGCGACGGCCGCGCATGAGCGCCATCAACGCGATCAGGCCGCGTTTTTCCGGAATGGCGGCGCCACGCGGTTTCCGGGACAACGCGAACCGGACGGCTATCGGATGGCGCCGCCCGACCGCATGCCGCGCCTGCCGCTGACGGGTACGATCGCCGCGCACCGGAGGGCCGCATGACGCGCCGCACCGCCGCCGAACGCGACGCGCTGTCGGCCCGCCCGCTTGCGCGCGACGACGTACCGCTCGTATGGACCATCGACCGGCGCGAAATCATCGAACACCTGTACGTGCTGCGCGACGGCACGCTGCATCTCGTGCCCGAGTTCTACGACGTGGCCGGCTGGCCCGACGGCGAAGCCGATCACTACACGCCGATCCTGCTCGACTGCCACGACCGCGGCGGCTGGTTTCTCGGCAGGTTCGACGGCGCGCGGCTGGTCGCGGCAGCGGTCGTCGACAGCCGGCCACTCGGCCCGCAACGCGACATGCTGCAGCTGAAGTTCCTGCACGTGAGCCACGACTGGCGCGGCTGCGGGCTCGGCGAACAGCTCTACCGCACGGCCCGCGCGCAGGCGCGTGCAATGGGCGCCGAGCGGCTGTACGTATCGGCCACGCCGTCGCAGCGCACGATCGACTTCTACCTGCGGCTCGGCTTCACGGTCAGCGCGTCGCCCGATCCCGAGCTTTACGCGCTCGAGCCCGACGACATTCATCTGGAAGGGCCGACGGCCTGACGGCTGGCACGCGGAGGGCGGCGCGCGCGTCAAGCAACTGTCGCGGGCCGGTGGTTAACGACGAAGGGCGGCGCGAGATGTCTCGTGCCGCCCTTCGTAGGAGAAACAGCGCAGCAGCAAAGCGGCGCGTATCCGGCCACTTCACCGCATCACGCCGCTCACACGCGTTCGATCGCGATCGCGATGCCCTGGCCGACGCCGATGCACATCGTGCACAGCGCAAAGCGGCCGTTCGTGCGATGCAACTGGTACATCGCGGTCGTCACGAGGCGCGCACCCGATGCGCCGAGCGGGTGGCCGAGCGCGATCGCGCCGCCGTTCGGGTTCACGCGCGGATCGTCGTCGGCGACGCCGAGCATGCGCAGCACCGCGAGACCTTGCGACGCAAACGCTTCGTTCAGCTCGATCACGTCGAACTGGTCGATCGTCATCCCGAGCCGCGCGAGCAGCTTCTGCGTGGCCGGCGCCGGGCCGATGCCCATCACGCGCGGCGCGACGCCGGCCGTCGCGATCCCCAGCACGCGGGCGCGCGGCGTCAGGCCGAAGCGCTTCGCGGTGGCCTCGTTCGCGAGCAGCAGCGCGGCGGCGCCGTCGTTCACGCCCGACGCGTTGCCGGCCGTGACCGAGCCGTCCGGGCGCACGACGCCCTTCAGCTTCGCGAGCGTCTCGAGCGACGTTTCGCGCGGATGCTCGTCGCGCGACACGACCAGCGGATCGCCCTTCTTCTGCGCAATCGTGACCGACACGATTTCTTCGGCGAGCGTGCCGTCCTGCTGCGCGCGCGCGGCCTTCTGCTGGCTGCGCAGCGCGAACAGGTCCTGATCCCCGCGGCTGATGTGGTAGTCGACCGCGACGTTCTCGGCGGTCTCCGGCATCGAATCGACGCCATGCAGCTGTTTCATCAGCGGATTGACGAAGCGCCAGCCGATCGTCGTGTCGTAGATGTCGGCCTGGCGCGCGAACGCGCTCGCGGCCTTGCCCATCACGAACGGCGCGCGCGTCATGCTCTCGACGCCGCCCGCGACCATCAGCGCGGCTTCGCCCGACTTGATCGCGCGCGCGGCCACGCCGACCGCATCCATCCCCGATCCGCACAGGCGGTTGATCGTCGATCCCGGCACGCCTTCCGGCAAGCCCGCGAGCAGCGCCGACATGCGCGCGACGTTGCGATTGTCCTCGCCGGCCTGGTTCGCGCAGCCGTAGATCACGTCGTCGATCGCCGTCCAGTCGACGTCGCGGTTGCGCTCGACGAGCGCCTTGAGCGGCACCGCGCCCAGATCGTCGGCGCGCACGCCGGACAGTGCACCGCCGTAACGCCCGATTGGCGTACGGATCGCATCACACAGAAAAGCTTCGGTCATCAGTGTCTCCGGTCCCATGGAAGGCTGGGAAATGAACAGGGCGCGCGCCCCTTGCATTGCCCGCCGGGATGCGCTTAAATGTTCTATATACGAACATAAGATCGTGTATCGAACGTTCAACGCATCATAGGGAGTGCGGGGACGACCTGTCAAGCGCGCGGTCCGCCGGGCGGTTGGCGTGTCAGGCCCCATGCGCTATCTTCTCGGCTGCACGACAAACCAACCGTTCATGACAACCGAAGACATCCAGAAACCCGGCGACTCCTATGTGCAGTCGTTCGCGCGCGGCCTCGCGGTGATCCGCGCGTTCGACGCGACGCGCCCGGAGCAGACGCTCACCGAGGTCGCGTCGGCCACCGGCCTCACGCGCGCGGGCGCACGCCGGATCCTGCTCACGCTGCAGACGCTCGGCTACGTCGAGGCCGACGGCCGGCTGTTCCGGCTCACGCCGAAGATCCTCGAGCTCGGCTTCGCGTATCTCACGTCGATGCCGTTCTGGAATCTCGCCGATCCGGTGATGGAGCAGCTGTCCGCACAGATCCACGAAAGCTGCTCGGCCGCGGTGCTCGATCGCACCGAGATCGTCTACGTGCTGCGCGTGCCGACCCGCAAGATCATGACGATCAACCTGTCGATCGGCAGCCGGCTGCCCGCGTACTGCACGTCGATGGGCCGCGTGCTGCTGTCCGCGCTCGACGACGCGGCGCTCGACGAAACGCTCGCGCAGAGCGGCATCCGCGCGCACACGCCGCGCACGATCACCGACCTCGGCGAGCTGAAGGCGGCGATCGCCCAGGCGCGCCAGCAGGGCTGGGCCGTGGTCGACCAGGAACTCGAAGTGGGGCTGATGTCGCTGTCGGCGCCGATCCGCAACCGGCGCGGGCAGATCATCGCCGCGATGAACATCAGCGGCAACGCGCAGCGGCATACCGCGAAGCAGATGGTGAAGGAGTTTCTCGGGCCGCTGCAGCAGGCCGCGCAAACGGTGTCGGAACTGGTCGCGCGGCGCGGGTGAGCGGTTACTTCGCTCGCGGGACCGGCACGACGGTCATTCGCGGATCGCGCGGATAAAAAGACGGGCGGCATGGGCCGCCCGCTCAACTCTCTGACTCTGCTTGCAACGTCCTTCTCACGGAACACGGAGCGCGCCCCGCAACACCCAATTTAGGGGCGCGGCAACGCCCGGTCAATTTGACGAGAACGAAATTGCGGGGCGCCGTTCGGACAGCGTCCGTCCCGCCACTCATGCGCCCAGCAGCATCCCCTTGCGCACCGGCACCGTGCCCGTCACGCGGCCGAGCGGCGCGCCGGCCGTCACGAAGCGGATCGCGCGGCGCATGTAGAACACGCCGTCGGTCGCGCTCGAGATCGTCGTGACCGCATCCGTCAGCGGATCGACGATGTCGAACAGCGGATCGCCCGCGCGGATCGTCGCGCCGATCGCCGCACGGTGCACGAGGATCCCGCTCACCGGCGCGTAGAACTGTTCGCTGCCCGCGAGCGGCGTGGCCGGCGCGGCCAGCGGCGGCAGCGGCGCGGGTTCGCCGCGCACCGCGCCGCGCCACACCAGATAGTCGACGAGCGCGTCGGCGTCGCGTTGCGCATATTCGTACGTCACGTCGCGCTGGCCGCGGCACTCGACCGTCACGGCCACCGTGCCGGCCGCCATCGGCGTACCGGCCGGCAACAGCGCGCGCAACCGCGACCACAGCAGGTGATGCGCATCGTCGAACGCGTGCCCGCCCGAATCCTCGGCGAGCAGCGACACCTGTGCGCCGAGATAACGCGCGAGCGGCTCGACGTCCGGCCACGCGCTATCGCTCGTGTACACGTGCATCACCGCTTCGAGCGAGCAATGCAGGTCGATCACGACGTCGGCGTCGTGCGACAGTTTCAGCAGCGCAAGCTGCAGCGCACCGAACTCGGTGCGCGGCGCGATTTCCGCGAGCGCCGCCCCGACGCATTCGCGCACGATCGCGCGATTGCGCGCGCCGTCGTCGCCGAGCCGGTCACGCGCGCTCGCGGCGATCTCCGCGAGCGGCAGAAAGCCGCGATTGAAGTTGCGGCCGCTCGCGAGGTCGAAACGGCCGATGAACTGCCCGAGCAGATGATGATTGAGGCCGATCGGGTTCGACACCGGCACGAGCACGATCTCGGCCGCGAGCCGGCCTTCGGCGTCGAGCTGTGCAAGGCGCTGCTTCAGCAGGACCGCCGCGAGCATCGCGGGCGTCTCGTCCGCGTGCAGCGCGGCCTGCAGGTAGATCTTGCGGCCGCTGCCGGCCGGCCCGAAATGAAAGCTCGTCAGCGTGCGCTGCGTGCCGATCGACGGCGACAGGAGCGGCGTGGTGCGAATCTGCATCGATGGTCTCGAACGGATGAAAACGGAGAATCGGAGGAATCTGCGGAATCGGCCGGCACGGCGCTCAGTCGCCGTACGGGTTGAAATCGAAATACTGCTTCGCGATCCGCTCGTACGTACCGTCCTTCAGCATCGACGCGATCGCGCCGTCGATCGACGCCTTCAGCGCGGTATCCGACTGCCGCATGCCGATGCCGACACCGCGATCGCCCAGGTCGAGCGGCGCGCCGACGAACGCGAAACCCTTGCCGCGCGGCTGGCGCAGGAACCCGTAGTCGGCCTCCACGGCGCCGAGCAGCGCCGCGTCGAGGCGCCCGTTCACGAGATCGGCGAACACGTCGTCCTGGCTCTTGTACGGCACCACGCCGACGCCGGCCGGCGCCCAGTGCGCGAGCGCCCACGATTCGAACTGCGTGCCCGACTGCACGCCGACGCGCTTGCCGGCAAGCGACGCCGCCGTGCCGTCGAGCCCGCTGCCGGGCCGCGCGACGAGCCGCGACTTGAAACGGAACAGCTTCGACGAGAACAGGATCTGCTTCTCGCGCTTCGCGGTGATCGCCATCGACGACAGGATCGCGTCGATCTTGCGCGCCTGCAGCGCGGGAATCATCCCCGAGAATTCAAGCTCGACCCACTGGCAGCGCAACTGCGCGCGGCGGCAGATTTCGTTGCCGAGATCGACGTCGAAGCCCTTCAGGCTGCCGTCGGGCGCTTTCGCATCCATCGGCGGATAGGTCGGGTCGATGCCGAGCCGCACCACGTGCGCGTCGAGCGCATACGCGGACGTGGCGGCCAGGCCAAGGCACAGGGAAACGAGCGGGACGAGGAAACGTTTCATGGTCGACGATGGGCAGGAAGCGAGGCAAACGGCATGAGCCGGACTGCCTGCGATCGTAGAAGCGCGGGGCCCACGCCGGAATCATCGGCTGACTTATCATGATCGGTATTTCCGATCACCGGCTTCGCTGCTTCCCATGGCGTTCACGCTGTCCCAGCTCCGCATTTTCCAGGCCGTCGTCGAGCACGGCAGCCTGCGCGCGGCCGCCCGCGCGCTCGACCTCGCGCAAAGCGGCGTCACGCAGCAACTGCAGGGCCTCGAGGCGACGCTCGGCGCGACGCTGTTCACGCGGACCAATCGCGGGATCGTGCCGACGGCGGTCGGCCAGCGGCTGCTCGCGCGCTCCGGTTCGATCCTCGGCGAATGCGAGCAGGTCGAGCGGGAAATCCGTCAGTTGAGCGGCGCCTACGAAGGCACCGTCACGCTCGGCCTCGTGACCGAGCCGCTGATCGACGCGTTCGCGCCCGTGCTGACCGCGTTCCGCGCGCGCTTCGACAAGGTGGACGTGCACCTGCGCACCGGCACGTCGCGGATGATGATCGGCTGGCTGCGCGAAAGCGCGGTCGATTTTGCGATCGCGCTGGTCGCGAAGCAGACCGACACGACCGATCTCGCGGTCACGCCGCTGCGCACGTCGGCGCCGGTGGTCGTGTGCCGCAACGGGCATCCGGCGATGCATGCGCAATCGCTCGCCGAGCTGGCCGACTATGGATGGGTGTCGACGCGCTCGCCGAACCTGAGCGCCGATCCGGTCGTCAACCGGCTGCTCGCGTACTTCGACGCGCACGGCCAGCCGCCGCCGAGGATTCTCGCGACCGTCGAAGGGATGTTCGAGACGCTGCAGATCGTCACGCAGACCGATTCCCTCGCGCTCGAAACCGAGGCGATCACGCGGCACGGGCCGTTCGCCGGCGCGCTGGTGAAAGTACCGGTGCGCGAACAGGCCGGCGCGCAGGACGTCTGCCTGCTGCAACGCGCGGCCGTGCCGCAGACGCCGGCCGCGCAGGAACTTGCGACGATGCTCGCGTCGTATCTGAGGGTGGTGCGCGGGCGGTAAGCGCACACGGCCGCGCCGCCGCCCACATCACGCCTCGCGCGTCAGTCCAGCGATTCCCGCGCCGTCTCGCGCAGCATCGCGACCGCGATCAGCGACAGCACCACGCACGCGGCCACGTAGCCGGCCGGCGCGAGCTTGCTGCCGGTCGTCTTCACGAGCCAGGTCGCGATCAACTGAGCGGTGCCGCCGAAGATCGTCACCGCGAGCGCATACGCGATCGAGATGCCCGTCGCACGGACGTGGCGCGGCAGCGACTCGCACATCAGCGCCATTTCCGACGCCGAGCCGAGCGAATAGAACAGCAGCATCAGCGCGGTCAGCGGCAGGATCACCGACAGCGTCGGATGATGGTTCATCAGCCAGAACGCCGGGAACAGCAGCGCGACCAGCACGCCGCGGCCGACGAAGATCGGCAGGCGGCGGCTGCCGAGTTTGTCCGACAGCCAGCCGAACAGCGGGCACGTGACCAGCATCACGCAGCCGGACGCGACGCCGACGAACATCGACAGCTTCATCGGCAGGCCGAGCGTATGGATCGCGTAGGTCGGCATGTAGAACGTCAGGATGTAGGTCGACACCGTGCCGCCCATCACCGTGAGCATCAGCAGCACCACCGTGCGCGTGTGCTTCGAGAACAGCTCGTGCAGCACGCCGCGCTCGATCCCGTGATGGCGGTCGCCGGGCGCATCGTCCGCGAGCCGGCGACGCAAGAACATGCCGACCGGCGCGATCAGCACGCCGACGAGGAACGGCAGCCGCCAGCCCCAGCCTTCGAGTGCGTCCTTCGTCATCGTGTTCGACAGCAGCGCCGCGAAGCCCGAGCCCATCAGCGCGGCGCCGCCCTGCGTCGCGAGCTGCCAGCTCGCGCGGAACCCGCGCCGCGACGTGCCGCCCTGCTCGAGCAGCGTCGACGTCGCCGCGCCGAATTCGCCGCCCTGCGAGAAGCCCTGCAGCAGGCGCGCGAACACGACGAGCAACGGTGCGGCCACGCCGACCTGCGCATAGGTCGGCGCGATCGCGATCAGGCCGGTGCCGAGTGCCATCAGCATGATCGTCAGGTTCAGCGCGGCCTTGCGCCCCTTGCGGTCCGCATAGACGCCGAGCACGACGCTGCCGAGCGGCCGCGTGAAGAAGCCGGCGGCGAACGTCGCGACCGACAGCAGCAGCGACGTGGTCGGGTCGCTCGACGGGAAGAACAGCTTGCCGATCAGCACCGCGAAGAAGCCGTACACGGTGAAATCGAAGAATTCCAGCCAGTTGCCGATCACGGCCGCCGCGATCGCGCCGCGCTTGGTGACCGCAGGCGCATCGCGCGTGCCGGTTTCAACGGCCTCCGCCGACGCGGGGTGCAGCGCGAGATGGTCTTTCTGCATTGCTATCCTCTCCTGTCAATGCGCCGGAAGCGCCGGCCGCGCGCCGCCGCCGCGATCACTGCCCGAGGTAACGCTCGACGAGGCGCGTCCAGAACGCCGCGCCGATCGGCAGGTTGCGATCGTTGAAGTCGTATTTCGGGTTGTGCACCATGCAGCCGTCCTCGCCTTCGCCGTTGCCGAGCCGCACGAACGAGCCCGGCCGCTGCTGCAGCATGAACGCGAAATCCTCGCTGCCCATCAGCAGGTCGGTCTGCTCGACCACGTGCGCATCGCCGACGAGTTCGCGCGCGACCTGCGCGGCGAAATCCGTTTCGGCATCCGTATTGACGACGACCGGATAACCTTCGATGTACTCGACGTTCGCGCTCGCGCCGTAGCTCGCGGCCTGCGTTTCGGCGAGCTCGGTGATGCGGCGCTTGAGCAGCGCGCGGACTTCCGGGCTGAACGAACGCACGCTGAGTTCGAGGCGCGCGCCGTTCGGAATCACGTTGTTCGCGGTGCCCGCGTGCATCGAGCCGACCGTGACGACCGCCGGTTGCGACGGGTCGACGTTGCGCGCGACGATCGTCTGCAGCGCCATCACGATGCTCGCCGCGACGACGACGGGATCGACCGTCAGGTGCGGCCGCGCCGCGTGGCCGCCGACGCCTTCGATCGTGATGATCGCCTTGTCGCCCGCCGACATGAACGGGCCGCGCCGCGTGAGGAACACACCGGGCGCCGCGCCCGGATGGTTGTGCATGCCGAACACCGCATCGCACGGGAAGCGCTCGAACAGGCCGTCGTCGATCATCTTCTTCGCGCCGCTGTCGACGCCGTGCTCTTCCGCCGGCTGGAAATACAGGTGCACGGTGCCTGAGAAGTTACGCGTTTTAGCGAGATGCTGTGCGGCGCCCAGCAGCATCGTCGTGTGGCCGTCGTGGCCGCATGCGTGCATCTTGCCGTGCGTGCCGCTCGCATACGGCAGGCCGGTCGCCTCGACGATCGGCAGCGCGTCCATGTCCGCGCGAATGCCGATGCTGCGCACGCCGTCGCCCACCCGCAGCGTGCCGACCACGCCCGTCTTGCCGACCCCGCGCGTCACCTGCCAGCCCCATTGCTCGAGCTTGTCGGCGACGAGCGCGGCCGTGTCGTGCTCTTCGTACGCGAGTTCGGGGTGGTGATGGATATGGTGACGGATCTCGCGCAGCCCGCCGGCGGCGGGCATCAGATCCTCGACTTCGGTGAATCGGGTATCGGTGGTCATCAAGGGGCTCCTGCGTTTGTCTACGCACGCCGATGGCGCGTGCGGGAAAGCGAGCCACTATATCCAGCCGATATCGGTTCAATAAGATGCGGAATTTTTCACCGTGATAAGGCTTTTTAATCAGGGTTAATACGGATGCGTCGGGTAACCCCCTTCGTCAGGAACCTCGGCCCAACGCGCAAGCGCTCATCCCTGACCTGTTCCATCGTGGAATGACACATCGGAGTCCTACGCCAATTTTCAATAAAAAATAGACGTCGTATCCTCCACGCTGTCGTGAACGTCCTTAAGCGAAAACAATTACCTGTCATTCGCCGATCGACTGGGTGGCATACCGCGCGCATCACTGAAAAGCGGCCATATCCCGGCCGCTAATTGAGGCGACGCATCTCTCACACCATTTTCGAAGATGCATGGCATGAACGACCTCAGTCCCTGGGAACAGATGATCGCGGCGCTTGCTGCCATGCTCGACGGTGGAACCCGTGTACCGGAGCAGGGTCGCGTCAATGTGATCGCAGCGCGAGAGCCAAACGGAACCGGCGTCCGGGCGAACGGTATTGACGAAGTCGCCAGGGCCATCGTCGCCGTCGAGCGTCTGAATGGGTCGACGGTCCTCGTGTCGTGGAGCGACTCGACACGCTGTCGCTATGACGAGCAGCGCTGGGTCAACGCGAAATCACGGCGCAAGGGGCGCTGTGCATTGAGTGGCGAACTCGTGCAAGTTGGCGACGATGTCTACAAGCCGCAGTGGCGTGGCTCGAAACGGCCGGGGAATAGCGCCGAGATGATCCTCGCGTCGGCAATGGATTGCATGATCCGCGGCCGCAGTTCAAGACTACTGCTTGATTGCGCTCAACTGCCGATCGAAGTCCGCGGGATCGAAGTAGTCTCGCCAAACCGTGATTCGATCATCGACGATGGTGAGTGTGCCCATTACGGGAAGTGTGATTTTTCCGCCTGAAGCGTGTTGAAAGACGTCGATCCGCTCATTGAGAACGACGTTTCCCGCTGCGGCGATATGGGTCACCGTCCAGTCGGCCTTGAACGTCGTACCGATCCCGAAGTCGCCGTGGAATTTGCGGACATTGTCCCGTCCAACGATGTCGGGGAACGGAACGTTATCGTAGAGGACATCATCGGAGAGCATCGACAGTGCGTCGTCGATGCGGTTCTCCGTCCAAAGCGAAAAGAAGCGAAGCGCCACAGCCAAAACATCGGTAGTCATCTCGGCTCCACGGATTAGGGAGTGGAAAGCAGGCGCGGTACATGGCGCATAGGCAGGGTCTCCATGTACCGCCGGTCTTAGCCTTGAACGAATGCCAGCAATTCTGGGTTCAAGACACCTGCGTTGACGGTCAACATCCCATGTGAGAAGCCCGGGAACGTCTTCAGCGTGCCGTTCTTCAACAGCTTGATTGTCTTGAGCGCCGCGTCTTTGTACGGGACGATCTGGTCGTCTTCGCCGTGAAGCACCAGCGTCGGCACGTCGATCAACTGGAGATCTTCGGTCTGGTCCGTTTCCGAAAACGCCTCGATACCGTCGTAGTGGGCCTTCGCGCTACCCATCATTCCCTGGCGCCACCAGTTCTGGATCACGCCCTGATGAACGGTCGCATCCGGACGGTTGAACCCGTAGAACGGACCCGCGGGCACGTCTACGAAGAACTGGGCGCGATTTTCGGCGAGCCCCTTGCGTAGCCCGTCGAAGACATCCTGCGGCAGGCCTTCGGGATTCGATGGCGTCTTCAGCATCAGCGGCGTCACGGCGCTCACAAGAATTGCCTTGGCGACACGCCCCGCCGGCCCGCCGTGTCTTGCAACATAGCGCGCGACTTCGCCGCCACCGGTGGAATGGCCGATATGCACGGCATTCCTGAGGTCCAGCGTCTCGACGAGCGCAAACACGTCCGCTGCGTAATGATCCATGTCGTGACCTTCGGCGACCTGCGACGAGCGCCCGTGTCCGCGCCGGTCGTGCGCAATGACGCGATACCCGTTCGACAGGAAGAAGAGCATCTGGGCATCCCAGTCATCCGCGGAGAGTGGCCAGCCGTGATGGAACACGATCGGCTGAGCATCCCTGGGCCCCCAGTCCTTGTAGAAAATGTCGACGCCGTCTCGCGTGGTAATGAATGACATGATCGTTTTCCTTTCGTACGGTTGCAGGGAAGTAACGGTTGCTGCGGAAGTCGTCGTGGCAAGCGCGATCTCGGGTGGTTGTCGCCCGAATGCGGCCGGCAGGCGAAAGGGACGTACACGGGTGCCGCCCGATCGCGAGCCCGCTTCAGGAAGGCAGAGTTACGTCGACGCCGCGAACGGGTAATCGATGTAGCCCTCCGCGTCTTGCGTGAACCACGTTGCCGGGTCGTCCGACGCGAGCGGAATCGCTTCGGCCAGACGCCGGGGGAAATCCGGATTGGAGATGAACGGGCGCCCGAACGTAACGGCGTCGCCAACGCCCGCATCGAGTTCCGCCTGAGCGCGAATGGCGTCGAAATCCGAGTTGAGCACCAGCGGTCCTTTGAAAGCCGGCCGAATTTTCGCAGCGAGCGGATCGAGGTAGCCGACGCCGAAACTGCCGTTCAGCGGAGGCTCACGCAGTTCCAGGAATCCGATCCCTACCGCGGATAGCGCCTCGGCGGCCGCGACAAACAACGGCAAGGGATCGCTGTCACGCACGCCCTGGGTTTCGCCGTTGGGAGACAGGCGAACGCTGGTACGGCCGGGACCCGCTACATCCGCGACAGCCCGGGTTGCCTCGATGAGAAGCCTGAGCCGATTCGAGATCGATCCGCCATACGCGTCGCTGCGGAAGTTGGCACTGTCTCGCAGGAATTGATCGATCAGATAACCGTTCGACGCATGCAGCTGTACGCCGTCGAAGCCGGCCTTCAGCGCATTCCGCGCTGCGGCGGCGAACTGCTCGACAACCGCGGGAATTTCGTTTGTCTCGAGTGCGCGTGCCTGCGTGTAGGGCTGCTTGCCCGAGTAGGTGTGAGCATGGCCGGGCGCCGTCGTCCCGGACGAGGAGACAGGCGGTGCGCCATTCAGAAAGCTCGGATGCACGACTCGCCCCATATGCCAAAGCTGAGCGATGATGCGACCACCCGCTTCGTGCACGGCATCGGTCACCGTGCGCCAGCCGGCAATTTGCGCAGTTGTCCACAGCCCGGTGGCGTAAGGCCATCCCAGGCCCTGCCGGGAGATGCCGATCGCCTCCGAGATGATGAGCCCCGCGGACGCACGCTGACTGTAATAGTCTGCCATCATCGCGGTCGGTACGTGTTCGCGCGTTCCCCGCGCACGCGTCATCGGCGCCATGAAGATACGGTTGGGCGCTTCAATCGCACCGAGTCGCAACGGATCGAACAGCGTAGGCACCCGAACCTCCTTCTCGTTTTTGCCAACGTGGAAATGCCGGCAACTCTTTATCCGACTCAGACAAGGCGAGCGCCGCCGTCGACATGAATCGTCTCGCCGTTCATGGATCCATTGCTCATGAGGAACACCACGGCAGCGCCCACTTCTTCGGCGGTTCCCAAACGGTGCAGCGGCAATTTGTCCTTCAATGCGTTGACGTACGCGTCACGCCCTTCGCCGAGCGTGCGAGCCAGCAACGGTGTATCGGTGGTGCCGGGCGAAACGGTGTTGACACGGCGAGGCGCAAGTTCGAGAACCAGCCCCCTGGCCAGCGCCTCCATCGCAGCCGACGCGGACGCAAGAATGGCTGTGCCATAGGCGTTGGGTCGATCGGCCAACATGCCGGAAATGAACGTGACGGAGGCATCGGCCGCCAGACGGTCACCCAATGCGCGCAAGGTATGGACGGCTGCCCAAACGCGCTCGTCGAACGCCCGCCGTAGATAGTCGACGTCCGCCTCGAGTACCTTGCCTGCCACGAAGGTTCCCGCGAGGAGAACGAGATGGTCGACGTGAGCGATGTCGGCCAGTGCCGCGACGATGGTTTCCGGCTGGGTCACGTCGGCGCTCCGCCAACCCGCGAATCCATTCTCGATCGCGACCTGTTCGGCGCCCTCCGGGTTGAACCCGACAACCGTGACGCTTGCACCGGCGGCCTTGGCCTGTTTGGCCGCGGAAAGGCCGATTCCGGACGTTCCGCCGAAGATGAGGACGGACTTGCTCTCGAGTGAATGCGAATCGAAATCGGAGGTCATGAAGGGGGTCCCTGTCAGCCGGCGCAACTCAAGACGGCGCCGTGCAGAGCACTCTATACTTGGCAGCGGACATTGATAATCAGCGCCGCATTCGCTTCTATATTTCCGCCATGGAACAAATCAGCCTGGACCGCCTCACCGGTCTCATCGCATTTAGCCGCGCGGCATCGTTAGGAAGCTATTCGGCTGCAGCGCGCGCGCTTGGCGTAACGCCTTCCGCTGTGAGCAAAAGTATCCAGCGCCTGGAGCGTCACTTCGAGATCAAACTGTTCAACCGCACGACACGGTCATTGACGCTGACTTACGAGGGGCGCGACCTGCATGAACGCACGCTGCGCCTGCTGTCGGAAATGGAAGCGATCGAACAGGCTGCTGCCTCGGCGCGATCCGAGCCTGCGGGCATCCTGAAGGTGACCGCGCCGCTCCCGATCGGGGTCCATCTGATCGCGCCCGCCCTACCCGCGTTTCGTCAGCGCTTTCCAAAGCTGTCGATCGACCTGCGCCTGGGCGATCATTTCGTCGACCTCGTCGGTGAAGGCATCGACGTGGCTGTTCGCGTGGGGGATCTCGCGGGCTCTCGTCTGGTCTCGCGAGCGCTTTCCCCTCACTACATCGGCGCCTACGCGTCTCCGGACTACCTTGCCAAACGCGGTGTTCCCAGACATCCCGACGACCTCGTGGATCACGATTGCGTGAACTTTCGTTTTCAAAGTTCGGGGCAAGTTCTTCGCTGGACTTTTGCCACGGGCGAAGGGTCGCTCAGCCTCACGCCGGATGCGGGTATCGTTGTCGATACCAGCGATGCGGTAGCTGCCGTCATGGCGGCAGGTGGTGGCGTGGGCATTTCACCGACGTATGTCGCTGCATCGTACGTTCGGCGCGGGGAGCTCGTGCCGATCCTCACCGAGTTCGTCGAACCGCGCTCCACTATCACTGCGCTGTGGCCGGAGAGCCGCAGGAGTAGCCCGGCCGTCAAAGTATTCGTGGCATACCTGAAAAAGGTCTTTGCTTCGTATGCGGCAGGCCATTGACGACGTACCCGCTGTCGGGTCGCGCCGATGCCGGCCCACCGCATTGGGCTATGCAAATCCGTACAACTTCGCAGGGTTGGTGACGAATATCAATTGCTGCCAGTCCGGACGCCCGATCCAGCCGGCGATCACGTCCAGCAGGCTTGCGTCGTCCGGCTTGTCCGGCTTCTGCGTCGGGTGCGGCCAGTCGGTGCCCCACAGCATGCGTTCCGGCGCCATGTCGATCAGTGCCTTCGCGACCGGCGCGACGTCGTCGTAGGCGGGCGCCCCCGTCTTGCTGTCGACGTACGGCCCCGACAACGTGATCCACGTATGACCCTTTTCGACGAGGCGTTGGGCGGTGCGAAACGCGGCCGACGACAGCCCGCCGGGCTGCGGCACATGCGCGATATGGTCGATGACGAGCGGACAAGGCAGCACCGCAAGATGTGGCTCCAGCTCCGGGAGCCGCGCACCCTGCACCACCAGTTCGATATGCCATCCGAGGTTCGCGATACGCGCGGCGAGCGGCGCCAGCATGTCGAGCGTCGTCGCGCCCGGATAGCTCAGGTTGAACCGGATCGCACGGATGCCGCCGCGATCGAGCGTACGAAGTTCGTCGTCGCTCGCGGTGCCGTCGACGACGGCGACGCCGCGCGCGTCGTCGCCGAACTGCGCGAGCGCCGCCAGCGTGCAGCGATTGTCCGTCCCGTACGTCGACGGCGTCACGACCACGTTGCGCTTCACACCGATGCGCGTCTGCACGCGCCGGTATTGCGCGACGGTCGCATTCGGCGGGCGCAGCGTCGTGCCCGGCGCAACCGGAAACCGGTCGTCGTAGATGTGCATGTGGCAGTCGATCGCCCCTTCGGGCAGCCGGAACGCCGGCCGTTCGATGCCGCTCGACCACGTTTCGTCGGCAGCGGCCAGCCTCGGCAATGCAGCCGAAGCCAGCGTCGCGCCGGCGATCCTGAGGAATCCGCGTCTCGCGATGCGCGCCATGATCAGATGGTCCCCGTCTTGCCGACCAGCTTGCCGGACGCATGATTGCGCGTGAGCAGCAACAGCGTCGCGACGCTCACGAGCGTGAGGAGCGCGAGCGGCATCAACGCGAGCGCGTAGCTGCCCGTCGCCGCCTTCACCCACCCGTACACGTTCACCATCAGCCCGCCGCCGAGCAGGTTCGCGATCGCATTGACCGTCGCGAGCCCGGCCGCCACGGTGCTGTTGGACAGCATGTCGGTCGCGAGCGCCCAGAACGGGCCCTTGAACGAATACGCACCGACCAGCACCGCGCAGAGCATGCAGATCGTCGGCAGCAGCGATCCGCTCAACGACGTCGCGAACAGGCCCACGCCGATCAGCAGCATCGGCACGACCGTGTGCCAGCGCCGTTCGCCGACGCGGTCCGAGCGCCGCCCCCAGTAGACCATCAGGACGGAGGCCACTGCGTACGGCACCGAATTCAGCAGGCCGGTCTCCATGACGGTCAAGCCGAACGACTTCAGCAGTTGCGGCTGCCACACCGACAGCGTGCTGCCTGCCGCGGAAGCGCACGTGTCGACGAGCGCGAGGCACAGCACGTAGCGGTTGCGGAACAGCTGCGTGAGCGGCAGCGACGGCACCTTCTTGCGCGCCTTGCGGCCGGCGGCCAGCGCGGTCGTGAGCCATGCGCGCTCGTCGTCGTCGAGCCACCTCGCGTCGTCCGGCTTGTTCGTCAGCACGAACAGGCACGCGATGCCGAGCAGCACGGTCGGAATGCCTTCGAGGATGAACAGCCAGTGCCATCCTCGCAGGCCCCAGACGCCGTCCATCTGGAGCAGCAGCGCGGAGATCGGCGAGCCGATGAAGCTCGCGGCCGGAATCGCGACCATGAACGTCGCGACGATCCGCGCACGATACTGCGCGGGAATCCAGTACGACAGATAAAGCAGCACGCCGGGGAAGAAGCCGGCCTCGGCCGCGCCCAGCAGGAAACGCAGCACGTAGAACGTCGTCGCGTTGTGCACGAGCGCGGTCGCCGCCGATACGATGCCCCACGTGATCATGATTCGCGCGATCCAGATTCGCGCGCCGTATTTCTGCAGCGCGAGATTGCTCGGCACTTCGCAAAAGAAGTACGAAATGAAGAACAGGCTGCTGCCGAAACCGAAGACCTGCGCCGACATCCCGAGGTCATGGTTCATCTGCAGCGACGCCATCCCCACGTTGCCGCGGTCGATGAAGGCAAGCAGGTAGCAGATCATCAAAAAGGGAATGAGTCGCCAGACGACCTTTCGTATGGCCCGGCGCTCGATCGCGGCCGCATCCATGAAACCGGTTTGCATGTTGTCTCCGTTTATTGTGCGCCTACGCGCGTATGGGTGAACCGTTGCCACGCGATGACCGCAATGACGCCGCATGCGAGCACGGCGGCCATGGCGGCGAAGGTGTGTCGCACGCCGAGCGCCTCCGATGCGCTGCCGACGAGCAGGTAACCGAACGGCATCGTGCCGTTGTAGGCCATGCCATACATCCCGACGAGCCCGCCGCGCACGTGTTCCGGACACTGCCGCTGAATCGTCGCGTTCGTCGACGTGGCCGCGAACGTGAGGCTGAAGCCGAGTGCATAGAACGCGGGAATCGATCCCGCCGCATCGGTGGTCGCGGCCAGCACGGCCAGCGCGCCGACTGCCGTCCACGGCGCATACGCGATGAACCGGTGCGACGCGCGCGGCCCGAACGCCGACGACAGCAGCACCGCCGCGCTCAACGAGCCGGCGCCGGCGCAGGCGAAGAACACGCCGGTAAAGCGCGCCGCATCGTGAAAGCCCTGGTCCGCGAGCAGCGGCACGAGCGTCTGGTAGCTGCCTGCGAACAGGCCGATGCACGCGAGAATCGGCAGATAGCGGGCCGAGAACGCATCGGACAGCACGTAGCCGACCGCGTCGCGCAGGCCGCTCTCCGCACGCGACGGGCGGTCCGCCGACGCAGTCCCGATCGACCGCACGCACGCCGCCATGAAGCACAGCGCGAGTGCATAGATCGCAAACGACGTCCGGGGCCCGAGCGTCGGGTAGACGAATCCGGCGACGGTCGGGCCGACCATGCGCCCGACGTTGTAGACCATCGTGTTCATCGCGACCGCGTTGGACGTGTGCGTCGCATCCTGCAGGCTCGTCAGCAGCAGCACCTGCCGCGCCGGCGTTTCCACCGCGCTCGACACGCCGATCGCCAGCGCATGCGCGAGGATCAGCTTCACGCCGAGCAGGCCGAGCAGCGACAACGTGAAGAGGCTGCCCGTCAGCAGCAGCGACGCCGTCAGCACGCATAGCGTCACGCGACGCGCGTTGGCCGAGCCGATGCGGGAGCCCGCCACCGGCGCGACGATCAATTGCGGCCCGTACAGCAGGAAGTTGAGCAGTGCGAGGATCGCCGCCGATCCGGACAGGTGATAGATCAGCAGATTCAGCGTGACGTTCTGCGTCCAGCTGCCGAGCACCGACGCGACCTGCCCGCCCAGATAGCGCCGCAGCGATGCCTCCGATAGCGCGGGAAACAGCCTGTTCACCCACCCCGCTTGCGTTGCGATGTTCATGACAGCGCCTTCCCGCGCGTTTCGGGCGCGAACAGCACGACTGCCGCCGCGGCGATGAACGCGACGATCGTCGTCGCGAGTCCGAGCACGAAGCCGCCCGACGTCGACGCCAGCGCACCGATGATCAACGGCGCGATGAAGCCGCCGAGCCGGCCGCCGTTGTATGCGAGACCCATGAAGAACCCGCGCGATGCCGTGTTGCCGATGATCTCCGCGAGGAACGGGCCGGCACCCGCGAAGATGCCGTTCACGCTGAAGCCGGTCAGAAAGATCGCGGTCATCAGCAGCAACGGATTCGCCGACACGATGTACACGCCGACGGCGACCGCACCGACCAGCAGATACGCCAGGAACATCGGTCGCCGTCCGAGCCGGTCGACCCATGCCGAGAACAGCAGAAACCCGGTGATCGCACCGAACTGCAGCGCCAGCACGAACTTCAGGCTATGCACGAAGTCGAGGTGCTTCACCGTGACGAGGAACGTCGGCGTCCACGTGAATACGCCCCAGTACAGGTACTGCAGAAAGAAGATGAAGCAGAACGCGGTGAGCAGGCCGCGCACGTTCAGCTTCTCGCGATCTGCCGCGTCGGGCTTGCGGGCCTGCGACTT
Source organism: Burkholderia sp. BCC1047 (assembly GCF_902833155.1). Taxonomy (NCBI): domain Bacteria; kingdom Pseudomonadati; phylum Pseudomonadota; class Betaproteobacteria; order Burkholderiales; family Burkholderiaceae; genus Burkholderia; species Burkholderia sp. BCC1047. The sequence continues at coordinate 351,365 of NZ_CADFEH010000002.1, read as the reverse complement.
CGCGTGCCGGCGTTCGAGCCAGATCGGCGACTCCGGCGTCTTGCGCGCGACCCAGAACAGGATGAAGAACGGCGATGCACCGATCAGGAACAGCAGACGCCAGCTGTCGCCGCCCAGTCCGCCATGCACCGCGCCGACGATGCCCGAGATCGCGATCGCGAGAATCGCGCCGATCGGCAAGCCCATCTGCATCAGCGCACCGCCCTTGCCGCGCCGGCTCGGGTGCCAGGTCTCCGCGACGAGCGCCGCGCCGGCGGTCCAGGTTCCGCCCATGCCGAGCGCGCCGAAGAAGCGCAACGCGGCGAACGAGTGCGCGTCGGGCGCAAATGCGATCAGGCCGGAAAACAGCGAGTAGATGCCGACGCAGAGCAGCGCGGTGCGCACGCGCCCGATCCGGTCCGACACGAAGCCGAACAGAATGCCGCCGACGATCTGTCCGGCCGCCGTGACGCTCGTGAACATGCCGAGCTGCGCCTTGCTCAGCCCGAACTGCAGCGCGAGCGTCGGCAGCAGCAGCGACAGCAGGAACGAGTCGTAGCTCTCGAACGTCCAGCCGAGCCCCGCGAGCGACAGCGAACGCCACTCGATACCGGTCACGTGCGTGAGCCCTTTTTTCGCGGCTGCGGAATCGATGTCCTGCGTCGCCGCGGTTGCACTCGTCTTCATGGGTTGTCTCCGGGAATCGCGACGCGATACGTCGAGGCGGCCGTCCGGCTGAACAGCGCGGCCTTTTCGTCGGCCGACATCGACGATGCGAGTCGTTTGAAGGCGTTCCACAGCACGCGATAGCCGAACATCCCCTTGTCGACGGGGAAGTTGCTTTCGAACATGCAGCGATCGACGCCAAAGCATTCGACGCAGGTATCGAAATACGGCTGCCACGCAGCCGCCAGTTCCTGTGACGACGGCGGCAGGTCGCGCGCGGCGAAGTCGAAGCCGAACACGGTCATGCCCGCGCCGCCGAGCTTCATGCGCGTGTTCGGCAGCGCGGCGAGACGCGCAAGTTGCCGTTTCCAGTGCGCCTGCACTTCCGCACGCCGGCCGGCATGCGGGCCCACGCCGACCGGACCGCCGAAATGGTCGATGACGACGGTGACGTGCTCGCATGCGCGCGCGAGTTCGTACAGGTCGTCGAGCTGCGTGTGATAGACCCACGCGTCGAGCGACAGTCCGTGGCGAGCGAGCGTCGTCACGCCCTGCCGGAAAGCCGGATCCGACATCCGGTCGCGCGGCGGCGTCACCGGGCTCGATCGCACGTCGGGGCTCGCATGCCACGCGAGCGGATTGCGGATCCCGCGCAGTCGCCCGCCGGACACCTGGAGCATCGTGTCGAGCACCGCATCGAGTTCCGCGCCGAGCGACAGATCGGCGCCGCCGACGATGGCCTCGCAGCACCGCGCGGGACCGTATGCGCCGCTGTCGAACATCGCGGCGACGCCGCTCGCGAATTCCACTTCGCCCACCGGCTTGAATGCGTCCGGCCCGCTTGCACGCAACATCGATCGGCACTGCACGTACACCGTCGACACGACCCGATGCCCGCTGTACACATCCTCACCGAACTCGTCCGCGAGATAGCGCCCGGTCTGGCGGTCCCACAGGTGATGATGGGCGTCGACGATCGCAAGCTCGGGGTCGAGCACCGGCTCGTCGCGCAAGGCGAGCCACTCGGGCCGGACGGGCAGATGGGGCGCATGAACGGTCTGCATCGCGCTCGCCGTCAGAACTTCTGGCGCATGCCGATCACCACGCCCGTCTGGTTGTGATCTGGCGCGACCGTGCCATAGCCGTTCACGCCGAGCGCGGAACCGCCCTTGTTGCGCGCGAAACCCGCCGTCGCATAAATATCGGTACGCTTCGACAGCAGATAATCCGCACACAGCACGGCGAGCCACGGATCGGCACTCGTCGAATGCACGTCCTGGTAATAGGCCGTTGCCGTGAACACGAACGCCGGCGACACCGTGTATTGCGCGCCGGCCCAGTACAGGTTCGCCGCGCTGGCTTCGGAACCGTTCGCGACACGAATCGGGTTCGCCGGCAGAAACGCGTTCGACGCCTGAAGGTAGCGATAACCGGCGAATCCCTTCACCGGTCCGATCGCATACGACGCGGCGGCCGTCGCGCGACGCTCGGCGCCCGTGTTGGTCGCGACGGTGTTGCTGTTGCGCTGCTCGTACGACACGCTCGCGGCGAGCGGTCCTTGCGAGAAAGTCAGCGCCCCGCTGAAGAAGCGGCCGGTGAGTTGCGCGCCCGGCACCTCGGCGCCATACCCGGTGTCGTAGCGGGTGCTATACATGGCCTGCGCCGTCAGCGGACCGAACACGCCGGTGTACTTCGCCGAATTGTCGATACGCGCGGCCGCCGCGTAGTCGAGCGACAGCACCGAGTATCGCGACGACGCGCCCATCGGGTCGAACGCCACGGCCTGTTCGTAGAAGAGCGAATTCTGGCGGCCGAACGTCAGCTGCTGCCCCCGGTACGACAGCCCGACCCACGCCTGCCGGCCGAAAATCCGCGACGTCGTGGCCGCATTCGAACCGAGGCCTTTCGTCGACTGCGCGGTCGTGCCGTCATTGATGTTAAAGCCGTTTTCCAGCTGGAAAATGGCCTTCATGCCGCCGCCGAGATCCTCGACGCCCTTCAGTCCCCAGCGCGAACCGGACAGATTGCCCGACGCTTCGCGCGTCTGCGCGCCGCCGGTAGTCGTGTTGTTGATGTGCTCGATACCGACGTCGGCAATGCCGTACAGCGTGACGCTGCCTTGCGCATGCGCGGCGCCGCACCACAAGGTCGCGCTCGCGACGGTGACGGCCCCGAGCGCAAGGCGGGGTTTCGGGCGGGTATGCAGGCTGGCCGAATTCGACAACATGGCGTCTCCAAACTGATTTTTGTGGGTGGGTCTTCTGGCGAACGAAAATTCACGGCTCGCGGGCGGCAGGCGCTTCGCCGGCGCCCGAGCCCGGATCGCCGAGCCACACGATGGTCAACGCGCCGAGCAACAGCACACCCGACACGGCGACGAGCGGCGCGGTGAAGCCGCCGGAGAATTGCCTTAGCGCGCCGATCAGCGACGGCCCGACGAAGCCGCCGAGATTGCCGACCGACACGATCAGCGCGAGCCCGCCCGCGGCGGCCCGGCCGGTGAGGAATCCCGACGGGATGGCCCAGTAAGTCGCCTGGAACGCGAGGATCCCGCTCACCGTGACGCACAGTGCGATCAGCTTGAAAACCGGCGCATGAATGAAGGCGCTCGCACACAACGCCACCGCGGCGAGCGCCAGTGCGCCGGCGACATACGGAATGCGGTTGGCCGCGCGATTGGCGAGACGCGCCCACCAGAGCATCGCACCGGCGCCGATCGCATACGGAATGGCCGTCAGCCAGCCGACCACCGCGTGTTCGACGCCGAACTGCTTGATGATCTGCGGCATCCACAAGCCGACGCCGAGCGAGCCGACGATCCCGCAGAAGTTGACGAACGCGAGCACGAATACGCGCCAGTTCGTCATCGCGTCGCGCAGCTTGCTGCCGTGCTTCGCGCCGATGTCGCGCTGTTCGAACGCGAGGCGCTTCGCGAGCGACGCCTTCTCTTCGTCGCTGAGCCACGCGGCTTTCTCGGGACGGTCGGCCAGCACGAACAGGCACGCGATGCCGAGCATCACTGCCGGTACGCCTTCGATCAGCAGCAGCCACTGCCAGCTGCGCAGCCCGTGCAGGCCGCCGAGTTCGAGCAGCGCACCGGAAATCGGCGAGCCGATCATGTTCGCGACGGGGATGCCGACGAGGAAGGCGGCCGTCACCTTCGCGCGCCACTTGCCGGGAAACCAGTGCGTGAAATACAGGTAGATGCCGGGCGTGAACCCTGCCTCGGCGAGCCCGAGCAGAAAACGCGCGGCCGCAAAGCTCTTCGGACCGACGACGAACGCCGTCGCCATCGAGAACACGCCCCACGTGATCATGATTCTCGCGATCCATACACGCGCCCCGACCTTCTGCATGATCAGGTTGCTCGGAATCTCGAACAGGAAATAGCCGATGAAGAACAGGCCGGCACCGAAACCGAACTGCTCGGCCGTGAGACCGAGATCCTTGTTCATCGTGAGCGCGGCAAAACCGACGTTGGTCCTGTCGAGATAGCTGATCACGTAGCAGACGAAGATGAACGGCAGAATGCGCCGGAACGCCTTCGCGAGCGTGCGCTCGCTGGCCGCGTAATCGTCGCCGGCCAGGCGCTCCGCCGATGACGCGTCGGCGTGCGGTGCGTCGTCGCCGGCATGCAGCGCGTGCGAAATGGTCATGCTTGTCTCCTTCGTCGCGCGGCTGGCGGCGCGATCTTTCGGCATACGGGCGGGAGGCCGACGTACGGCCTCCCGGCCCGGCTCGTGGGTCTCAGTCCTGCTTCGCCGCCTGCTTCGGCAGCGGCCCGGCAATGCGCATGTCCGCTTTCAGGACGGAACCGGACGTCGATTCGGTGATGAAGAGCGTCTTCATGTCCGGGCCGCCGAAGCACACGCTCGTGAGCGACGCCCCCTTCGGCCCGGTCAGGATCTCGACGGGCTCCGCGCAGTGGTTGAGCACCCATACGCGGCCGAGCCCCGGATTCGCGACGAACAGGCGGCCTTCGAGATCGACGGTGAGGCCGTCGGGGCCGCTCGGTCCGTAGGACGTGAAGAACGCGCTGACCTTGGTGACCGATCCGTCGGTCTGCAGCGGCATGCGCCACACGGCATTGCCGCGCGTCATCGCGACGAACAGCACCTTCTCGTCGCGCGACAGCACGAGCCCGTTCGGGCTCGGGCAGGTGCCGAGCAGCATGTCGAGCTTGCCGTCGGGCGACAGCCGATACACACGGCCCGTCGGATCGTGCAGCCCGGTCTGCCCTTGATCGGTGAAATAGATATTGCCGGCCGAGTCGAACGTCAGGTCGTTCACGCCCTTGAAGCGCTCGGTGTTGCGGCGCTCGAGATAAGGGCGCACTTCACCGCGCTCGATATCGAGCAGCATCAGGCCGTTCCGGTAGTCGGTGATGATCAGGTGCGATGCGTCGAAACGCTTCATCCCGTTGGGCTCGCCGTCGTATTCGACGACGAGATCCCAGTCTCCCGACGGCGAAATGCGGAAGATGCGCCCGTGCGGAATGTCGGTGACGAACAGATAGCCGTCCGGATCCCACACCGGCCCTTCGAGAAAGGAATCCGTGACCATGCCGCCGCGATTCGCGCGCGCCCATTCCGTGCGGACGTCCGGCTTGCGAAACTTCTCCGGCATGCGCGTGAACACTTCGGCTTCGCGCACGTCGGGACTCGTCAGATAAAACATGTGTACCTCGATGTTCGGGATTCAAGCCGCGCTGTGCGCACGTTCGTCCAGCACCGCGAGAACGTTGGCGGCCGCGCCCGTCCCCATGTTCACGTATGCGGCATCGCTCACGCCGCCGATATGCGGAGACAGAATCACGTTGGGGATCTGCTGGAACGGGTGCGGCACCGCCATCGGCTCCGCGTCGAAGCTGTCGAGGCCGGCCGCGCGCAAGTGGCCGCTCGACAGTGCGTCGGCAAGCGCGGCTTCGTCGATCAAGCCGCCGCGTGCGGTATTGACGAGCATCGCGCCGCGCTTGAAACGCGCGAGCGTGTCGCGGTCGAGCATCCGGCGGTTGTCGGCCGTCAACGGACAATGCAGCGACACGACGTCCGACTCCGCGTACAGCGTGTCGAGCGGTACCAGCTTCACACCGGCCGGCGCTTCCTTCGCGAACGGATCGAACGCGAGCACCTTCATGCCGAACGCCGCGCCGATCGCGGCCACGCGCCGGCCGATCGCGCCGAGTCCGACGAGGCCGAGCGTGCGCCCGTCGAGTTCGACGGACTTGTGCGTCGACTTGTCCCAGTGGCCTTCGCGCATGCGCATATCGAGCTGCGGAACCGACTTCGCACACGCGAGCAGCAGCGCCCATGTGTGCTCGGCGACGGCGGCCGCATTCGCGCCGACCGCGGCGCGCACCGCGATGCCGCGAGCGGCGGCAGCGTCCTGATCGATCACGTCGATCCCGCTGCCGTGCTTCGAAATCACCTGCAGATTTTCGGCCGCATCCATGATGCGGGCGTTGACCTTGCCGTACCGGACGACGATCGCGACCGGCTTGTGCCGGGTGCAGAGCGCCACGATGTCGTCTTCGGTCGGTTGCTTGCCGGCGAACACGACGTCGAACTGCGCAAGCATCTCGAGCGCCTGCGGCGCCAGGTCGGCGGCGGTCACGAGGACCACGGGCTTGTGCGAAGCGGCCTGCATCACAGTGCCTCGCCTTCTGCCAGCATGCCGGCTGCGCGCAACTCCTTCTCGATCCAGCCCGGGCGAAGGTCGCCCTTGTGGATCGCCGCGATACGCGCGGTTTCGAAGTCGAGCTTTTTCTGCGCGAGATCGACGATGCGCGCGACGTCGGCGCGCGCAATGACGACGACGCCGTCGGCGTCGCCGACCACCAGATCGCCCGGATTCACCGTCGTGCCGCCCAGCGAGATCGGCGCATTCACGCGCCCCGCGACGCTCTTGGTCGGGCCGCACGGATTGAGGCCGGCCGCGAAGATCGGATAGTCGCCGTTGGCCAGTTCGTGCGCGTCGCGCACCGCGCCGTCGATGACGATACCGGCGATGCCGGTCGCCTTCGCCTGCGCCGCCATGATTTCGCCGAGCAGCGCGCACGAGATGTCGCCCTTGCCATCGACCACGACGACGTCGCCCGGCTTCGCGACGGCGAGCGCCGCATGGATCGCGAGGTTGTCGCCCGCGCGGACTTCGACCGTGACCGCGGGGCCGGCGACCTTCATCTTCGGCGACAACGGCCGCACGCGGCCATGCACCGTGCCACGGCGGCCCGCGACGTCGGCCAGGATCGCGGCCTGGTAGCGCGCGGCCGCCTGAACGAGTTCGGGCGAGACGCGTTCGATGTCGCGATTGATCGGAGAAGTGCTGACGGATGGCTTGCTCATGTTTCGACCTCGGGTTGTGCGTTGTACTCTGTACAACACTGGTGTACATAGTGAAACCACTATAGCCAGAGGACACGCGCGAAGGCACTGGCGTTTACCCTTTTACGTGGTAAACCATCGTTTTACTCTGTACAATTTCGAATGAATGTAGACGGGAGAGAAGGAATGGGAAACGACGGGGTCGTTGCCGTGGAAAAGGCGCTTTCGCTGCTGGACTGCTTCAAGCCCGGCGCCGAATCGCAGTCGCTCGCGATGCTGTCGCAGGCATCCGGCATGCACAAGACGACGGTCTATCGGCTGATGAATTCGCTGGAGCGAATGGGGTATGTCGTGCGCGCGCAATCCGGCAACTATTCGCTCGGACATCGCGTGCTGTACCTCGGCAAGCTGTACGAGCAGTCCTTCCATCTGTCCACGGTGGTGGAACCGGCGCTGCATGCGCTGGCCGCGTTGACGAAGGAAAGCGCATCGTACTACGTGCACGACAACGGGCAGCGGCTCTGCCTGTTTCGCGTCGAGCCGTCCGAAGGTCTACGTGAAACGCGGCTCGCTGGGACGATGCTGCCGCTCGACGACACGGCCATCAGTCACGTGATCCGCTTCTGGGGGCTCGGCGAGCCGATCTACGACAAGCCGCCTGCACTGCCCCTCTTCACCGCGGGTGCGCGCGACGTGCACACGGCGGCGTTCGCGGTGCCGGTCTTCGGCGCCGGCGACAAGTTCATGGCGGCGCTGACGCTTTCCGGTCCTGCGTCTCGCCTCAGCGTCGCGCACGAGTCGGGCGAGCTGGATCGACCGCAACTGGATGCGGCCGCCGATCTATCGCGGAAGCTGGGCGCGAGTGTCGCGCTCTGCGAGAACGTCTACGGCACCTGATCGCCGCTTCGGCAAAGGCCGGGTTCGAGCCGACGAGCCGTAACAGGGCTAGTACGGACCGGTCGAGCCGGCACGCGCGCAACCCGCTTCTTCGCCCGCGTGACGCGGCCGCCGTTCTTTACGCATGCGTCGAGCGCGGCCGGTCGTTCGTCCGCATCGCATGTCCCGCGAACATCGACTGTGAATCGATGTCCTCACCGCGCGATTCGCGCGACGCGATCACCGCGACGAACGCGGGAAGCGCCATCAGCATCGCGTAACCCGCGACGAAGATCGCGGAGCCCGTGTAGCTCACGAGCAGCGTGCCGACGATCGGGGCGATCGACCCGCCGAGCACCGATGCGAGCTGATAGCTGGTCGACAGTGCGGTAAAGCGCACCCGCGTCGGAAACAGTTCGGCCATGTACGCGGCCATCGGTCCGAGAATGATGCCGTGGCAGGCCAGGCACGCGATCAACGCGAGTTGCAGATGCGCATAATCGCTGCCGGGCGACAACGTGAACAACGAACAACCGGCGACCGCCGCGCCGAGCAAGCCGGCGATCAGCACCGGGCGCCGTCCGACCCGGTCCGACACGTGCGCGGCGATCAGGATGACGACGACCTCGATCGCCGACGCCCACATCAGCGCGGACAGCGCCTGCGGCCGGCTGAAGTGCAGATAGCCGGTCGCGAGTCCGAGCGCGAATGTCGAGAACAGATACAGGAACGTGTTTTCCGCGGCCTTCACGAAGAACGCACGCGCCATCTGCCGCCAGTTGCCCGCACACGTTTCGCGCAGCGACGCGCGCTCGACCGTCCGATGCGCGGCGGCCAGCTCGGCGAACGCCGCCGATTCCTCGACGCGCCGGCGCGTCCAGAAACCGACGATCACGAGCAGCGCGGAGACGAAGAATGGAATCCGCCACGCCCAGTCGACGAATGCGGCATCGCCGTAGAACCGCTGCACCAGCCCGATCACGAACGCGGTCAGCACGTTCGCGAGCGGGCCGGCGAACATCGTGAAGCTGGTCCAGAAGCCGCGCTGCGCGGCGGGCATCGATTCGGCGATCATCAGGATCGCACCCGTCGCCTCGCCGCCGACCGCGATCCCCTGCACGATCCGCAGCAGCACGAGCAGCAGCGGCGCCGCGATGCCGATCGACGCATAGGTCGGCAGCAGGCCGACGCAGAACGTGCTGATGCCCATCATCAGCAGACTGACGACGAGCGTCTTGCGGCGGCCGATGCGGTCGCCGATCATCCCGAACACGATGCCGCCGAGCGGCCGCGCGACGAAGCCGACCGCGAACGTCGCGAGCGCGAGCAGCGTGGCCGCGAGCGGATTGCCGACGACGAAGAACTGCTTGTCGAACACGAGCACCGCACATGCGGCGAACGCGAAGAAGTCGTACCACTCGAGCGTGGTGCCGACGGTGCAGGCGAACATCAGGTTGGCACGCTTTTTCATCGCGCATGTCTCCGGTCTTTTTTGTGGTTTATGGGGGGCGAGCGGCGCTCGCGGCGCCACCGCGCGTTCAAAGTTCGAGAACGAGCCGCTCGCCGCCGCACGCGCGCGAACAGCAGGTCATCATGCGGTCGTGCGCGTCGCGCTCCGCGCGCGTGAGCACGCTGTCGCGATGATCGACTCGACCGGCCAGCACGCGGACTTCGCACGAGCCGCACAGCCCTTCGCGGCAGTCGCTCTGCACGTCGATGTTCGCGTGCTGCAACGCGTCGAGCACGGTCTGGTTCGCCGAGACCGTCAGCGTGATGCCCGAATCCTTCAGTTCGACTTCGAACGGCCGCTCCTTCGACGGATCGAGCGCCGCCTTCGTCGACACGAAATGCTCGACTCGCAGCGCATCGCGCGGCCAGTGTGCGCAGCTCGCTTCGAGTGCGTCGAGCATCCGCGCGGGGCCGCACGCGTAGATGTGCGTGTCGTCGGCCGGCTGCGCGAACAGCGCGCGAAAGTCGTTACGCGAGCCTTCTTCCGACACGTACACGTGCAGACGTTCCCCATGCAACGCGGCGAGCGTGCCGAGCATCGCCATCGACGCGCGTCGCGAGCCGCTGTAGTGGATTTCGTAATCGATCCCGCGCGCCTTCGCTTCGCGCGCCATCGCACTGATCGGCGTAATGCCGATGCCGCCCGCGACGAAGATGGCCTTGTCGGCGTCGGCTGCGAAGCGGAAGTGATTGCGCGCGCCGCGGATCTTCAGCCCATCGCCGGCGCGCAGATTCGCATGCACCCACGCCGATCCGCCGCGGCTCTGCGCTTCGTGCAGTACCGCGATCTCATACACGTCGCGCTCGTCCGGGTCGCCGCACAGCGAATACTGGCGCGTGATGCCGGTATCGCCGCAGATCACGTCGATGTGCGAGCCGGGCGTCCAGCGCGGCAGCGGGCGGCCGTCGGCGGACACGAGCCGGATGTGGGCGATGCGCTCCGCGCACATCGACACGCGTTCGACCGTGACCGCGCGGCTCACCGCGTGCGACGACGGCTCGCCGATGCGCACCGCCGCGCGCGGGCGCAGCACCGACGGGTCGCGGCGCTCGGGATTCAGCGCCGGATCCCATTCGACGTACAGATGCTCGGGGCCGCGGAACGACGTGTTCGGCACATACGTGAAGCGCTGCTCGGCGAGCTTCATGTGCGGCAGACGGCGCGTGAACTCGTCGAGGAAGACCTGCATCTCCATGCGCGCGAGATTCTTGCCCATGCACTGATGCGATCCATAGCCGAACGTCAACTGATCGTTCGCGTTCTCGCGGCGGATGTCGAACAGGTCGGCGTCCGCGAAGCGCGCTTCGTCGTGATTCGCGGACGACGTGACGATCAGCAGCTTCGAGCCCGCCGGAATGTCGATGCCGCCGATCGTCACGTCCTTCGTCGCGAGCCGTCGCCATGCGGCGACCGAGCCGTTGTGGCGCAGGCACTCCTCGACTGCGTTCGGGATCAGCGACGGATCCTCGCAGATGTCGCGCCACGCGTCGGGATGCTGCAGCAGCAGTTTCATCGCGTTCGCCGTCGCGTTCGCGGTCGTCTCGTGCGCGGCGACGATGCCCGCCATCATCATCGAATGCAGATACGAATCGGTGATCACGTCCGGCAGTTCCTTCTGCTTGCGGATCCCGTACTGCATCCAGCCGGGCCCGGACGGATTCTCGCGCATCTTGTCGAGCACCTTGCCCGCGAACTGCCAGAACTTGCCGACCGCGTGCGCGACCGCGACCTGCTCCTCCGGTTTCGGGCGCCCCCACGTGTTGATCGTGTGCGCGATCGAGTATTCGCGCAGCGTGTCCATGTCCTCCTCGGGCACGCCGAGAAAGTGCAGCGCGACGGTGAGCGGCACTTCCCACAGCATCTGGTCGACCAGATCCGCTCGACCGTCGTCGATGAAGCGGTCCACGTATTCGCGCGCGAGCCGGCGCACCATCGGTTCGTGATGCTTCAGCGCGTCGGGCGTGAACGGGTCGAGCAGCGCGCGGCGGCGCGGCATGTGCGCGGGCTCGTCCTCGTTGACGAGCGTGCGGTTCAGCGCAAAGCCGTACGACGCGAGCACCGCGTTCGCCTCGGGGCCGGTGGGCGTGATCTTCTCCAACGCGATCGACGGGCTGAACGTGAGGTTGTCGCGAAAGATCGCCTTGATGTCGTCGAAGCGCGTGACGACCCAATAGCCGAGTTTGGGGCTGTAGAACACGGGCTCCTGCTCGCGCGCCCAGCGCACGTACTCGGGCGGGTCCTGCTGGTAGCCGTCGTCGAACGGATCGAACGCGGCTGCGGCGGCGCTCACCGGACAGCCGTTCGGCGCGCGCGCCACGGCCGGCGCAGGATGAAACGGACATTTCGACGATGACGCGTGGCGCTCCGTGACGGACATGATTCACTCCCGTGCTATGATTTTGCGTAAATCTAATACGCAATGCGTAATCAAACGACTGGGGTAAACCTTGGCGGCCGGGCGCCGCCGGTCGTCCGGCTAGAATCCGGCTTATGGAAAAAATCGCCAGAACGAAGAAGACCGCGCCGCCCGAGCGCGACCGCCGGCAGCGCGTCCAGTCCGCGTCGACCGGCCTGCTCGTGCTGAAGGAGCTCGCCGCGTGCGGCGGCCGCGCCACGCTGACCGCGCTCGCGGCGCGACTCGACGAGAATCCCGCGAAGGTTCACCGCTATCTGGCGAGCCTGATGGAGGAAGCGTTCGTCACGCAGGAGCGCGCGAGCCAGCAATACGTGCTTGGGCCCCAGTGCATCTCGATCGGGCTCGCGGCGATCCGGATGGCCGACCCGATACGGCTCGCCGAACCGTCGCTCGTGCGCGTGCGCGAGCGCCTGGAAGTAACGTGCTTCGTCGCGATCATGGGCAACCGCGGGCCGACGATCATGCGCTTCGAAGAGCCCGGCCTGCCGGTCACGGTCAATGTTCGCGCCGGCTCGGTGATGTCGTTGCTATGGTCCGCAACCGGGCGGCTGTTCCTCGCGCTGCTCGACGAGCCGAAGGTGCGACAGCTTGCGGAAGACGAACTCGCGTCGGCGCCGGCCGAGCTGCGCGCGCAGCTCGATCGACGCGATCCGGTCGGTCAATTGCAGCGCGAGATTCGCGCGGCCGGCCTCGCGACCGTCTGCGACACCAACCTGAAGGGCATCAGCGCCGTGTCGGCGCCGCTATTCGATGCGAACGGACATATGTGCGCGGCGATCACCGCGCTGGGCGCGACCGGCGGCTTCGACGCATCGATCGACGGGCCGGTCGCGACGGCACTGCGCCACGAGGCCGCGCTGATCAGCGGCGAACTCGGGTACAGCGCCGATCCCGACGGCCGGTAGTGCATCCGCGTATCGGCGCAGACGCGGGCTTCCTGTCCGCGATCCACCGCGCCGTTACGCCACGGCCGGAAAATCGAGCGTCGTATCGTTCACGCGATTGACGAGGTTCGTGAACGTGATCGACGCGATGGCGAGATTGATCTCGATGAGCTGGCGTTCCGTATAGCCCGCCTCGCGCACCGCATCGACGACCGCAACGGGGACCGTGCCGTGCGTGCCGACGAGCGTACGGACATACGCGACCAGCGCATCGCGCGCGGCGTCGCCGGTTGCCGCGCCCGCGCGCACCTGCTTCATCTGATCGCTTGTCAGGCCTGCCAGCTTGCCCATCAGCGTGTGAGCGGCGACGCAGTAATCACATCCCGCGTATTCGCTGACCGCCAGCTTGATCGCTTCGATATCGGCCTTGCCGAGCGTGCTCGCCGCGACCGCCGCATCGAACGCCAGCGCCGCGCCGAGCGCTTCGGGGCTTTGCGTGCCGATGGTGGCGTATGCGTTGGGCACCTTGCCGACGGCCTTCTTGATCTTCGCGAACACTTCAGCGGCCGCGCCGGTTGCCTCTTCAGGGCGAATGGTGGTGAGACGGGACATGATCGACTCCTTGCTTCGTGGTTGAACGGTTAGCCATGTCGTATGGCATGGGAGTCAGTGTAGGGATGCGTGACGTTTTCTTTAATGCCATACTGCCGCAACTCCATGCTCAAACGTCTCATATGGAAATGCTCGACCGATTGCTGTCGATGATGCCGGTCACCGGGCGGCTTGACGTGCGGTGCCACTTCGGGTCGCCGTGGCGCATCGACCATCCCGAGTCGAGCGAGTGGGAACTCCCCTATCACATCCTGTTGCGCGGCGAGGCCGTCATCGAATGCGAGACGGACGGAGAAGACGAACCGACGCTGCGGATGAAGGCCGGCGACATCGTCGTGTTTCCGTCCGGCAGCGCCCATCGGCTGCACGACGGCAGCGGCGAGGCGCCGCGCGCGGCGCGCGAGCGGCACAACAACGGCCTGACCATCGCGACGAACGGCAGCGCCAATGCGAGCACCGATGTGCTGTGCGGGCGCTTCGTGCTGCCTGCCGTCCCGCAGCAGTTGCTGCGCGACCATCTGCCTCGACGTCTGCTCGTGAGCAGCGTAACCGCGGGCGACGAACAGACGCGCGACGCCGCGTTTGCAGTCACGCGGCTCGCGCGGCTCATCGACTTGATGCGAGAGGAAGCGCTGGAGCAACGCGCCGGCAGTGCCGCGGTCGTGGATCATCTGTCCGGTGCGCTGTTCGCGTTGACCCTGCGCAGTGCGTCCGAGGCAGGCCACGCGCCGCGCGGGCTGCTTGCACTGGCACAACGTCATCGGCTGCAGCCGGCGCTCGCAGCGATGTTCGACGAGCCCGAAAAGCCCTGGACGCTGGCCCAGCTGGCCGAGCGCTGCCACATGTCGCGCGCGACGTTCGCACGCCACTTCGACGAGGCGATCAGCCGCTCGGCAACCGATGTCCTGACTGAAATCCGCATGGCGCTTGCCGGGCGCAAGCTCGCGCAAACGACGATGTCCGTCGCCGAGATCGGCGAATCGGTCGGCTATCGATCCGAGGCCGCATTCCAACGGGTGTTCAAACGGCAGGTAGGCATGACGCCGGCGAAGTGGCGCATCCGATCGTCGAGCATCGCGGAGCCGGACGCGCGTTCATCCTGACGCACGATGCGCGTGCGGACACGTTCACTTCACCCGGATATCTTTCATACATGGACAGGCTCCAGGCCATGACCACCTTCGTCACGGTGGTCGAGACGGAAGGGTTCGCATCGGCGGCGCGCAAGCTGAACGTCTCGCCGTCGGTGATCAGCCGCGTGATGACGGAACTCGAGGAATATCTCGGCGTGCGGCTGTTGACGCGGACGACGCGCGTGGTCCGCATCACCGATGCGGGCGCGTCGTTTTACGAGGACTGCCGGCGCATTCTGGCGGACATCGACGCGGCCGAGCTTTCCGCCACCGGCACCGGCAATACGCCACGCGGCCAGCTCACCGTCACGGCGCCCGTGCTGTTCGGCAAGAGCTATGTGACGCCGATCGCGCTCGAGTATCTGCAGCAGCATCCTTCCGTCAATCTCAACTGCTGGTTTCTGGACCGTGTCGTCAATCTCGTCGATGAAGGCGCCGACGTGGCCGTGCGCATCGGCGAGCTGCCGAACTCGTCGCTGCAGGCGATCTCGGTCGGCAAGGTACGCCGCGTGCTGTGCGCGTCTCCCGCTTATCTGGACGCGCACGGCACGCCACAGCATCCGGACGATCTCGCGGCTCACGTCACGATTCAGGCGACGGGCATCACGCCGGCGCCCGAATGGCGCTTCCGCGCGCGGGACAAGACGCTCACCGTCCCCATCCAGCCGCGCCTGCTGACCACGACGAACGATTCCGCGATCGCCGCGGCAACAGCCGGCCTCGGCATCGTGCGCCTGCTGTCCTATCAGGTGGTCGACGAACTCGCGCAAGGCACGCTGTGCGTGCTGCTGGCCGAGCACGAACTTGCGCCGCTCCCGGTTCACGTCGTGCATCGGGAGGGCCGGCACGCGAACCGGAAAGCGCGCGCGTTCATCGATCTCTGCGTCGAAAGGCTGAGGGCCCAAGCGCCGATGTGGTCTGCCTAGCAGGCACCGGCGAGTCGGCACGCGTAGCGAGCATCGCGCGCCGTAGGCAAGCAGGCCTTACAGACCGAGATCGCTGAGGCCCGGATGATCGTCGGGCCTGCGCCCGAGCGGCCAGAAGAGCTTGCGATCGGCCTCGGCGATCGGCAGATCGTTGATGCACGCATGGCGGTGGTGCATGAGGCCATCGTCGCCGAATTCCCAGTTCTCGTTGCCGTACGAGCGATACCAGTTCTGCGCGTCGTCATGCCACTCGTAGGCGAAGCGCACGGCGATCCGGTTGCCGCCGTACGCCCACAACTCCTTGATGAGCCGGTAGTCGAGTTCGCGCTGCCACTTGCGTGTGAGCAACGCAACGATTGCCGCACGGCCCGTCGCGAATTCGGCGCGGTTGCGCCACACGCTGTCGACGCTGTATCCGAGCGAAACCTGCTCCGGATTGCGCGTGTTCCACCCGTCTTCGGCGAGCCGCACTTTCTCGATCGCCGTGTCCAGCGAGAACGGTGGAACCGGCGGGCGGGCAACGTTGACGTCTTTCATGGTCAAACTCCTTTCGTCGGGAATCGTCGCCGTGCGACGAGGGTTCTGAATCACACGTCGAGCAGCAGACGGTCGCCGCCGCCCGATCCGCGATGCGCGGGCACCGCGCAGCAGATCAGCGCTTCGTCGTCCGGTACCTTGAATTCCGGTGCGACCGGATACGTCACCGCGCCTTCGACGATCCGGGTGCGGCAGGTGCCGCAACTGCCTCCGCGGCACCCGTATTCGGGCGTCAGGCCGCGCGCCTCGGCCAGGTCCAGCAGCGAGCCGCTGCCCGGCTGCCAGCGCGCTTCCTTGCCCGACTTGACGAACGCGACGGGTGTCGGCGTATCCGCCGGCGCACGCAATGGGGCACTCGCGCCCGAATCGGCTCGACGCTTGAGCCCGGAAGGGCCGAACGACTCCGCGTGGATTCGATGGTCCGCCACGTTCAGGTCGCGGAGCGCGTCATAGACCGCTTGCATGAAACCCGACGGTCCGCACAGGTAAAAGTCGTAGTCGTCGAACGGCAGCGTCGCGCGCAGCAGGTTCGCATCGATGCGGCCGACGACGTCGACTTCGTCGCCCTCGCGCGCGCCGGTCGCGTCCGACAGCACGCGCACCACGTTCACCGCGCCGTTCGCCGCCGATGCGAGCTGGCCGATCTCGTCGCTGAACGCGCGCTCCTTCACGGAGCGTGCGGCGTGAAAGAACCAGGTCTTGCGGGTGCCGCGCTTGCGCGCGCCTTCGTAGACGATGTGACGCAACATCGCCAGCATCGGCGTCACCCCGACACCGGCCGCCAGCAACACGGCAGGACGGCGCTCGAGCGCATCGATCGTGAATTGCCCGGCGGGCGCTCGCACTTCGATGCGGTCACCGACCTGCACCCCGTCATGCAGATGCGACGACACGCGCCCTTCCCGCTTCACGCTGATGCGATACACACCGTCCGACGGCGCGCTCGACAACGTATAGGTGCGGATGAGCGGATCGCCGCCCTCCGACAGGTTCACGCGAATCGGCACGTGCTGGCCCGCCAGGTGCGGCACCAAGCCGGCGCCGTCCGCAGGGTCGAGCTGGAACGAGCGAATCAGCGTGCTCTCGTCGGTGATTTTCGCGACCCTGAACGGACGCCACGCCCGTGCCAGTTCGGCGGCGCTCAGGCGGCTCGCGGCCTCGTCCCAGCTCCCCGTCATCAGCGAGTTGGGCGACCAGCCTTCCGCCCGGAACGTCCAGCGCAACGGCAATGCGCCGGCGCGATAAACGACGCGGCGCGGCTTGAAGCGCCACAGTCGCTCCGCGCCCTGAAATGCGGCGATCTCCGGTGAATCGAGGTCGACTTCGGCTTCGCCGGTCATCTGCAACACATCGCCGGTTTCGAAGTCGGCAAACACGATGCCCGCGCGCGGATTGACCCGAAAATTGCCCAGTGTCGCGAAGAACAGGTTGCCGGCGAAATCCGGGATCGTCAGCACGCCGTCGTCGCCGATGCGCACGAACCCCGCCTTGCCGCCGCGATGCGAAACGTCGACCTGACGCTCGGCGCCGTCGCCGACGTAGGACGCCACGAACAGCGTGTCGGCAGCCGCGATGATCGCGCGGGCGCGATCGTCGAGACGATCGCTTTCCTCCGGTGCGATTTCCGAGAACGTATCGGGTTCGCGTACGAACGCGAAATCGCGCAACTGGATGTATTGCGGGCAGTTGCCGAAGCTCTGCACGACGTCGAGATCGAATGCGCGCGTCTCGCCGCGACGGATCATGCCGTTCAGGCGATTGCGACGCCGCGTATGCAGTTCGATGCCGAGCAGGCCGATCGCCGCGCCGTCGTGCGTGCCACTGGCAGCCGGATCGTTCGGATCGAATACGGTGTCGATGCGCAGGCGCTTGTCGTTCGGCGACTGCATGAAGCCGGGCTGGCCGAATGCGAAGGTCGCCCATACGTCTGCGTCGTCGGCCACCGCACCGACGACGACGAAAGGCAGCTGCGCGAAGAACGCGCGATGCTGGTCGGGCATGTGATCCCTGACGAAGCGCCGTCCCACGCTGTCCATCTTCTGCATCACGCCTGTTTTTTCCTGCAGCTCGAGTTCGCCCCGATGCCACGGCGAGTTCGCTTCATTGGATACCGTGCTCACGATGTGTCTCCTCGACGGAACCTGCACATGACGCATTCGGCGCGCGTTGACGCGCAGGCGTCGCCTCCGTCACCGCACGGGCGACGGGCCGACCTCGATCACGCAGCGGCCGCGAGCCCGACCGGCGTCTTCACGAACTCGACGAAACCCGGCAACGCTTCGATGCGGCGCAGCCACGCCGCGACGTTCGAATAGCCGGACAGGTCCACATTGCCTTCGGGTGCACGCGCAACGTAGCCGTACAACGCGACGTCGGCGATGGTGGGCTTCGGCCCGACGATGAAGTCGCGCCCCGCGAGTTCGGCGTCGATGAGCGCGAGGATGCGATGCGCACGGGCGATCACTTCGTCGGCATTGAACTTCGCACCGAAGACCGTGATGAGCCGCGCGGCGGCCGGCCCGAATGCGATCTCGCCGGCCGCGACCGACAACCAGCGCTGCACGGCGGCTTCCTGCACGGGCGATTGCGGAAGGAAGTCGCTATTGCCCGACGTGCGGGCGAGATACACGAGGATGGCATTCGAATCGGCGATCACGGTGTCCCCGTCTACCAGCACCGGCACCTGACCGAAGCGGTTCAGCGCCAGAAATTCAGGCGACTTGTGCGCGCCGGCGGCCAGGTCGACTTCGATCAGTTCATGCTCGATGCCGAGCAGCGAAATGAGCAGGCGGGCGCGGTGCGAATGACCGGAAAGCGGATGAACGTAGAGCTTCATGACTGTGTCCTTTTGGAAGGTGCGACGAGCAGGTCTCATCGCTTGAGGCAAGTCTAGAAACTCGACGGTTGCGACAGAATCCCCGCTGAGGAGAATTGATCGTTCTCGTTTCGCGAATGGTCGGGCGAAAGCCGGCGTTGCGATGCGGACCCACGCGGCGTTTTGCGCGCCGGGCCGCCGGCGAAATCGATCGCGCCGGCACGCGACCCGGCTTGCGGGAGCGACGCGGTCGACGCGATCGATGCGCCGCCCGCGACAGCGGCCGCCCTTACTCGATCGCCTTCAACGCCTCCAGCCCGTCCGGCAGCTTCGCGTCCGGAAACTGCGTGGACAGCGTGGCGTCCCGCCACCGCGCCGCCTCTTCCGCGCGCTGCCGTTCCGCCTGCTCGCAGACGAACAGCGCATCGCCGCCGAGCAGCAGGCGCAGCGGCACGTCGTCGCGGCGCGACAGGTCGACGATCAACGCCGCGATCCGCGCGGGATCGCCGACCTCGTGGCCGCCATACGCACCGAGCAACTCGAGAATCTTGCCGACCGACGGCTGATAGTCGGGCAGCAGATCGTCGACGTCGCGCTTCGCCTGCGCGGCCCATTCGGTCCGCATCCCGCCCGGCTCAAGCGTGCACACGCGCACGCCGAACGGCGCGACTTCCTTCGCGAGCACGTCGCTGAATCCGCCGACCGCCCACTTCGCGGCCTGATACGCGGACAACCCGGGCGTCGACGTCCGCCCGCCGACCGACGATACCTGGAAGATGCGCCCCGCGCGTTGTGCGCGCATCGTCGGCAGCACCGCGCGCGTGAGATTGATCACGCCGAACAGGTTCGTTTCGATCTGGTCGCGAAACACGTCGGCGCCCATCTGCTCGAACGGCGCCGTATGGCCGTAGCCCGCGTTGTTCACCAGCACGTCGATGCGGCCGAATGCGGCGCGTGCCGCCGAGACGGCCTGCTCTGCCGCCGCTTCGTCGGTGACGTCGAGCGCGACCGGCAGCAACCGGTCGCCATACCGTTCGGCCAGATCGGCCAGTTGCGCCGGGTTGCGTGCGCCGGCCACCAGTCGGTCGCCCGCCGCCAGCACGGCTTCCGAAATCGCGCGTCCCAGGCCGCGTGCGGCCCCTGTTACCAACCAGACTTTCGACATTTTCCACTCCTTGATCGTGGTGAAACGATGAAAATGAATGATTACTCACTCATTAATATGGACGATGAACCGATCCCATGACCTGCATCGCCCTGCCTGAAACTCCGTGCCTGTCGTCGCGGCACGCGCCGCCCGACGGCCATGCCTGACTCACACCGCATGCAACACGGCCCACAACGCGCGAAAGCCGGCTTCCTGGTACGCATCGGCTCGCACCGGCTCGCGTGCGATCGATTCCATCGCCGTTTCCGCAATCGACGTAAACAACGCCGAGCAGAACGCATGCGCTTCGTCGCGGTTCAGCGCGCCCGACGCGGCGACCTGTTCGCGCAGCAGCGCACGGATCGCGCCGAAGCCTTCGGCGCCGGCCGCGCGATGCGGGTCGTCGATGCGCCCGCTCACGCCGAGCTGCTGCAGCGCGCGCCGGCCGTCCGGATTCGCGACGCCCCACGACACATAGCCGTTCCACGCATGCCGTACCGCCTGCTCGGCCGGCGCGTGTTCCGGAAACCCGGTCATCATCGCTTCGCGCATGTCGGCCTTCAGGCTCACGTACAGCGCGTTCAGCAACGCGTCCTTCGTCTCGAAATACGTGAACACCGTGCCTTCCGCCACGCCGGCCAGCCGCGCGATGCGCGCGGTCGTCGCGGTCGCGCCGTCCTCGGCGAGCGCGCGCGCGGCCGCGGCGAGGATGGCTTCGTGCTTGTCGGGACTGCGCGGTCGGGCCACGTTCGACTCCTTTAATGAGTGAGTGCTCAATCATAATCGAGCCATCAGCGAGAACGCAAGCCCTGTTACATCCGGGGGAACGCACACGCAAACCATCAAAACGGTGCACTATTGCGTTTTGCCGTACCGGCGCCGGCCATCCGGCACCCGATTGCCCTCGACGTTCGTTTCACGTTCACCGTTTCAAACCGCGAACCTCCCATGACGAATCAGCCTTCCCAGACGGCGGCCGACCGGCCCGTCGACATGATCATCTTCGGCGGCGGCGGCGACCTGGCCGCCCGCAAGCTGTTGCCCGCGCTGTACATGGCGCATCTGCACTGCAATCTTCCGCCCGAGACGCGCATCATCGCCGTCGGCCGCCGCGACTGGGGCATCGACGGCTATCGCAAGTTCATGGACGAGCAATCGCGCCCGTTCATCGACGAGAAAGCGTTCGACGCCGACGCGTGGAGCCGCTTCCTCGACCTGTTCAAGTACGTGCTGATCGACGTGAACGCGCCGGACGACTACCTGCGGCTCGCCGAAGCGGCGCGTGGCGACGCGATCCGCGTGTTCTACCTGTCGACGTCGCCGGAGCTGTTCACGACGATCTGCGACAACCTGTCGGCCGCGCACCTCGTCGACGCGCACTCGCGCGTCGTCCTCGAAAAGCCGCTGGGCCACGATCTCGCGTCCGCAAAGGCGATCAATAACGCGGTCGGCAAGCACTTCGAAGAATCGCAGATCTACCGGATCGACCACTATCTCGGCAAGGAAACCGTGCAGAACCTGATGGTGCTGCGCTTCGGCAACCCGATCTTCGGGCCGCTGTGGCAGGCGCCGAACATCCGCAGCGTGCAGATCACGGTCGCGGAAACGGTCGGCGTCGGCAGCCGCGCGGGCTTCTACGACCATACCGGCGCGCTGCGCGACATGGTGCAGAACCACCTGCTGCAGTTGCTGTGCATCGTCGCGATGGAGCCGCCCGTGTCGCTCGACCCGGACGCGGTGCGCGACGAGAAGCTGAAGGTGCTGCGCTCGCTGCGGCCGATGTCGCTGTCGGACGTCGCGCGCGACACGGTGCGTGGCCAGTACACGGCAGGCGCGGTCGACGGCCAGCCGGTCAAGGGCTATCTCGAGGAAGACAACGTGCCGGCGGACAGCCGCGCGGAAACCTTCGTCGCGTTGCGCGCGCACATCAACAACTGGCGCTGGGCGAACGTGCCGTTCTTCCTGCGCACCGGCAAGCGGCTGCAGCGCCGCCAGTCGGAAATCGTGATCGAGTTCGCCGACATGCCGTTCTCGATCATCCCGACCGGCCCGCGCAATTACGGCAACCGTCTCGTGATCCAGCTCCAGCCGGAAGAGTCGATCCAGCTGCAGATGCTCGCGAAGGAACCGGGCAGCGGGATGAACATGGTGCCGGTGAGCCTGAACCTCGACCTGCAGCAGGCGATTCCGGAACGGCGCGCGGAAGCGTACGAACGGCTGCTGATCGACGTGATCCGCGGCCGCCTCACGCACTTCATGCGCCGCGACGAACTCGAAGCCGCGTGGTCGTGGGTCGAGCCGATCCTCGACGGCTGGAAGCAGCTCGGCGATCGGCCGCGCCTGTACACGGCCGGCACGTTCGGGCCCGCGGCTTCGTCGGCGTTGCTCGCGCGCGACGGGATGTCCTGGGCCGAAGAGGCGTAATCGCCGCACGACGGCGTGCCGCCGCGCGGCACGCCGAATTCGGAAAGGCAGCGCCGCGTCGCTACTGCGACTCCATCCACGCGGCCTTGCGCCGCGCCGGCGCATCGCCGCTGCCGCCGCCCAGCACCTCGATCAGGTAGTCGACGAACGACGCGATCCGCGACGAGATCGCGGTATTCCGGTAGTACACCGCGTGAATCGGCTGCCTGACGTCGAGCGTCTGGCGCGCAAGCACCTGCACCAGCCGCCCCGCTTCGCGATCCTGCGCGGTCACGAAATCCGACAGGCACACGACCCCCGTGCCCGCCAGCGCGAGCTGCCGCAGCGTCTCGCCGCTCGACGACCAGACGTCGGGCTCGATGCGGCAGGGCTCGCCGTCCGCGCCGAGGATCGGCCATACGTTCAACGATTCGGGCTGCGTGAAGCCGAGCAGCGTGTGCTTCGGCAGATCCTCGACCTTGCGCGGCTGCCCGTGCGCGTCGATGTAGTCGGGGCTGGCGAGGATGCGCACGCGGCTGTTGCCGATCCGCCGGCTGTGCAGCGTCGAATCCTTCAGCCGGCCGATCCGGATCGCGACGTCGGTGCGCCGCTCCAGCAGGTCGATGATGCCCTCGTTGCTGTTCAGCTCCAGCTCGACCTTCGGGAAGCGCTCGCGGTAGCCGCGCACGAGCGGCGCGATCACGTGCAGCATGAACGGCGTCGCGGCGTCGACGCGCAAACGCCCGGACGGCATCTCGCGCCGCGCGAGCATCTGCTCCTCCGCGTTCTCGACCGATTCGATGATCGCGCGCGCGTCCTGCAGGAATGCGCGCCCTTCCTCGGTCAGTTCGAGCCGGCGCGTGGTCCGGCGCAGCAGCGTGGTCTTCAGCTTTTCCTCGAGCCGCGCAAGCGTGCGGCTCGTCGCCGACACGGTGAGGTCGAGCTGCTGGGCGGCGGCCGTGATCGAACCGGTGTCGACCACGGCGGCAAAGGCCTGGAGTTCGTCGAGAGTGATCTTCATTGTTGATTTGAAATCAAAACAATTTGGTTTATAGACCAGTTTTTCCGCAAAAGTAAAGCCGGCACACTGCGATCCATTCCTACTGAAACCCGGATCCCGTCATGCCACTCGCGTTGCTTGCGCTGACCATCAGCGCCTTTGCCATCGGCACCACCGAATTCGTGATCGTCGGGCTGATCCCGACGATCGGCGCCGACCTCGGCGTCAGCCTGCCGTCCGCCGGCCTGCTCGTCGGCCTGTACGCGTTGAGCGTGGCCATCGGCGCGCCGCTCCTCACCGCGCTCACCGGCCGCGTGCCGCGCAAGGCGCTGCTCGCCGGGCTGATGGCGCTCTTCACCGTCGGCAACCTCGTCGCATGGCAGGCGCCGGGCTACGAATCGCTGATCGTCGCGCGCATCCTCACCGGCCTCGCGCACGGCGTGTTCTTCTCGGTCGGCTCGATCATCGCGACCACGCTCGTGCCGAAGGACAAGGCCGCCAGCGCGATCGCGACGATGTTCAGCGGGATGACCGTCGCGTTCGTCGCCGGCATTCCGCTCGGCACCTTCATCGGCCAGCACTTCGGCTGGCGCGCGACGTTCCTGATCGTCGCGCTGTTCGGCCTCGTCGCGTTCCTCGGCGCGGTCGCGTTCGTGCCGCGCGGGCTGCCGCAGACGCCGCCCGCGCCGCTCGCCCGCCAGTTGCGCGTGCTGGCCCAGCCGCGCCTGCTGCTCGTCTATGCGATGACTGCGGTCGGCTACGGCGGCTCGCTGATTGCGTTCACGTACATGGCGCCGCTGCTCGAACAGATCGCCGGCTTCACGCCGTCGCAGGTCAGCCTCGTGCTCGTCGGCTACGGCGTGTCGGTCGCGGTCGGCAACGTGTGGGGCGGCAAGCTCGCGGACGCCGTCGGCCCGGTGAAGGCGCTCAAGCGAATCTTCCTGCTGCTCGCGATCGTGCTGCTCGCGCTGACCTTCACGATCCACGTGAAATGGCTCGCGGTGCTGACGATGCTCGCGTGGGGCGCCGTGGCGTTCGGCAACGTGCCGGGGCTGCAGGTGTACGTCGTCAAGCAGGCGCGCCACTTCGCGCCGGACGCCACCGACGTCGCGTCGGGCTTCAACATCGCCGCCTTCAACCTCGGCGTGGCCGGCGGGTCGTCGCTCGGCGGCCTGATCGTCGCGAACGTCGGCCTCGGCCACACGCCGTGGATCGCCGCCGCCGTCACGCTGGGCGCGTTTGCGCTCACCGCGCTGAGCGGCCGTCTCGACAGCCGTCAGGGCCTGCCGGAACGCACGGCCGAACCCGTCGAACTCGCCCATTGAACGTCATCCTTTTGCAGGAGCCACCCGCATGAACGCATCGACCCAACGTCCGCCGTTCGCCGGCAAGACTTTCGAAGTCCGCTACGACGGCCTCACCGCGCTCAACGCGTACGACGAAGACGGCCTCCACATGCGCTACGAGATCACCGAAGGCCCGTACGCGGGCGCGCAGGGCGAAGTCGAATACGCATGGCAGCCGATCGCCGGCGACACCTACGCGATCTCGTGGCAGGAAGCCGATCGCGCCACCGTCGTGCATATCGACGATTTCGCCGCGGGCACGTCGCGCTCGTTCTTCACCGCGCCGTCGCTCGATTTCTACCGGCTCGACGGCAGCCTGCGCGCGATCTGAACGGAGCCCGACCATGCCCACTTCACTCGACACGCTCGCCGCCGGCGGCTTCAGCATCGGCATCGAACTGCCGCTCGACAACGACTGGACGCCGTCCGGCAATGCGAAACGCCGGCATGACGGCCGCCTCCCCGGCGTGCCCGACCTCGACATCCACGCGGAGCTCGCGCAACTGGCCGACACGCTCGGCTTTCGCGCGCTCTGGGTGCGCGACGTGCCGGTGTACGACCCGTCGTTCGGCGATGCCGCGCAGGTGTTCGAAACATTCTCGTATCTCGGCTACCTCGCCGGAATCACGCACGACATCCTGCTCGGCACCGCGGCCGTCGTGCTGCCGCTGCGCGAACCGCTGCTGACGCTGAAATCGGCCGCGACGATCCAGGAACTGAGCGGCGGTCGCCTGCTGCTCGGCGTCGCGAGCGGCGACCGGCCGGTCGAATATCCGCTGTTCGGCCGCGACTTCGCCACGCGCGGCGAAAACTTCCGCGACCAGATCGCGCTGCTGCGCGACGGCGCGCGCGGACACTTGCCGCCCGGCCTGGAAGTGCTGCCCGCCGCCCGTTCGCCGGTGCCGCTGCTCGTCGCGGGCCTCGCACAGCAGACGCCTGCGTGGATCGGCGAACACATGGACGGCTGCCTCGCGTATCCGGGCACGCCGGCCGATCACCTGCAGCGCGCCGCGAACTGGCACGCGGTGGCCGGCGACAAGCCGTACGTGAGCTTCATCCATCTCGACCTCGCGGAAGATCCGCACGAACCGCTGCAGCGGCACCGCTTCGGCGCCCGCGCGGGGCGCATCGCGCTGACGGAAGAACTCGCGGCGATGCGCGACGCGGGCGTGCAGCACATCGGCCTGCATTTCCGCCGCAACCGGCGGCCGCTCGACGAGACGATGGCCGAAATCGCATCGGACGTGCTGCCCGCGTTCCATCCGAACACGACGCCGCAGACGCGCGCCGCATAAGGGCGACCACGGTCCGGACGCCCGCGGCGCGACCTATATTTGACTTTAAATCAAATATTTTTGACTTATGAAGGCGTTTATCTCATCAGTCTCACGCGCCAGAATGACGTCCATACCGCAATCGTTCCCCCTCTTTCAGGAGCACATGATGAGCAAGATTCCCGCATTCGGCCTCGGTACCTTCCGCCTGCAAGGCCAGGTCGTCATCGACTCGGTCCGCAACGGCCTCGAAGTCGGCTACCGCGCGATCGACACCGCGCAGATCTACGGCAACGAAGCAGAAGTCGGCGAAGCGATCGCCGCGTCGGGCGTGCGCCGCGACGACCTGTTCCTCACGACGAAGATCTGGGTCGACAACTACGCGCCGGAAAAGCTGGCGGCCAGCCTCGAGGAAAGCCTGCGCAAGCTGCGCACCGACGTCGTCGACCTGACGCTGATCCACTGGCCGGCACCGGGCAACGGCGTGTCGATCGACGCGTTCATGACCGCGCTGGCGGACGCGAAGGCGAAGGGCCTCACGCGCCAGATCGGCATCTCGAACTTCAACATCGAACTGACGAAGGAAGCGATCGCGGCCGTCGGCAAGGACGCGATCGCGACGAACCAGATCGAACTGAGCCCGTACCTGCAGAACCGCAAGCTGGTCGAGTTCCTGAACGCCGAAGGCATTCACGTGACGTCGTACATGACGCTCGCGTACGGCAAGGTGCTCGGCGACCCGGTGCTCGGCGCGATCGCGCAGCGTCACGACGCGACACCGGCCCAGGTCGCGCTCGCGTGGGCGCTGCAGCTCGGCTACTCGGTGATTCCGTCGTCGACCAAGCGCGAGAACCTCGCGAGCAACCTGCTCGCGCAGACGCTGCGCCTGACCGACGAAGACATGGCGCAGATCGCCGCGCTCGAGCGCAACGGCCGCGAAGTCGACCCGGACGGTCTCGCGCCGAAGTGGGACTGAGCCCACGCCACCTTCATCCGACATGACCCGTCCGCGGCCCGCCGGCCGCGGCACCGACAGGACACACCATGACCCAGGACCCGCTTTTCCAACCGCTGCGACTCGGCGCGCTGACGCTGCCGAACCGCATCGTGATGCCGCCGATGACGCGTTCGCGCGCGAGCCAGCCCGGCGACGAAGCCAACGAACTGATGGCCGCGTATTACGCGCAGCGCGCGAGTGCGGGCCTGATCGTCAGCGAAGGCACCTACATCGCGCCGCTCGGCAAGGGCTACGCATGGACGCCCGGCATCCACACGCCGTCGCAGGTCGCCGGCTGGCGCAAGGTGACGGACGCCGTGCATGCCGCGCACGGCCGCATGTTCGCGCAGCTGTGGCACGTCGGCCGGCTGAGCCACACGAGCCTGCTCGGCGGCGCGCAACCCGTGTCGTCGTCGCCGCTCCAGGCGAAGGGCGTGAACGTGTTCATCGCCGGCGAGGACGGCAGCACGCCGGGCTTCGTGCAGGCGTCCGAGCCGCGCGCGCTGTCGATCGATGAGATCCGCGAGATCGTCGATCAATATCGCACCGCCGCGCGCCACGCGATCGAAGCCGGCTTCGACGGCGTCGAGCTGCATGGCGCGAACGGCTATCTCGTGAACCAGTTCATCGATTCGAACGCGAACACGCGCACCGACGCGTACGGCGGCTCGCTCGAGAACCGGCTGCGCTTCCTGCGCGAAGTCACGCAGGCGCTGATCGACGGGACCGGCGACGCATCGCGCGTCGGCATCCGCCTCGCGCCGCTGACCACGCTGAACGGCTGCGTCGACGACGATCCGGAAACGACCTACCTCGCCGCAGCGAAGCTGCTCGGCGAACTCGGCGTCGGTTACCTGCACATCGCGGAAGCCGACTGGGACGACGCGCCGCTGATGCCGGTCGCCTTCAAGCAGCAATTGCGCGCCGCGTTCCCGGGCGTGCTGATCTATGCCGGCGCATACACCGCCGAGCGCGCGCGCGAGGCGATCGCCGCCGGCTGGGCCGACCTCGTCGCATTCGGCCGCCCGTTCGTCGCGAACCCCGACTTGCCCGAGCGGCTGCGCACCGGCGCCGCGCTCGCGCCGCACGATCGCAACACGCTGTTCGGCGGCGGCGCCCACGGCCTGACCGACTACCCGACGCTCGCGCAAGCCGCGGCATAACGATCGACAGGAGTCTCGAATGAAAGCGACGCTCGCCCGGCTCGCGCTCGCCGCGATCCTGCCGTTCGCGGCCGCGCAAGCGGCCCACGCCGCCCCGTCCGAGGCGGCGGCGGCCGGCTGGTATCCGTCCGTCTATGGCGCCGACGACGAAATCGGCGCGGCCAACCTGCTGACGCCCGACGTCGTCAAGCAGGCGGTCGGCCTCGTGAAAGCCGGCAAGACCTATCCGCTGGCCGTGCCGGTGGACAAGAACCTGCCGGCATACCGCCACCGCAGCTTCCGGCTGTACAACGTGCAGGTCGGCCAGCAGGCCGGCAAGAGCCTCGGCCCGAACAAGTTCACGTTCAACGACGAACTCGTGAACGCATGGACCGGCGTCGGCACGCAGTTGAACGGCATCGGCCACATCGGCATCGACAACGTGTACTACAACGGCAACCGCGCGGCCGATTTCGTGACCGTCGACGGCGTGAAGAAGCTCGGCGTCGAGAAGGTGCCGCCGATCGTCACGCGCGGCGTCGTGCTCGACATGACCGCCCACTACGGCAAGCCGATCGTGCCGGGCGGCACCGAGTTCACGGTCGCCGATATCCAGGCCGTGCTGAAGAAGCAGCGGCTGACGCTGCGCAAGGGCGACGTCGTGCTGTTCAACACCGGCTGGCTGGAGCTGGTCGGCAAGGACAACAGGCAGTTCCTCGACGTCGAACCCGGCATCGGCATGGAAGCCGCGAAGTGGCTGGCCGATCAGGGGATCGTCGCGTTCGGCGGCGACACGTGGGCGTCGGAGGTCTATCCGAATCCGCATACGCAGGACGAATTCCCGGTCAACCAGTACATGCTCGCGAAGCGCGGCATCTACAACCTGGAGCTGATCGACAGCCGCGCGCTGGTGCGCGACAAGGCATGGGAATTCCTGTTCGTGCTCGGCCAGCCGCTGTACGTCGGCTCCACGCAGGTCAACATCAACCCGGTAGCGATCCGCTGATCGCGCATCCGCCCTCCGGCAATCGCGGCGACTATCGCCGCGATTGTCATTTCCGAGTTGCGGCCCACGCAATCGGCGTCTAGTGTTGACAGGATCGACTCCACACGACCGTCACCCGACCTGAAAGGACACCGCGCGATGCCAAGCCGCTCCCCGACACGCGACATGCTGCTGGCCCTTGCGGCCGGTTTTTCCCTCGCGGCCTTTACCGCGCCTTCGCACGCCGACGAGGCTGCCGGCCTCACGGCGCCAGCGCCGGCCACGCCGGTGCTGTCGACCACCGCGAGCGGCTTGCAGGTCTACACGTGCGAATACGATGCCGAACACCGGCTCGCGTGGACATTCCAGCACCCCGAAGCGCTGCTGTTCGATGCCGGCGGCACGCTCGTCGTCCGGCACGGTGCGGGGCCGTCGTGGGAAGCGCTCGACGGCAGCCGCATTACCGGCAAGAAGCTCGCGGAAGTGCCGAGCGCCAGCCCGGCCAGCATTCCGCAACTGCTGCTCGCGGCGACGCCGGCCGCAACCGGCACGCTCGCCGGCGTGCGCTTCGTACAGCGGCTCGACACGGCGGGCGGCACGCCGCCGGCCGCGACGTGCGCGACCGAGCATGCGGTCGGCCGCTTCCCGTACTTCGCGCGCTACGTGTTCCTGAAGTGACGCGCACGGCGTCGCAAGCGACGGGCATCATCCCGTCGCGTCTCGCCACGCTCTCATTTAATCAGTGATCCTATATTGGATGCGAGGAAGCGTGAAATCGTCGATACCCTCGTTCCGTCCGGTCAGCGCAGCCGCATCGACAATTCGACGTCGTCGCCGAACGGCACCGACAGATAGCCGTTTTCCGGCGCACGCACGTAAGCGAGGTAATCGGGGCTGTATTCCGCGTTGTCGGCCACGACGAATGCGCCCGCCCTGAGCCGCGGCTCGACCAGCGCGAGAATCTCCGGATACAGCGCCTTCGCTCCGTCGAGCAGCAGCAGGTCGACCGAATCCGGAAGATCGGCGGCCAGCGTGCGCAGCGCATCGCCTTCGCGAATCTCCACGAGATCGGCTAACCCGCCCGCCGCGAGGTTGGCCTGCGCGCGCACGACCTTCGACGGCTCGAACTCGCTCGTGATCAGCCGGCCGCCGCCGTTGTCTCGCAGCGCGGCCGCGAGATGCAGCGTCGAGATGCCGAACGACGTGCCGAATTCGACGATTGCCTTCGCGCCGCCGCCGCGTGCGAGCATGTACAGCAGCGTGCCCGTCTCGCGCGACACGGGAAGCGGATAGTCCCTCAGGCGCGCATACAGATCGGCGTAGTCCGTCTTGCTGCGCATCAGCCGCGCTTGCTCGTCGCGCGACACGTTGGCGAAGGCCGGGCTCGTCGCGGGCGACGACGCGTCGGCTTCGTCGAACAGGCGCGCCAGCAGCGAAGCCAGCGGGTCGAGCATCAGGGTGGTCATGCGATATCTCCGTATCGGGTTGAGTGCGTCAGTGCACCCGACTAGAATATGACGAACTATTCAGGTTTTACTATTCGCATTGGCAAACCGCTCATGACCGACCGCCGAAACGCCCGATCGCCACGCGCAAGCAGCCTCGGCAGGCGCGCTCGACCCGCCTCGTCGAGGACGTCCTGCAGGCCGCTATTCAGGTTTTGGCGAGCGAAGGCGCGCAGCGCTTCACGATGGCGCGCGTCGCCGAGCGGGCCGGCGTGAGCGTCGGCTCGCTGTACCAGTACTTCCCGAACAAGGCGTCCGTGCTGTTCCGGCTCCAGCACGACGAGTGGCGGCAGACGCACGACATGCTGTGCGCGATCCTGCAGGACACGCGCAAGACGCCGCCCGAGCGGCTACGCGCGGCCGTGCATGCGTTCATCCGTTCGGAATGCGACGAAGCGCCGATGCGGACCGCGCTCGACGATGCCGCTCCGCTCTATCGCGACGCCCCCGAGGCGCAGGACGTGAAGGCCGAGGGCAACCGGGCGTTCAGCGCGTTCATCCGCGAAGCGCTGCCCGACGTGCCCGACGCCACCCATGCGCTCGCGTGCGAGCTGATCCTGACGACGCTCACGACGGGCGGCAAGGCGTTCTCCGAAACCGCGCGCACGCCCGCGGAAATCGACGCGTACTCGGACGCGATGGCCGACATGTTCTGCGCGTATCTCGCGCATCTCGCGCGCAGTTGAAGCCCGCGTCGGGACGGAAACCATGCACGCGCACCGGCCTCCCGGGCCACCTTGAAAGCCATTCGTAACGTCCAATGCCCCCCCGCCCGCCGACCCTGCATTCAAATAGTCGCCTTAACGGATTCGAACTAGGCGTATACACGCGTGTCGGCGCGACGGAGCCCCGTTGCACGCCGATATAAGCGCTGCGACATGCGCTGCATGCTCTTCCCCCGATGGGACGTGATGGGCCGCTCGCCTAACCTTCGCTACGGCAAAGCACACGCGACGGGGTCGACCACACCATGCGTCGTCCGACGCGACACCCTCGCGATCGTTTCGATTCGCCCGTCACGACACGCACCGCGCGTCATGCGTCCCCGCGACGTTGCCGATCAATCCAACCAGATACGAGACACCCTGACGACGGTTCGCTGCGGGCCGTTTCAGCATGCTGATAAAGGAGCAAGCTCATGAGTGATACCCCGGTGCAGCCGACGGTCGGCGTCGGCGCGGAAGAAACCGGCTCAGGCGTCAACGGCGCCATCGACCGGTACTTCGGCATTTCGTCGCGCGGCAGCACGCAGCGCCGCGAGATCATTGCCGGCGTGACCACCTTCCTCGCGATGGTCTATTCCGTGTTCGTCGTGCCCGGCATGTTCGGCAAGGCCGGCTTCGACACGAGCGCCGTGTTCGTCGCGGTCTGTCTCACCACCGCGTTCGGCTCGCTGCTGATGGGCCTGTGGGCGAAGCTGCCGATCGCGATCGGCTGCGCGATCTCGCTGACCGCGTTCACCGCGTTCGGGCTCGTGCTGGGCAAGGGGCTGCCTCCGACGGTCGCGCTCGGCGCCGTGTTCCTGATGGGTCTCGTGTTCACCGGCATCTCGATCACCGGCGTGCGTTCGTGGATCCTGCGCAATCTGCCCGCGGGCGTCGCCCACGGCACCGGGATCGGCATCGGCCTGTTCCTGCTGCTGATCGCGTCGAACGACGTCGGCCTCGTGATCAAGAACCCGGGCGCCGGCCTGCCGGTGTCGCTCGGCCAGATCACCGCGTTCCCGGTGATCATGTCGGTCGTCGGCCTCGCCGCGATCTTCGGCCTCGAAAGGCGTCGCGTGCCGGGCGGCATCCTGCTCGTCGTGATCGCGATCTCGGTGTTCGGGCTGATCTTCGATCCGGGCGTGAAATACCGCGGCATCTTCGCGCTGCCGTCGCTGAGCGCACCGGGCCACGCATCGCTGATCGGCGCGATGGACATCAAGGGCGCGCTGTCGATGGCCGTGCTGCCGAGCGTGCTCGCGCTGGTGATGACCGCCGTGTTCGACGCGACCGGCACGATCCGCGCGGTCGCGGGCCAGGCCGGCCAGCTCGACGCGAACGGCCGCATCGTCAACGGCGGCCGCGCGCTGACCGCCGATTCGATCAGCTCGATCTTCTCCGGCTTCCTCGGCGGCGCGCCGGCGGCGGCCTACATCGAGTCGAGCGTCGGCGTGGCCGCCGGCGCGAAGACGGGCCTCGCGGCCGCGGTGGTCGGCTTGCTGTTCCTCGTCGTGATGTTCTTCTCGCCGCTCGCGGGTCTCGTGCCGTCGTATGCGACCGCGCCCGCGCTGATGTACGTCGGGCTGCTGATGCTCGGCAGCGTGAGCAAGCTGCACATGGACGACATGGTCGACGCGATGTCGGGCCTCGTGTGCGCGGTGTTCATCGTGCTGACCGCGAACATCGTGACGGGCATCATGCTCGGCTTCTCGACGCTCGTGATCGGCCGCGTCGCCAGCGGCGAATTCCGCAAGCTCAACGTCGGCACCGTGCTGATCGCGGCCGTGCTCGTCACGTTCTATCTCGGCGGCTGGGCGATCTGAGCGCGACACATGCGCGACGTCGCCTGCAGAAGGGCGGCGCGCATCGGGACGATACCGTCTCCTCCACCATCGTCGTTGATGGTTTCCCGCCTGGGAACGCGAGTTTCCAGGCTTTTTTTATCGGTGCGGCGCACTGCGCGAAAACGTCGCGACGCTCATTCGCGCGCGGTGCTACGATCGCGTTTTGCCCCTTCAGGAGTCGCGATGAACCCACTTGGCATCGTCTCCGAATCGACCACCCGGGCCTCGGCGCGCAAGCCGCCGTTCATTCCGTCGTTCGGCTTCCACGAAGTGCATGAATCGCAGCCGATCGACGCGCCGCCCGCATCCATCATCGATGTCGTCGCCTCGCTCGACATGCGCGCCGATCCCGTCATCGACACGCTGCTGACGGTACGAGAATTCCCGGCAGCCGTCGCCGGCGCGCTGCGCCACGCGCCGGCCCGCCCCGAACGCGCGCGCTTCGGCTTCGACACGTTCACGCCGCTCCATCGCGACGACACGTCGCTGTCGCTCGGCCTCGTCGGACGCTTCTGGCGCCCGACGCCCGACGTGCGCCCCGTCGCCGATGCCGACGCGTTCGTCCGGCACGACGACCCGCGCGACGCGAAGCTGGTGCTCCGGTTCGAGGTCGTCGGGCTCGCATCGGGCGCGCACATCCTGCGCACCGAAACCTTCGTCCATTGCCCGAGCGCGCGCACGCGCTGGCTGTTCACGCCGTACTGGCTCGCGATCCGGCTGGGCAGCGGCTGGATCCGGCGCCGCACGCTGGCGGCGGTCGAGATGGCGCTCGCCTGAACGCGCCGCGTCAGAACGGCTTGATCACGGCCAGCCCGACGACGAGCGCCATCCCGACGATCACCGC
Source organism: Burkholderia sp. BCC1047 (assembly GCF_902833155.1). Taxonomy (NCBI): domain Bacteria; kingdom Pseudomonadati; phylum Pseudomonadota; class Betaproteobacteria; order Burkholderiales; family Burkholderiaceae; genus Burkholderia; species Burkholderia sp. BCC1047. The sequence goes on along the minus strand of NZ_CADFEH010000002.1, from coordinate 317,497 downwards.
GCCCGCCGCGTGCCCGAGCCACGGCGCCGGCACGACGACGAGATCGTCGCGCGCCATGCGCCGCAGCGCGCCGGCCAGGATCCCGTGCAGCACCGACAGCGCGACGACGAGCGCGAGCTTCACCGACAGCCACGCGGCGCCGAACCAGTGACCGCTCAGCGCGATCGCGATGCCGGCGATCCAGACGATCGCGAGCGCCGTCACCGTGCGATCCCAGCGCCGCACCGCGCGATGCACGGCGAGGTTCGCGATCCGGACCGCGACAGACGACAACAACAACCCGCCGACGAACGTGACGACGGCAACCAGATGCACGGCCTTCAGCATCAGATAGATCATTGCGCGTGCCGCCTGCGCGCGATCCAGCCGGCGCTCGCGAGCCCCGCGAACGGCACGATGGCCGACAGCACGAGCCGCGCGACCTCGCCCTTGCTCCACAGCCCGCTCGATGCGGTGCCGACCACCGCCCACACGTACATCGCGAACGCGATGCCGTGAACCGGGCCCATGATCGACACCGCGACCGGGTAGCCGGCCAGATGCTTGAGCGGCACGGCCACGCAGACCAGCGCGACGAGCGTGGTCGCCTCCAGCAGCGACAGGTATTGCAGGTTCCGCAACGCGTTGCGATCGTCTTGTTTCATCGGCAGGGCTCCAGGTGGTCCGCCGCGATTGTCGCGTGTGGTGCCGGCCCGAGCCATTGGCTAGAATGACATCTTTCAACGGATTCTGGCCACGGCCGCAACGCCATGCACACGGTCGCCGTTCTTGCCTTGCCCGATGTCGTCCCGTTCGACCTCGGCGTCGCCTGCGACACGTTCGTGCGCGTGCGAGCGCCCCATGTCGAACAGGCGTACCGAGTACGCGTGTTCAGCGAGCAGCCGCGCGTCGGCGGCGACCTGTTCGAGCTGCGCCCGCCGTTTCGCCTCGATGCGCTGGCCGACGCCGATACGATCATGGTCCCCGGCACGTCGGTGCCGCTCGCGCCGACGTCGCGCCGCGTGCTCGACGCGCTGCGCGCGGCGGCCGCGCGCGGATGCCGGATCGCGTCGATCTGCAGCGGCGCGTTCGTGCTCGCGGAAGCCGGGCTGCTCGACGGCCTGCGCGCGACGACGCACTGGCTCGCGGCCGCCGAACTCGCGCGCCGCTATCCGACCGTCGACGTCGACCCGAACGTGCTGTTCGTCGACAACGGCCGGATACTGACCTCGGCCGGCGCGGCGGCCGGCCTCGATCTGTGCCTGCACATGATCCAGACCGACTACGGCGCGGCCGTCGCCGTCGACGCGGCCCGCAACGCGGTGGCGCCGCGCGTGCGCGAAGGCGGCCAGGCGCAGTTCATCGCGCCCGAATGGCCGGTCGGCGGCGACGGGCTGCACGACCTGATGGACTGGTTGCACGCGAACCTGCGCCAGCCGCTGACGCTCGACGCGATCGCGCGCAAGGCGTCGACGAGCGTGCGCACGCTGACGCGGCGCTTCCAGGAGCAGACGGGCACGTCGCCGGGGCAATGGCTGCAGACCGCACGCGTCAGGCATGCGCAGCAGTTGCTGGAGGTGACCGAACTGTCGATCGAACATGTGGCGACGGAAGCCGGGTTCGGCTCGGTTACCGCCTTTCGCGAACGCTTCGCGCGCATCGTCGGCACGTCGCCGCAGCGCTATCGGCAGGCGTTTCGCGCACGCGCCGATGCGTGACCCTCATCGGGCTCGCCCCCCGAACCCGCCGCCCCCTTTCGCGCCAACCGGACCCGACCGATGACCCGCATCCGCAATCCCCTGAACATCGCGCAGCTCCAGGCGTTCGTCTCCGCCGCGCATCTGAAGAGCCTGCGCGCCGCCGCGCGCGAGCTGGGCGTCACGCAGCCGGCGATCACGCATACGATCCGCGAGCTCGAAACGGCGCTCAACGCGGAGCTGCTCGTACGCAGCGTGCGCGGCGTCGAGCTGACCGCCTGCGGCGCGGCGCTGCTGCCGCGCGCCGAGCAGTTGCTCGGCGACGTCCGCCGCACGGTCGAGGCCGTCGAGCAGGTGAAAGGCGAGATGTCGGGCCGCGTCGCGGTCGGCACGATGCCGTCGATCGCGCTGACCGCGTTGCCGCACGCGGTGACGGCGTTCCGCCGGTCGATGCCGAACGTGAGCCTGCATCTGGAGGAAGTGACGGTGCCGGACGCGCTCGCGCAGTTGCGCAACGGCACGCTCGACATCGCTGCGATGCACCATGTGCCCGCGCTCGACCGCGATTTCACGCAATTGCCGCTGCTGTCGACCGAATTCACGATCGTGATGCGCGACGGTCATCCGCTTGCGCACGCGCGCCGGTTAGAGGAACTGCTCGACGCCGAGTGGATCGTCACCGTCGGCGCCGAGCAGTTTCCGCACAGCGTGATGGTCGGGATGTTCGAGGCGCACGGGCTGCCGCTGCCGAAACGTTTGCTGCGCTCGCCGATGTCGTTCGCGGTGACGCTGGGGCTCGTCGCGCGCTCGGACGTGATCGGCTGCTTCACGCGCCCGCTCGCCGCGATGGTCGCGCCGCTCGGCATCCGCACGGCCGAACTCGACGAAAGCATGCCGCGCTTCGACCTGTCGATCATCGCGCGGCGCGACCTGCTGCCCACGCCGGCCGTGTCGCACTTCGCCACGTGCCTGCAGCGCGCGGTCAACGAAACGCTCGGCTGAATCGTTCCTGTGTATGAAACGGCGGTGCGTCCGACGCGCCGCCGCCGGGCCCGGTATCGGGGCTTGTCCTAGGCGCCCTGCCGGTATTTTGTCTTGATAATCTTTCGCACGTCGCGCGCCCCCATCGGGCGGGCGAAACGGACTGTCCGACGCGAAGCCGCGGCGGGCCGAAGGCTTACGGCGCGGCACAACCGCGCACCCATCGAACAAAACGAGGAGTCACCGAGTGAAAAAGATTCTTGCGGCAGTGACCGTGGCCCTGCTCGCCGTATCGGCCGGCAGTGCATACGCGAAGGACTGGTCGACCGTGCGGTTCGGCGTGGACGCCAGCTACCCGCCTTTCGAATCGAAAGGCGCCGACGGCAAGGTCGTCGGCTTCGACGTGGATCTCGGCAACGAGATCTGCCGCCGCATCAACGCGAAGTGCGTGTGGATCGAAAACGACTTCGACGGGATGATCCCGGCGCTGAAGGCCCGCAAGTTCGACGGCGTGCTGTCGTCGATGTCGATGACGCCGGCGCGCGCCGAGCAGATCGCGTTCTCGTCGAAGCTGTTCAACACGCCGACGCGCCTCGTCACGAAGAAGGGCGCGAACCTGCAGCCGACGGCCGAATCGCTGAAGGGCAAGTCGGTCGGCGTCGAGCAGGGCACGATCCAGGAAACCTACGCGAAGACGTACTGGGCGTCGAAGGGCGTGAACGTCGTGCCTTACCAGAACCAGGACCAGGTCTACGCCGACCTGATCTCCGGCCGTCTGGACGGTGCGCTGCAGGACGCGGTGCAAGCCGAGATCGGCTTCCTGAAGACGCCGCGCGGCGCGAACTTCGACTTCGCCGGCAAGGACCTCGACGATCCGAAGACGCTCGGCAACGGCGCCGGTATCGGCCTGCGCAAGGAAGACACCGACCTGAAGACGAAGATCGACGGCGCGATCGCCGGCATGCGCAAGGACGGCACGTACGACAAGATCGCGAAGAAGTACTTCGATTTCGACGTCTACGGCAAGTAATCCGGCTGAACGACGCGCGATTCGGCGCGACGGGAACGGGCTCCGCGAGGAGCCCGTTTTTTTTTGCGCGCGGCGCGGGCAGCGTTATTTTTTCCGCGCCAACCCGATGATTCTCAACGGAAAACCGAACGCTCCGGCACCGGTTTGATGGCGGCGAGGAAGGCAACGTACAATCGATCTTCCACGCACACGGATCATTCGCGGCTGCGCCGCACTCCCCTCATCATGCAAACGCAGACCCATCCGCTGATTTCCCCCGCCGTCGGCACCGAACGCCAGATCACCAGCTTCCACTACGGCCCGCGCGGCGGCAAGAAGGTCTACATCCAGTCGTCGCTGCACGCGGACGAGCTGCCCGGCATGCTGGTCGCCACGCTGCTGCGTCGCAAGATCGCCGCGCTGGAGACGGCCGGCAAGCTGCAAGGCGAAGTCGTCATCGTGCCCGTGCCCAATCCGATCGGCCTGTCGCAACACGTGTTCGGCGATCACCTCGGCCGCTTCGAGCTCGGCTCGATGCAGAACTTCAACCGCAATTTCCACGATCTCGCGGCGCTCGTGCTGCCGCATGTCGAAAGCCGCCTCACGAACGACGCGCAGCGCAATCTCGCCGTCGTACGCGCGGCGATGCGCGAAGCGCTCGATGAACAGAAGCCGCGCACCGAACTCGACTCGCAGCGTCTTGCGCTGCAGAAGCTGTCGTTCGACGCCGATATCGTGCTCGACCTGCATTGCGACAGCGATGCGGTGATGCACCTCTACACGAATCCCGATCTGTGGGCGGACGTCGAGCCGCTGGCGCGCTATCTCGATGCCAAGGCGTCGCTGCTCGCGCTGAATTCGGTCGGCAACCCGTTCGACGAAATCCACAGCTTCTGCTGGTCGGATCTGCGCAACCGCTTCGGCGATCGCTTCCCGATCCCGAACGGCGCGATTTCCGTCACGGTGGAACTGCGCAGCGAACGCGACGTGTCGTACGAGTTCGCGGAAAAGGACGCGCAGGCGATCGTCGACTACCTGACCGAGCGCGGCATCGTCGAAGGCACGCCAGCGCCGCTGCCGCCGCTCGCGCATCCGGCCACGCCGCTCGCGGGCACCGATCCGCTCGTCGCGCCCGTGTCGGGCGTGATCGTGTTCCGCACGCCGGTCGGCGCGATGATCGAGGCCGGCCAGGCCGTGGCCGACATCGTCGATCCGCTGACCGATCGCGTCGTCACGCTGAAGAGCAGCGTGTCGGGCGTGCTGTACGCGCGCCAGGTCGTGCGCTTCGCGACGGCCGGCATGGAAGTCGCGCGCATCGCCGGCGCGACCGCGATCCGTACCGGTTCGCTGCTGTCGGCCTGAGCCTGCGCGCGGCCCGCGCGCCGGGCCGCGGCGCGCATCGCACGCCATCGGCTGCATCAAACGAAATCGCCCGCTTGCGCGGGCGATTTGCTTTCCGGAGCCGGCGTCGGCAGCCGATGCTGCGCCGCCGGCGCGCTGCGCGCGAAGGACGTTCAGAACGCCGGCACGATCGCGCCGCCGAACTTCTGGTCGATGAACTTGCGCACGTCGTCCGATTCATAGGCCGCGACGAGCTTCTTCACCCACGGCTTGTCCTTGTCCTGCGCGCGCACCGCGATCAGGTTCGCGTACGGCCCGCGCAGATCCTCGATCGCGATCGCGTCCTTCACCGGCGTGAGCCCGGCCTTCACTGCGTAGTCGGTGTTGATCGACGCGGCGTCGAGGTCGGGCAGCGCGCGCGGCAGTTGCGCGGAATCAAGCTCGACGATCTTGATCTTCTTCGGGTTCTCGGCGATGTCGAGCGGCGTCGCATTCACGCCGTTCGCGCCGACACCCGGCTTCAGCTTGATCACGCCGTACTTCTGCAGCAGCAGGAGCGCGCGGTTGCCGTTCGACGGATCGTTCTGGATCCCGACCTTCGCGCCCGTCGGCAGATCCTTCAGCGACTTGAGCTTCTTCGAATAGAAGCCCATCGGCGCGGTATAGGTGAGCCCCACGTTGACGATCTTGTAGCCGCGCTGCTTGATCTGGCTGTCGAGGAACGGCTGGTGCTGGAAGCCGTTCGCATCGAGATCGCCGGAATCGAGCGCCGCGTTCGGCTGCACGTAGTCGTTGAATTCGATGACCTTGATCGCGAGGCCTTCGCGCGCGGCGACTTTCGTCACCTCGGTCCAGATCTGCGCGTCGGGGCCGCTCATCGTGCCGATCTTCAGCGTTTGGGAGTCGGCGTGCGCGCCGGGTGCGGCGAATGCCAGCGCGGCGGCGAGTGCGCCGAGGCCGGTCAGAATCGAACGTCGCATGGGGTGTCCTCTTGTCCCGTGTCGTTTGTTGGAGCACGGATCGTGGCACGCGGCGCGGACGCGGCAAACCAAGCTTATTTCATGTGCATATTCCGGATGGGGATCGAATCTCAGCCGAAATCGGTATAACTCCCGCTATACAACCCGGGCAGAATTTAGGGCCTGCTTGCAGGCCTCAATGTCGCATCGGCACCACAGATTCGTCATATGACAGTCGCTGTCATATTCATTACGTGGCCCGCCGATAAAGTTGCGCCGGTCCGTGAAAGCGCTCCATAGAGAGCGCCGGAACCGCAACTGGACACGCCATTCATTCGCTCGGAGAATCCTTTGAACAAGAAACTGTTGACCATCGCCGCCCTCGCAGCAACGGCCGGCACGGCGCACGCACAAAGCAGCGTGACCCTGTACGGCGTCATCGATGCCGGTATCAGCTACGTGAACCACAGCAAGACCGCCAACGGCGGCAGCAGCAAGCTGTTCAAGTACGACGACGGCGTGGCCCAGGGCAGCCGTTGGGGCCTGCGCGGCACCGAAGACCTCGGTGGCGGCCTGAAGGCGATCTTCGTGCTCGAAAACGGCTTCAACAGCGGTAACGGCACGATCGGCCAAGGCGGCGCGATCTTCGGCCGCCAGGCTTACGTCGGCCTGAGCCAGGCGCAATACGGCACGGTCACGTTCGGCCGCCAGTACTCGTTCTCGACCGACATCCTCGGCTCGAACTACTCGACCGGCGGCAACACGGTCGCGGGTAACTACGCGTACCACGTGAACGACATCGACCAGCTGACGTCGAGCCGCATCAACAACGCGGTGAAGTTCCAGAGCGCGAACTACGCCGGCTTCACGTTCGGCGCGTTGTACGGCTTCTCGAACTCGACCGACTTCGCCGGCGCACCGTCGACGACGACGGGCACCACGACGACGGCCGGTTCGTCGCGCGCATACAGCTTCGGCCTGAACTACGCGAACGGCCCGTTCTCGCTCGGCGCCGCATACACGGACATCCGCTTCCCGAGCCAGTCGACGCCGGCCTTCTCGACGTCGATCGCGAACATCGCGCTGACGAACATCCGCGACCTGCGCACGTATGGCGTCGGCGGCCGCTATGTCTTCGGCCCGGCAACGGCATGGCTGCTGTGGACGCGCACGCAGTTCACCCCGATCGCGGCAGGCGCATCGGGCACGTTCTACAACGCATACGAAGCAGGCGTGAAGTATGCGTTCACGCCGGCGCTGTCGGCGGCAGCGGGCTACACGTACACGAACGCGACGCAAAGCGGCAGCTCGGCGCACTGGAACCAGGGCAACGTGGGCCTCGACTATGCACTGAGCAAGCGTACGGACGTGTACGGCCTGGTCATCTACCAGAAGGCATCGGGCAACAACGTGCAGGCGCAGATCGGTTCGAGCACGAGCTACTTCAATACGTCGGGCAACGGTTCGTCGAACCAGCTGGCTGCTCGCGTCGGTATCCGTCACAAGTTCTAAAGCATCCGCTTAACTGTCCGCGTCACGCGCGGATCAGGACGGCACGCAGCGCCCCGCTCGACGCGGGGCGCTTTTTTATGCGCTTTTAAGTTTCGCTTAATTCTGGGCTGAGACGATGCTCTCACCCCCCCTGTTGGCCGCCTGAGCATCGGCGGCTTTTTTTTTGAGACACCCTACGGCACCGCCATCAACTGCCCACAAGACAGGATCGGAGGCCACGATGATCGAAGATACCGTTTTCAGCCATCTGCACGCGATTCTGACGTGCCAACACTCGCTGCCGGTCCAGAGCTGCCGCGTCTCGGTGGAAATGCAGCGGCCATGGGGCCGTCCGTATCGCCTCGTCGAGTGGACGATGCATCTCGATGCACCCGCGCGGCGCCAGATCGTGCCGGCCGAATCGACCGACGCAGAGATCGCCGAGGTCGTCGCGTCGCACGTGCCGGGCCGGCTTTACGGCGACGGCCGGCTGCAGTTCTGAACGCGTTTCCACTCCCCCCATTTCCCGTCCGCCGGCCGCGCCGCACGCATCGTGCGGCAGTCGGTCTCGTTTGACGCGGCAACGAAACCTGCTACGCTGCGCGTTTTCGTCCACGTCACACACGATGGAAAACGCATTCAACGAACGTGGCGTCATGGTCACGCGCAACGGCCTGTCGGCCGCCGGGCAGGTATTCGCACTGCGTGACATCCGCCAGGTCGATGTCGTCAAGATTCCAAAGAACCGTCTCGTGCCGTCGCTGATCTCGCTGATCGGCGCGGCCATCGCCGTCGCGGGCGGCATCGGCGCATCGAGCGCCGCGCTGGTGGTCGGCGTGATGCTCGTCGTCGTCGGCTATCTCGCGTGGGCCACGCAGGACATCACGTATCGGCTGATGGTCGAGATGCCCGACGGCAAGCGCGAAGCGCTGTCGAGCGTCGACGCCGCGTTCGTCGAACGCGTCGCGCAGGTCGTGCGCGATGCGCAGTCCGCCACCGCCGCCGGCTGATTCCACTCCATTCGTGCACGCTTCGACTCGCGCTTGCCGCACGCCTGCGGCGAGCGTCGGCGCGCGCGGCCTGTCCGTCGAATCGCGTGCCATGCGCCGCTCCACACGCACCTCGCCTCCACGGCGGACGCCGACCGCCTAGTATGGAAAGAGCGGCTCGCCGCCGCATCGTCCGAGGAGGCCAGCATGAACGCTCAATCGCTGTCCGGCATGCTTCGCGCACAGGAACTGCTGATCGTGTCGATGATCCGCGCGCTTCCCCCTGACACACGCCGCGCGCTCGTCGAGCTCTACACCGAACAGATCGCGTTCGCCGAACAGGCCGGCATCGAAAGCCACAGCGATCGCGCCACGCACGACGCGTTCATCGCGCATGCGCGCAACCTGCTGATTCGCATCGAAGCGCTGGCTTAGCCCCTGTTTCTCTCAAATTTGCGCCACGGCTCGCCCGAGCCGTGCATGCAAGTGCTCACTCGCATGCGCCGCTTTGCGTTCTTGTATTGATAATAATTCTCATTTAAACTGACAAGGTTGTCAGTTGCCTTTCAAATCGCCGTTTGCCGCACGTCGCGCGCAAACGGGCCAGCCAGGTGAACGCGTCGCCCAGCCAGCCTTCGGGCTTGTTATCGTCAATGGGAGACCACCTGTGCATTGCTATACGCTGGCGCGGCGGCCGATCTGTGCCGCGCTGTTCGGCGCGTTCGGCCTGTCCGCTGCCCCGGCTCACGCCGATTCGTCGCCGCAAGGCGCCAACCCGCCTTCCGCCGTTCTGACCACCGCCGCCGCGTCCGCGCGCGGCGATGCGGCGCTGCTCGATCCCGTCACCGTCACGGCCACCCGCACCGCCACCGCGGCGAGCCGCACGGCGGCGTCCGTGTCGGTGATCACCGACGAGGATCTCGAAGAACAGCAGGTCACCAACATCAAGGACGCGCTGCGCTACGAGCCGGGCATTACGGTGCGCCGCACCGCGTACCGGCCGGGCAGCGCCGCGCTCGGCGGCGGCCGCGACGGCGATTCGAGCATCAACATCCGCGGCCTCGAAGGCAATCGCGTGCTGCTGATGGAAGACGGCATCCGCCTGCCGAACGCGTTTTCGTTCGGTCCGCTCGAAGCGGGCCGCGGCGACTACGCCGATCTCGACACGCTCAAGCGCATCGAGATCCTGCGCGGGCCGGCGTCGGCGCTGTACGGCAGCGACGGCCTGACCGGCGCGGTGAACTTCATCACGAAGGACCCGCGCGACCTGCTGTCGATCTACGGAAAGCCCTACTACTTCTCGTTCCGGCCGAGCTACGACTCGACCGACCGCAGCATCGGCGCGACCGTGTCGGCCGCGGGCGGCAACGATCGCATCCAGGGGATGATCATCGCCGACGGCCGGCGCGGCCACGAGGTCGACACGCGCGGCAGCAACAATTCGGCGAGCACGCTGCGCACGACGTCGAACCCGCAGGACGTCTATTCGGAATCGCTGCTCGGCAAGCTCGTGCTGACGCCCACCGCGCGCGACACGATCAAGTTCACCGCCGAAACGGTGCAGCGGCGCGTGAGCACCGACGTGCTGTCGGCGATCAATGCGCCGGCCACGCTCGGCCTCACGACGCACGACCGGCTCGAGCGCAACCGCTTCAGCGTCGACTACGACTTCCGCGACGACACGTTCCGCTGGTTCCAGACCGCGCACGTGCAGTTCTACTACCAGGACGCGAAGCAGGACCAGTACGCGTTCGAGACGCGCGGCAGGCAGCCGTCGCGTTCGCGCGACAACCAGTACAAGGAACGCACGTTCGGCGGCGCCGCATTCGCCGAAAGCGGCTTCGCGACCGGCCCGCTCGCGCACAAGCTGCTCTACGGCGTGGACGGCAGCGTCTCGCGCGTGACGAACCTGCGCGACGGCACGGTGCCGGGCGTCGGCGAAGCGTTTCCGAACAAGGCGTTCCCCGACACCGACTACACGCTGTTCGGCGCGTTCGTGCAGGACCAGATCGGCTACGGCCGCCTGCTCGTCACGCCGGGCCTGCGCTTCGACACGTACCGGCTGAGCCCGACCGAAAACGATCCGCTGTTCACCGGCAAGGCCGTGTCGACGAGCGCGAACGAACTGTCGCCGCGCGTCGCCGTGCTCTACGAGATCACGCCCGCCGTCATTCCGTACGTGCAGTACGCGCACGGCTTCCGTGCGCCGACGCCCGACCAGGTGAACAGCAGCTTCTCGAACCCGGTGTACGGCTACACGTCGATCGGCAATCCGAACCTGAAGCCCGAAACCAGCGACACGTTCGAAGCCGGCCTGCGCGGCAAGGCCGGCACCGGCTACGGCGTCGTGCGCTACAGCGCGGCCGCGTTCACCGGCCGCTACCGCAACTTCATCTCGCGCACGACGATCGCCGGCAGCGGCCGGCCGGTCGACCCGTTCGTGTTCCAGTACGTGAACTTCGCCGACGTGCGCATCCACGGCGTCGAAGGCCGCGCCGAATGGGTGATGCCGAACGGCATCACGCTGAAGACGGCGATGGCCTTCACGAAGGGTTCGACGCAGGACAACGGCGCGGCCAGCCAGCCGCTCGACACGATCAATCCGTTCTCGGCCGTGTTCGGCGTGCGATATGAACCGAGCGAACGCTGGTTCGTGCAGACCGACCTGCTGTTCCAGGCCGCCAAACGCGACAAGGACATCCCGGCGAACGCGTGCCCGGGGGCGAGAACGTCGTGCTTCGCGCCACCGTCTTCATTCGTCGTCGACCTGCGCGGCGGCTACCGCTTCAACAAGCACGTGAGCGCGACCATCGGCATCCGCAACCTGTTCGACCGCAAGTACTGGAACTGGTCGGACGTGCGCGGCATCGCGGCCGATTCGCAGGTGCTCGACGCGTATTCGTCGCCCGGCCGCACGGTCGCCGTCAGCATGAAAGTGGATTTCTGATGCGCGTCGCCCGCGCGCCCACCCCAACCGTTACTCGAAGGAGTCCGACATGATGCAATCCGCCCTTCCCGGTCAATCGGCCACGCCGGCCCGCGCGGCCGCCGCGCTGCGCGACGCGTTCGTCAAGCTCAAGACCGAGCGTCAGCTGCGCAACCGCGACGTCGCGCAGGCGCTCGGCGTCAGCGAAGGCGAGGCGCTCGCCGCGTTCGTCGGCGAGCACGTCGTGCGGCTCGACGCGCGCTTTCCGGCGATGTTCGAGGAAATGCCGCGCCTCGGCCGCGTGATGGCGCTGACGCGCAACGACACGGCCGTCCACGAAAAGGACGGCGAATATGCGCAGATGAGCCACGACGGCCCGGTCGGCCTCGCGCTCGGCGACATCGACCTGCGCATCTTCTATCGTCACTGGGTGTCGGCGTTCGCGGTGCGCGACGAGACCGCGCACGGCCCGCTGAAGAGCCTGCAGTTCTTCGATGCGCAGGGCCATGCGATCCACAAGGTCTATCTGCGCGCGCACAGCGATCACGCCGCGTACGACGCGTTCGTCGAACGCTGGCGAGCACCGTCGCAGGAGCCGGGCCTCGCGGTTGCGCCCGCTACGCCGAAAACGCCCGAGCGCGCCGATAGCGAGATCGACGTCGCGGGCTTTCGCGCCGCATGGGACGCGATGACCGACACGCACCAGTTCTTCGGCATCACGCAGCGCTTCGGCGTGAGCCGCATGCAGGCGCTGCGCCTCGCCGATCCGCACTACGCGTATCCGGTCGAAACCGCGCATGCGTTGCGCCACGTGCTCGAACACGCGGCGAAAAGCGGCCAGCCGATCATGGTGTTCGTCGGCAACGCGGGGATGATCCAGATCCATACGGGCCCCGTCGCGAACGTGCGCGAGGTCGGCGCGTGGATCAACGTCCTCGATCCGGGCTTCAACCTGCATGTGCGCGAGGACCTGATCGCCGCCGCATGGGTCGTGAAGAAGCCGACGAGCGACGGCATCGTCACGTCGCTCGAGCTGTTCGACCGGCAGGGCGACCACGTCGCGCTGCTGTTCGGCGAGCGCAAGCCCGGCAAGGTCGAGCGCGACGACTGGCGCGCGCTCGTCGCGACGCTGCCGGCGGCCGCATGCGGGGCCGCGCGGTGAGCGCGCGGCCGTTCGATCCGCGCCGCCGGTCGCTGCTGGCCGGCGCCGCGACCGGTGCGCTCGCGGGCGCGCTGCCCGCCGGCGTGCTCGCCCAGGTCGCTGCCGCCGCGCCGAAACGCGTGATCGTGATCGGCGGCGCGCTGGCGGAAACCGCGTTCGCGCTCGGCGGCACCGAGACGCCGCGTTACCGGCTCGTCGGCGCGGACACGACCTGCACGTATCCCGACGCCGCGAAGCGCCTGCCGAAGGTCGGCTACCAGCGCGCGCTATCGGCCGAAGGGCTGCTGTCGCTGCGGCCCGATCTCGTGCTGGCCTCCGCGGAAGCCGGCCCGCCAACGGCGATCGCGCAGGTGAAAGGCGCCGGCGTCACGGTGACGACGTTCGACGAGCGCCACGACGTCGAATCGGTGCGCGCGAAGATCACCGGCGTCGCCCAGGCGCTCGACGTACGCGACGCCGGCACCGCGCTGTTGCAACGCTTCGATCGCGACTGGCAGGCCGCGCGCGACGCGGTCGCCGCGCGCGTGCCCGGCGGCGCGCAGCCGCCGCGCGTGCTGTTCGTGCTGAACCACACCGGCACCCAGGCGCTCGTCGCGGGCCAGCGCACGGCCGCCGACGCGATGATCCGCTACGCGGGCGCGCGCAACGCGATGCAGGGCTTCGAGCACTACAAGCCGCTGACGACCGAGGCGCTCGCGGCGGCCGCGCCCGACGTCGTGCTGATCTCCGACGAAGGGCTGGCGGCCGTCGGCGGCCACGCCGCGCTGCTCGCGACGCCCGGCTTCGGCGCGACGCCAGCCGGCCGCGCGCGGCGCGTCGTGTCGCTCGACGCGCTGTTCCTGCTCGGCTTCGGCCCGCGCCTGCCGCTCGCCGTCACGACCCTGCATCGACGCCTGTCGGATGCGCTCGCCTGATTCCGGATCGACCCGATGCCCGCTCACGCTTCGCCCTTCAACGCGCCGTCGCCCGCCTCGCGCGCCGGCGCCGCACGCATCGGCACGTCGCGCCGCTTCGCGCCGTTCGTCCTCGCCGCGCTCGCCGTTCTGGTGGGCGCGATGTCCGTCGTCGCGCTGTGCGTCGGCGCGTACCGCATTCCGCTGGCGCAAGCCTGGGCCGCGCTGAGCGGCGACGCGGCCGCGCAGCAGGCGCGCGCGGTGCTGCTCGACATCCGCGCGCCGCGCGTCGTGCTCGCGCTGCTGGTCGGCGGCGGCTTCGGCGCGACCGGCGCCGCGATGCAGGCGCTGTTCCGCAATCCGCTCGCCGATCCGGGGCTCGTCGGCGTGTCGAGCGGCGCCGCGCTCGGCGCGACCACGCTGATCGTGCTCGGCCCCATGCTCTTTGCCGCGCACGCGAGCGCAGCCGCGCTGCCGGTTGCCGCGTTCGCGGGCGGCCTCGCGGTCGCGGCGCTCGTCTACCGGCTGGCCGCGTCGCGCGGCCGGCTCGCGCTGCCGCTGCTGCTGCTCGCCGGCATCGCGATCAATGCGCTGGCCGGCGCGGCGATCGGGCTGCTCACGTTCGTCGCCGACGACGCGCAGCTGCGCTCGCTGACCTTCTGGAGCCTCGGCAGCCTCGGCGGCGCGCAATGGTCGACGCTCGCGGCCGTCGCGCCGTGCGTCGCGCTCGGCTGCATGCTGCTCGTGCGCGAACGCGATGCGCTGAACGCGCTGCAACTCGGCGAAACCGAAGCGCTGCATCTCGGCGTGCCCGTGCAGCGACTGAAGCGGCGCGTGCTCGTCGCGGTCGCGCTCGCGGTCGGCGCACTCGTGTCGTGCGCGGGCATCATCGGCTTCATCGGGCTCGTCGCGCCGCATTGCGTGCGCCTCGCGTGCGGCCCCGACCAGCGCATCGTACTGCCCGGCGCCGCGTTGCTCGGCGCGTTGCTGACGCTCGCGGCCGATCTCGCCGCGCGCACCGTCGCCGCGCCCGCCGACATTCCGCTCGGCGTGCTGACCGCGCTGCTCGGCGCGCCGTTCTTCCTCGCGCTGCTGTGGAAGAACCGCGGCGCGCTCGGCGGCTAATCCCTTCTTCACGACGACCATGCTGACCGCCCATCACCTCGACGTCGCCCGCCGGCACGACACGATCCTGCGCGACCTGTCGCTGTCGATCGAACCCGGCCGCGTGACCGCGCTGCTCGGCCGCAACGGCGCGGGCAAGAGCACGCTGCTGAAAACCTTCGCCGGCGAGCTGACCGGCAGCGTCGCGCCGAACGGCGTGCGCGTGACGGGCGACGTCACGCTGAACGGCGAACCGCTCGCGCGCATCGATGCGCCGCGGCTCGCGTGCCTGCGCGCGGTGCTGCCGCAGGCCGCGCAGCCCGCGTTCCCGTTCAGCGTCGACGAAATCGTGCTGCTCGGCCGCTATCCGCATGCGCGGCGCAGCGGCGCCACGTCACATCGCGATCGCGACATCGCGTGGCGCGCGCTCGAACGCGCGGGCGCCGATGCGCTCGTCGGCCGCGACGTCACGACGCTGTCCGGCGGCGAGCTCGCACGCGTGCAGTTCGCCCGCGTCCTCGCGCAGCTGTGGCCGGACCACGACGCGACGGAACCCGGCCCGCGCTATCTGCTGCTCGACGAGCCGACCGCCGCGCTCGATCTTGCGCACCAGCACCGGCTGCTCGATACCGTGCGCGCCGTCGCGCGCGAATGGCAGCTCGGCGTGCTCGCGATCGTCCACGATCCGAACCTCGCCGCGCGACATGCGGACACGATCGCGATGCTCGCCGACGGCACGATCGTCGCGCAGGGTGCACCGCGCGACGTGATGACGCCGGCCCACATCGCGCTGTGCTACGGTTTCGCGGTGAAGATGGTGGAAACCGGCGACGGGACGCCGCCGGTGATGGTGCCCGCGTAGCGCGGGCGTGTGTCCCATGATCGTAGCGTCGTGCGCTGCCGTCAGCGGCGGCGTTCGCTCGATATTGTTCGTCTGCCCCTTTCGAGGAAACCTCCGTGCCGCTTCCGATGACCCGCATCATCCTGTACGTCCGCGACGTCGCGTTGCTGAAGGCGTTCTATCAACGCTATTTCGCGCTGCCCGTCATCGAGGAGATCGACGGCGAATGGGCCGTGTTGGACGCAGGCGCAATTGAACTTGCGCTGCATCGGGCCGGGCCGGCGTTCCGTGATGCGGTCGCATTCGCAAACACGAACGCGCACGCAGCCACCAGCAACGTGAAACTCGTATTCACGATCGACGCCGATATCGACACGTATCGCGACCGGCTCGCCCGCGACGGCGTGACCGTGCGCGATCTGAAGCGCTACGACGGCTTTCCGTACCGGATGGTCGACGGCGTCGATCCGGAAGGGAACGTCTTTCAGCTGATGCAGCCGGACTGAGCGCCGGCGCGGCAACCTCCGGCGCGAGCGCTCAACGCTCGACATCCGCCGCGCCGAAGCTCCGCATCTTCCAGCCGAGCCGCACCGCGAGCATTCGCATCGAGAAGCCGGCCGCCAGCGCGACGAGCGTCGCGAATCCCGCGTCGATGCCGACATGCTGCACCCCGACATACAGCGCGCCCGTGACGAACGCGACGCTCGCATACAGTTCCTCGCGCAGGATCAGCGGCATCTCGTTGCAGAGTAAATCGCGCAGCATCCCGCCGCACACGCCCGTGATGGCGCCGGCCAGAACGACGATGATCGGCGCCGTGCCGGTCGACGCGCCGATGTCGCAGCCGATGATCGTGAACGCCGCGAGGCCGATCGCGTCGACGGTGACGAACAGCGTCTTCATCCGCGCGACGTGCCGGGCCGCCCACGACGCGACGGTCGCCGCGACGAGCGTGATCACCAGGTATTCGGGATGCGCGATCCAGCCGAGCGGATAGTGGCCGAGCAGCACGTCGCGCACGGTGCCGCCGCCGAGTGCCGTCACCGCGCCGACGAGCGCGAGCCCGAAGCGGTCCATCCCGCGACGCATGCCCATCAGCGCCCCCGACATCGCTTCCGCGACGATCGCAATCAGATAGAGCGTATGCATCGTGCGCGTCAGTCGTCGGTCCGGAACAGGTCGAGCACGCGTTCGCGCTCGGCCGCATCGACGGCGGCCGGCATCGGTTCGCCGCGCTTGCCGTCGCCGGCCGGTGCATCGGACGCATCCGACGCATCGACGGCCGCCGCGCCGCCGCACGCAAAGCGGCTGCGGATATACACCGGCACGTCGGCCGTACACGTGCCGCGCGTGTATTCGGCGTAGACGAAATCGCCGTCGACCAGCGCGACGTCCTGCGGCGGCGTCGCATCGACCGGCGTGCGCCCGTCGACGGCCGTCTTCATGTAGTCGAGCCAGACCGGCAGCGCAAGCGTCGCGCCGGTCGCGCGCCCCATCGGGCGCGGCGTGTCGTAGCCGAGCCACGCGACCGCGACGATGCCCGACGAATAGCCGGCGAACCATACGTCCTTCGACCCGTTCGACGTGCCCGTCTTGCCGGCCGCGTCGTCGCGCCTGAGCGCGAGCGCGCCGCGCGCGGTGCCGGCGCGCACGACGTCGCGCAGCATGCTGTCCATCACGAACGCATTGCGCGCCGACACGACCCGCTCGCCTGCCGGCACGGTCGCCTCGTACATCGCGCCGCCGTGACGCTGCTTCACCGACAGGATCAGGCGCGGCTCCATCCGCGTGCCGCCGTTCGCGAACACGCTGTACGCGCTCGCGAGTTCGAGCGGCGTCACGGCGCCCGCGCCGAGCGCGAGCGGCAGCGACGCCGGATTGCGCTGCGCGTCGAAGCCGAAATGCACCGCATGCTGCTGCACGTAGCGCGCGTCGGTGGCCTGCATCAGGCTGACCGCGACCAGGTTCTTCGAGCGCACGAGCCCGCGCCGCACCGGGATGAAGCCTTCGTAGCGATTGCCGAAATTGCGCGGACGCCACGGCCGCGCGCCGGTTTCCGCGTGCGTGAGCGTGCGCTGCGTATCGTCGACGAGCACGCCGGGGAAGTAGCCCTTCTCCAGCGCCGCCGAATAGACGAACGGCTTGAAGCTCGACCCCGGCTGCCGATACGCCTGCAGCGCATGGTCGAACACGTTGCGATTGAAATCCGCGCCGCCGACCAGCGCGAGCATGTCGCCGGTGGCCGCATCGAGCGACACGAGCGCGCCTTCGAGGCCGTTGCGCGCATCGCGTGTCGCGCGCGACTGGCGGCTCAACGTGCGATCGAGCGCGGCCTCGGCGGCGCGCTGGTCGCGCATCGAGATCGTCGTCGTCACGTCGAGGCCGAGCGTGTACGCGTCGTCATGAAACCGCTCGACCATCATCCGGCGCGCCCGCTCGGCGACGTACGGCGCCGCGATGATCCCCGGCGGCGGCGTGGTCGCCAGCGCGATCGGCGCGTCGACGGCCGCGCGATACGCCGCATCGTCGAGCTGGCCGAGCGCATGCATCCGGCCGAGCACGTAGTTGCGCCGTGCGGTCGCGCGCGCAGGGTTGACGACCGGGTTGAACGCGGACGGCGCCTTCGGCAGCCCGGCGAGTACGGCCGCCTCGCCCGCGCTCAACGCGTCGAGCGGCTTGCCGAAGTACACGTGCGCGGCGGCCGCGAAGCCGTATGCGCGCTCGCCCAGATAGATCTCGTTCATGTACAGCTCGAGCAGCTTGTTCTTGCTGTATGCGCGTTCGAGCTTGGCCGCCATCAGGATCTCGGCGAGCTTGCGGCTCAGCACCTTGTCGCGCGTCAGGTAGAAGTTGCGCGCGACCTGCATCGTGATCGTGCTGCCGCCCTGCCCCGGCTGGCCGGTCACGACGTTCGCGAACGTCGCGCGCGCGAGGCCGCCGACATCGACCGGGCCGTGCTCGTAGAACTTTGCGTCCTCGGCCGCGAGCAGCGCGTGGCGCATCAGCGGCGGGATGCGTTCGAGCGGCACGAACTCGCGCCGCTCGACGCCGTATTCGGCCAGCAGATCGCCGTCGCGCGAGAAGATCCGCAGCGGCAGCGCGGGACGATAGACGGCCAGGTGCTCGACGGACGGCAGCTGCGTCCAGATGCGATCGATCGTCCAGGCGCCGATGCCCGCGCATGCGAGCGTCAGGCCGAGCAGCGCGCCCGCGAGCGTGCGCCATACGCGGCGGCGGCGCGGCGGTGTGGAGGGCGGCGCGGGCGGCGGAGGCGGATTGGCGGTGGGGTCGGTCATGTCGAGCTCCTTCTTCAGTGCCGCGACGACCGGCGCGAGACAGGCGCCGATCGGTCACGAAAGGCGCGCATTGTCGAAGGGATGGCATGAAACCGGAACATTCTTTAGCCAAAGTTTGGCTGGCTAAATTTTATTTAGGAAAGCGCTTTGGAGCCCGCTCGCACCGTGTATGCGGGTTTGCGGCATTCGTCGCGACGAGCGCGCCGGGCGCGTGAACCGGTTCGCTTGTACCATCGTCGGATGTTCGATCGATACCTCGACCTGTGGGGCCTCGTCCCCGACGGCGGCCCAATCCTGACCGCAAGCGGCGGCCTGCTGCCGGTCGTCTGGCACGCGCGGCCCGCGATGCTGAAAGTCGCCACTTGCGACGAAGAGCGGCGCGGCAATGCGCTGATGACCTGGTGGGACGGGCAAGGCGCTGCGCAAGTGTGGCAGCACGACGGCGACGCGATCCTGCTCGAACGCGCACAACCGGCGCCGACGCTCGCCGCGTTGTCGGCTGCGGGCCACGACGACGACACGATGTGCATCGCGTGCGACGTCGTCACGCGGCTGCACGCGCATCGTGCGCCGCAGGTGCCGCCGGCCGTGCCGCTGCATGACTGGTTCTACGCGTTGCTGTCGAACGATGCCGACAATGATGCGCTGCGCCGTTCGGCGGCGGTCGCTCGTCAGTTGCTGGCGGGGCCATCCGTCGACGAAGTCGTGCTGCACGGCGACATTCACCACGACAACATCCTTCATTTCGGCGATCGCGGCTGGCGCGCGATTGATCCGAAAGGACTGCGCGGCGAGCGCACGTTCGATTACGCGAATCTGTTCTGTAACCCTGCGCATGACATCGCGGTCGATCCGGTATGTTTCGAGCGGCGTGTCGTGATCGTGGCCGATGCGGCGCGGCTCGAACGGCGACGGTTGTTGAAGTGGATACTCGCGTGGGCCGGGTTGTCGGCGGTGTGGTTGATGGAGGACGATCTGCCGGCCGATACGCGGCTGCAGGTTGCGATGCTCGCGGCGGGTGTGCTCGGGCTGTAGCAATGCGCATCGACCATGAAAACAGCCCATCGCGGATTTCTGCGGGCAAGGAGAGATGGCCGACGGCCGCCGAGGCGACACTCAATGACGCCCTCCGCGCAGAGCCCAACGACGGGGTGCGAGAGTACATCACTCAGGTGCTTTCTCGTTAAACTCCGACGTCTCTTTACCGGCCATAAGCGGGTTAGGAGCACTTCTCGGCAATTTCGGTTTGTGAGACAAATCGCATGGGCGAGCCGAGCCGATGAATGTAGCCGTATTTCCACAATGGCTTGAGTACGCTCGCCGCGTGCGTCGGGATGAACGATGCGGCGGACACGCCAATGCCGACACCAGATTGTCGCCTAGGCCATAACTGGATCTTTGCCCGTCGCTAGGCGCAAGCACACCATTCGCGGAATCGCTCAAATATCCGGAATCCAACGTAATCGAGTGTCCGCTTGTATCGCCAGCGATAGTAGCAGTCCCAATAACTGATCATGCGATCGTGCGTTCGGCTCAAGAACGCCGGGTTGTCCCGGAAGAACGCTCCGTAAACGCTCTGGTCCATGAACGGCAAGTTCGCTTCGATCGTGGCGAGGATTTCAATGACATACTCACCGGAGAGGTGCACGACGAACGGCGCAATCCAAGGTTCGGATGACGTGACCAGCCGCTCGATATGGCGCTGACGTACATGTCCGTCGAGGTGTCTCGTCAACACACACGCATAGATCGCCGCCTGAACCTCGTTCAGTCGAGCAAATAGCGTGTCGTCGCAATCGTGGTGGATTCGATATGGGATATTGAGTGATTCACCTCGAACAATGACTGACGATCCGGGATGACTCGCTGCGCTGGGCCGAATCAAATCCGTGACGACGGTCACGTCGGAGCGAAGCTCTGCAGGAAAGGCCGTCCCTAACCGGCCGGTTTGAGCAATGTTGGCCGCAGCTTGAGTATTTTTCACACAATGTCGCCGTCCGCCCCAAAAGATAATTGTGTCATACGTTGCTCAACGATCGATGGGGCAGGTGAATGTCCGCATTGGGTATCCGCCACTGTCGCTTCAGAGGCGCCAGCCGTCGATTTCGTGCGCAAGCGCACCGATAGACGCAAGCGTCGACCCTGGCCTCGCTCGAAACAGCAGCCGCCCGATCGTGGAGTAGTATTCCCCGATATCGAGGCGATTGCCCGCCCTCTACGGCGCACAGCCGACCCGTTTACGTGTAGTGACGCCGACCGTGACGACGGCATTGATGGAAACGCATCATGTCAACCGAGTGGAAGCACCGCGTCCGACTGTTTATCCAGCGCTTCTGGCAGCCGACCAGCGCGTGCATGACCTGCATGCCCGGGAGCTGGGGAAACGTCATGAGCGTTGCCCACTGGACCATCGCCTTTCATACGGGTCTGCTGACCGGGCTCCTGGCGATACTTCTGACTTTCACGCCTGTCTCGAAACTCTACGCGCATCGATACGGCAATGCGCTGATCGTTGGCGTGCTGACGACGTTGGGCGATGCCTACTCGCACACGAGTCATTACCGCATCCCCTACGTCGAGCACATCGTGACGGGTGCGATTTCGGGTCTCTTGGCGCTTGCGGCCTCATATCTCTTCGAAGACCGCGCGCGACGCCTTCGGGCGGTGTGGGCTCGGGTTGTCGGACAGCCTATCCGCTGACTGTCTGAACCTACGCTGAACCCGAAAAAAACCCGCCGGCAAACACCGACGGGCTTTCATATCCGACCTGCGCCGCGCTTCAGCGCGCCGGGTTCAGCGTCAGATTCATGTGACGGTTCACATCCTTGTACAGCAGATAACGGAACCGCCCAGGCCCGCCCGAATAGCATGCCTGCGGGCAGAACGCGCGCAGCCACATGAAGTCGCCGGCTTCCACCTCGACCCAGTCCTGGTTCAGTCGATAAACGGCCTTGCCTTCCAGCACGTACAGGCCGTGCTCCATCACGTGCGTTTCGGCGAACGGAATCACGCCGCCCGGCTCGAACGTCACGATGTTCACGTGCATGTCGTGACGCATGTCGCTCATGTCGACGAAGCGCGTCGTCACCCATGCGCCGTTGGTGCCAGGCATCGGGATCGGCTCGACGTCCTGCTCGTTCGTCACGAACGCGTCCGGCAGCGGAATGCCGTCGACCGCTTGATAGTGCTTGCGGATCCAGTGGAAACGCACCGCGGCATCGCTGACGTTGTGCAGCGTCCAGTCCGCGCCCGGCGGAATGAATGCGTAACCACCCGGTTTCAGCGTGTGCTGCTTGCCCTGCAGCGTCAGCTCCGCTTCGCCTTCGACGACGAACAGCACGGCTTCGGCGTGCTTGTCCTGCTCGGGCTTGTCGCTGCCGCCGCCCGGATTCACTTCGACGATGTACTGCGAGAAGGTTTCCGCGAAACCCGACAGCGGGCGCGCGATCACCCACAGGCGCGTGTGGGTCCAGAACGGCAGCCAGCTCGTGACGATGTCGCGCATCACCCCCTTCGGGATCACCGCATACGCCTCGGTGAACATCGCGCGATCGGTCAGCAGATCCGTCTGCGGCGGGTGGCCGCCATGCGGCGCGTAATACGTTGTCTTAGACATAGTGCATCCAGGCAATGGGTTGGTCCGGCCCCGGGCGCAAACGGCATCGGGCGGTTCGCCTGCGCGTGAAACGCGCAGACGACGGCGGGACGTCGTTGCCGGGGTGGCTTGAAAGCGCATGCGCCTTCGGTCGGTCGGCCAGGCTTCGCATCGGGTCCGTCCGTCGAGCGGACGCGGCGGCCCGGATGGTCGGGCCGGCGGTCAGGCCGCGGCCCTCGCGATCAGGCAGCGAGGCGCGGATGGCGGCACGGTTCGACTCGGTACGCGAGCATCGCCGACGATAGCGAAGTCGATCTCGATCGACCAATTAAATGTTGCGATGACATGCATTCGATTTCCCACTACCCAGCAGCGCCCGCGATGTGCGGTGGGGAAGCGTTGCCGGGCGCGCCGGCTATCGGGGAAATCCTGACGGTTGCGAACGCTCGCGCGATGGGTCCGTCCACGACAACGCAGCGGGCAAAGCGCCGGTCTCGATGCATCCCATTACGCGGATCGAAGGCAGTCGATACGTGCGCGGCAGTTGATCGCTACGGCATGGTCACGGGATGCGGTCACGTCAGAACGAGCCGACGTGTCGAAGGAAAAGTGGACGGCATTCGGCCGACCCTGCCCGCGCACGTTCGGACGCGGCAACGGGTGCCGTCGAGAAACGGAGAAAACAGCGGAAGGAGGATTGCCGGCCCGTCGATCGGGCACATGGCAGCGGCTGATGAAGCCGGAGGAGAATCGCCGGTCCGGCCGGCGAAGCGGCCCGGCAGAGTGCCGGGCTGAGGCTCGCGTCGGGATGCCGACGCCGTCGGCGCGCCGGTGCGCGGGTCGCGCACCGGGCTGCGCCAGCGGCGATCAGTCCCAGTCGCGGTGGTGGCGATGCTTGCGGCGATGGTAGCCGCGGTCGCCGTGATCGCGATCGTACGAGCTGCGCGACATGTTGCCGCCGAGTGCCGCGCCGGCGCCGCCGCCGACGGCCGCGCCCAGCAGGCCGCCCGTGCGGCCGCCCATCGCGTTGCCTGCCGCGGTACCCGCGCCGCCGCCGAGGGCGCCGCCGATGATCGCGCCGGTGCGCTCGCGACGGTTCGACGTCACCGCGCCGCCGGCGCCGCCGCCGATCGCGCCACCGATGACGGAGCCCGTGCTGCCGCCGACCGCGCCGCCGACCGCTGCGCCGGCAACCCCGCCGAGCGCGCCGCCGAGCGCGTTGTTCAAGTCACCGGCCATTGCCGGCAGTGCAGTCGCGCCGGTCAACGCGGCGACGACGAGAGCGGGGGCGATTTTCTTCCACATTCCCGTATTCTTCCTTGTTCGCAATTCTGGTTATCGAGGTCCGCTCGGTACGACGATCTGAATCGATCGACGTCGGGCCAGGCATTGTGCCGAACCGCGGACCAATTCATTTCAACGAGCTTGCGGCGAAGAATAGCACCGGTCCCGCATTCCTGCCGTGGACATTGTGGTAACAAGTTGTTTACGAATAACAGACGATAAGCGGGCCCGCCGAATCCGCCTGAAACCCTTGCCGGTATTGGCTTCGGCACGGTTCCGGCCCCGCATCGCGACAGGCCGGCGATGCATGCGGCCGCACATTCGAGACACACGTGGCAACACATCCGTACATGCCGCGCGCGGGCCGCCGAACGACGATCAGGGGGAAGACGACGAGGGTCAGTACACGCCGGGCAGCAACCGCCACGTCCGCGCGCAGTACGCGTCGTACTCGGCGCCGAATTGCGAGCGCAGCAATGCCTCCTCCGAGCGAATTCGCGCGACGAGCGGCACGAGCGTCAGCACGACCAGCAGCACGCCGACGCCCGAGCGGAATGCCAGCGCCCAGCCGAACGAATTGACGACCAGGCCCAGATAGCTGGGATTGCGGATGCGGCTGTAGATGCCGCCGGTCACGAGCGTATGGCCTGGCTGGATCGCGACGAGCCCGCTGAAGCGCTTGCCGAGCACGAACACGGGCCACATCCGCAGCACGCCGCCCACGAGGTACAGCGCGACGCCGATCCAGCGCACCGTGTCGCCGCCGAAGGTCCAGACGTCGAGCCGGTCGGTCAGCGCGGGCAGGTACGCGAGCAGGAAGCCGCTCACCGCGAACGCCGCGAGCACCCAGCGGTTGTCGCGACGCTCGCGCTCGCCGCTACTCAGGTTGCCTTCGGTGAACAGCGCGGCGACGGCCATCGCGAGCGTCGCGAGCGCGACGACGGTCAGCTGGGGATGCGAGAAGAATGCAGCGAACCCGCCGATGCCGAGCACGGCGAGCCCGAGATAGACGAGCGTGGACAGGCTCGACAGAACGATGACCTTGCGGGTGGCTGTCATGACGGCCTCGCGGGGATACGCATTCCTGTGAAGTATAGGAACCGCGCAGCCCGCGCGCCGTGCAGCACCGTGATGCGGCGCGCGAACGCGCGGGCATCGTCCGGCCAACGGCAGCCGACCGGGCCGGTATGGCCGCGGCCGGCGTGCTGCGACGGATCAGCGGATGTGGAAGTGGCCGCCGATGCCGACGGTGACGGGCGGCGCGTAATACGCGGGGGCATAGCCGTAGTAGGCCGGCGCGGGCGCGTAGCCGTACGGCGGCGCGACATAGCAGCCGGACAGGCCGCCGATCAGGGCAAGCGTGATGAGAAGTCTGGACATGGCTCGGTTCCCGGCGCGAAAGACGAACGGCATCTCGCGAAGACCGCGCCGCCGCGTGTCGCCGCACCACGCGACGGCCGGCACGAAGAGGCGATCCGCCCCTCCTGTCGCTCGATGAAACAATGCGCGGAGTCTAGCGCCGGGCCCGGCCGGCCGAGTTTCCCGGGCGGTTACACGTGTTACCTGGTGTGACCGCTGAAACGGGCTCTGGCGGCGCAGCGGCCGGCCGGTGGAAGGCCGCTGCACCGGGTGCGGACGGGTTGTTACACGAAGCGGGCGCGAATGCGCTGCGCGAGCGCTTCGAGCGTCGCGGCGTCGGCGATGTCGCGCGCGTGCATTCGCAGCTCCGCGCCTTCCCAGCGCGGAATCACGTGGAAATGCACGTGCGGGACCGTCTGGCCGGCGGCCGCGCCGTTGAACTGGCCGATGAACACGCCATCCGGCTCGAGCGCCGCGCGCACCGCCGCCGCGACGCGCTGCGTCATGCGGATGCCGGCCGCGGCCGCATCGCCGGACAGCTCGAAGATCTGCGCGGCCGGCTCCTTCGGGATCACGAGCACGTGACCGTCGGCCTGCGGCATCAGATCCATGATCGCGAGCGTCGCGTCGTCTTCGGCGACCTTTACGCACGGCAGTTCGCCGCGCAGGATTTTGGCGAACGGGTTGTTGTTGTCGTAGGACATGGCGTTTTCCGATCTCGATTGGACAGGGGGACTGGGACAGCAATGCCGGACGATTATCGGCCGACGGCCGGCCCGATATCAACTCGCGCGACGCGTGCCGAATCGTCGAGCGGGCGGCAACGCGCCTGTATGCGGCCGTCGTCACGCGTCACGCAGCCGCGATTGCAACGCATCGCCCGAACCTGCGACACTGCCGCATCGTTGCCGGCCGGCACGCCACCGAGGACGCTCGCGCATGACGATCCCCCTCAAGAAGCTGATTCTGCGCGGTGTCGCGCTCGCGCTCGTCGCCGCGATCGGCTACACCGGCTACATGCTGTCCCGGCTCGCGCCGATCGCGACCGGCTATGCGGCCAAGGCGCTGTGCTCGGGCGTGTTCGTGTCGGGCCGCCCGGCCGCGTCCGTGATCGACGTCGACATCATGGCCGGCGTCCATCCGCTGCTGAAACTGGTACGCCCGTCGCTCGATCCCGACCATCATCGCGCGGTAGCGACCTTCGCCGGCTTCGCCGAACGCGAAGCCGACTTCCGGCCCGGGCTCGGCTGCACGCTCGCACTCGGGGCCCCGACCGGTGCGGCGGCGGCCACCTTGCCGGCCGCGTTGCCGGCCCTCCCCGATCCGCCGGTCGCACCGCCCGACCCACCCGCACCGGCCACGCCGCCCGCCGGCATCGACGCACGCAAGCTGCAGACCGCGCTCGACCGCGCGTTCGACGAACCCGATCCGGCGCGACCGCGGCGCACGCGCGCGGTCGTGGTGATGTGGCGCGGCCAGGTGATCGCCGAACGCTATGCGCCCGGCTTCACGGCCGACACGCCGCTGCCCGGCTGGTCGATGACGAAAACCGTGACGGCCGCGCTGGTCGGCACGCTGGTCGCACGGCACAAGCTGTCGCCGGACGCGTCGGCGCTGCTGCCCGAATGGCGCGGCAGCGGCGATCCGCGCGCGGCCATCACGCTCGACGCGCTGCTGCGGATGACGAGCGGCCTGCAATTCAACGAGGACTACGACGACCCGCTGTCCGACGTCGCGGTGATGCTGTTCACGCAGCCCGATACCGCGCGGTTCGCGTCGGCGAAGCCGCTTGTCGCGACGCCCGGCGCACAGTGGTCGTACTCGAGCGGCACGAGCGCGATCGTCGCGCGCGTGATGCGCGAAGCGCTGGGCGGCAGCGACGCCGACTACCTCGCGTTTCCGCGCAGCGCGCTGTTCGCGCCGCTCGGGATGCGCAGCGCGGTGTTCGAGCCCGATGCGTCCGGCACGCTCGTCAGCGCGTCGTACATGTATGCGAACGCACGCGACTGGGCGCGCTTCGGGCAGCTTCTGCTGCAGGACGGCGTGTGGAACGGGCAGCGGCTGCTGCCGGCAGGCTGGGTGCGCTACCTGACGCGCGCGACGCCGCAGTCGACGCGGCAGGAATTCGGCGCGCAGCTGTGGGTGAAGGTGCCGGAGCCGTTCAACGATCGCGATCCGAATGCCCGCGCGATGCCGGCCGATGCGTTTCATGCGGTCGGCCATGAAGGCCAGTTCGTGAGCGTGGTGCCGAGCCGCGAGCTGGTGGTCGTGCGGCTCGGGCTGTCGCGGCCGGAAGCCGCGTGGAATCACGAGGCGTTTCTCGCGCGCGTGCTCGACGCGATGCCGGCGCCCGGTGCGTGACGACGGGCGCTTGCCCGCTGGACGCGATGCGGCGGCGGCAGTAGCGCCGCCGCTTCAAGCGCTACCTTACGGATTCGCGCTGCCCGCGTACTGCTTGAACCCTTCGCGTGTCGCGAGGCGTTCGATGTAGCGCGACACCGCCGGCAGGTCCGGATGCTCGAACGGCGTGCCGAACCAGCGGTTCACCGACAAACCGATCGGGATATCCGCCAGCGTGAACGTGTTGCCGGCCACGTACGCGCCGGTCTTTTCGAGTTGCGCATTCAGCACGCGCATGTGCGTCGTCCAGCCCGCGATCGACCGCGCGATGCCGTCCGGATCCTGGTGGTCGGGCGACTTGCGCACGAGGCCGAGGAATGCGCCGACCCACGAGCGGTTCAGGTCCGAGCCCTGCCAGTCGATCCACTGGTCGACGCGCGCACGCGCCTGCGGCTCGGCCGGATACAGCGCATCGCCGCCGTAGCGGTTCGCGAGGTAGCGGATGATCGTGTTCGATTCCCACAGCACGAAATCGTCATCCTTGATGACGGGCACGAGCGCGTTCGGATTCAGCGCGAGGTAGGCCGGATCGTGGGTCGTGCGGAAGCCCGCGCCCCAGTCTTCCTGTTCGAACGGCAGGTTCAGTTCGGTGCACAACCACAGCACCTTGCGAACGTTGATGGACGGAATCTTGCCGAGGACGTGCAGCATGCAGTCTCCTTGTGAGGTCGGGTGCGGAGCGTTCGGCGCGCACGGCACACGCCGAACGCGTTCACGCCGAATTTATACACGACCTCGCGGGAAACGGCAGACCGCGGGCGCGAAATCGGTGTGCGGCCGATTCGTCAGGTCGCGCAGCGCGTGCTCGGCCGTCGGGAAGCGGAACATGAATCCGTCCTGATGCAGTCGTGCCGGCACCACGCGCTGCCCGTCCAGCAGCAGCTCGGCCATCTCGCCCATCGCGGCGCGCAGCGGCGCGGCCGGCACGTGCAGAAACGCCGGGCGGCGCAGCACCTTCGTCACGACCTGCACGAACGCGCGCTGGGTCAGCGGCACCGGTGCGACCGCGTTGTAGACGCCATGCATGCCCGCATTGGACATCGCCCGCGCGACGATCCGCAGCACGTCGTCGCGGTGAATCCAGCTCATCACCTGCGCGCCGTCGCCGAATCGTCCACCCAGCCCGACGTAATGCGGCAGCAACATCGGGCGTAACGCGCCGCCCGGGCCGAACACGATGCCCAGCCGCAGCACCACCGCGCGCACGCCGTGGCGCTCGAGCGGTTGTACGGACTGCTCCCACTGCCGGCACAGCTCGGACATGAAGCCGGTGCCGGTACTGCTGCTCTCGTCGAGCCGTTCGTCGCCCGGCCGCACGCCGTAGTAGCCGATCGCCGACGCCTGGATCCACGTGCGCGGCTTGACCTCGGCGGTCTCGACCCAGCGCATCAGCGCCTGCGTGACGCCGACGCGGCTGGCGAGCAGCAGCGCCTGCCGGCGCTTGCTCCAGCGTGCGCCCAGCACCGGCGCGCCGGCGAGATTGACGACCGTGTCGAAGCGCTCGTGCGGCTGCAGCTGCTCGACCGACGTCACGCTGCGCACGCGGCCTTGAAACAGGTAAGCCGCGCGCAACGGATCGCGCGCCAGCAACGTGACCGTATGCCCGGCATCGAGCAACTGGTTCACGAGCGTTTCGCCGATGAAGCCGGTCCCGCCGGTAACGAGTACATTGCCCGGCCGCTGCCCGGCGAACGGGTTGGCGGCCGGCGCGCGTGGCGCGATGCGGTATGCGGCGATCCCGTCGCGCACGCCCGACACCGTCACGCCGACGGCAAACAGGCTGAGCAGCCAGCCGCGCCAGCCGACGTCGATCGCGTGCAGCGCGGTCGGCTCGTGCGCCCACACGGCGAGTTGCATCGCGATCATCCCGAACAACGCACCGCCGTTGACGGCCAGCAGCGTATGCAGCACGCGCTCGGTCGCCGGCAGCTTGCGGCTCTGGTCCTCGACGACGAAATCCCACAACGTCAGCACCACTTCGACGAGCACGACCGTCGCGAGCGCCGCGACCCACGCGCCGTGAAACGCGACGTTCGCAATCGACGCGAACACGAGGCCGTACAGCACGGACCGCACCGCGTGAATCGCCAGCTCGAGCCGCGCGCGCGGGCTGTGCGGCAGGTCCTGCGTGAGTTCGTGGTGATAAAGCGTGTCGAATGCGCCCATCGCGCCCTGCACGATCAGCAGGTTGAGCGCCCAGTCGAAAGCAGGCAACGTATTCATGCGGCATCCCTCCTCCAAAGCCAGACGAGCGGCGGCGCCATCGCGACGAGTGCGGCAACGTCGATCGCCACGTGCCCCCACGCCTGCGCCTGCCACGACAACAGCATGTCCTGCGGCGCCCAGATCGACAGGCCGGCCAGCAGCCAGCCCCACACTTCCCGTTTCCGCAGCCGGTTGCCGAGATGGACGAGCGCGAGCATCCAGACCGACGCGCACTGCACCGTCGCGCCGAGCAGCGACATCCACCAGACCTGCTGGGCGCGCGCGGCTTCGGGCGCGGCTCCCGTCCAGAAATGCCACTCGATGTCGCGGTGATAGGCGTCGAGCCACGGCGCGCCGGCAATCCACGGGATCACCACGCCGACGAGCAGGTGCGCGATTGCGGCTGCGTACATCCAGCGCACGACGATGCGGCGTGGGGTGTCGCGCGGCGCGCGATTCACCGCCACGCTTTCGGCGTTCCTGCCGATGCCGCACACGTCGCCTTCACAGCAGGCTTCTGCGCGATACCCGAGCCAGCGCGATACCGCGTACCGGTTGCGTGCGAGGCGGCGATACAGCGGCGCGAACACGGCACGCATCGTCGGCACGCGAAGCAGCCAGGCGAACCAGCGACGCCCAACCAGCGCATGGGCGACCGCGATGCCGTCGACGCCGGTCAGCATGCGTCCGTCGGGCAGGCGCGCATGCAGTTCGCGATTCAGCGCGGGCAGGTCGACGCCCAGTGGCGCCGGATCGAAACCCGGCGTGGCGATATCGACGAACGCCAGCCGGTGTCGCGCGTCCCGCGCGCCGAGACGCCGGATTTCCGCGACGCATAACGGACATCGCCCGTCGAAGTACAGCACCAATTCATTGGCATTCATGCTTCGCACTCCTTCTTGTTATTGCAAGCATCATGAATCGATCGATTGACTGCTGTCCCGCGTACGCCGCCGCTCCCGCGCGACGGCGACAGGCTTACATCGGCTTGACCACCATCAGGAAGTACACGGTCAGCATCGCGAAGAACGCCGGATAACCGAGCAGTTCCCAGCGCTTCGCATAGCGCCAGTAGCGCTCGGGCAACGCGGCATCGCCGTTCGCGTGCGCGAGCTTCGCCATCGATGCAAGTTCGAGCTGCAGCCACACGACCGGCAGCCAGCACGCACCGGCGACCGCATACAGCACGATCGACGCGAGCAGCCACGGCGTATGCCACGGCCAGCCGGCCGTATGCGCGAGCCACAGCCCGGACGCCGGCTGGAAGATCACGGCCGGCGTCGTGAACCACCAGTCCGCGCGCACCACGAGCCGCGACACGGCCGCGATCGCGGGCACCGACCGCGTGCGGTTCGCGAAGAACAGGTAGAACGCGGTGCCGAACCCCGTGCCGACCAGCAGCACCGAAGACAGGATGTGAAGCGCCTTGATGACGAGATAGGTATTCATGCGTGTTCTTCTTCTGAATAGAGGATCAACAGGATGGCGAGGATCGGCACGTTCTTCAGCACGGGGCCGAACGGTTCGGCCAGCAGGCCGGGCATCGTGACTGCGATGACCGCCGAGTACGCGACGATCAGCGCCGCCTGCGCAGCCCACAGGCGCCGCGACGGCGCGACGACGGTCGCGATGCCGAACGCGAAATCCAGCACGCTGGCCGCGTAAAGCGCGATCAGCGCGGGCAGGCCCGTCAGGTGCGCAGCCGCAAGCAGCGCGAGGCTCGCGCGCAGCGGATGGATGAATGCGCTGGCGATCGCCGTCCAGATCCATACGATCGCGAGTGCGCCCAGCAGCAACGGGCGCCGCCACATCGCGAGCGCGTCGCGGCGCAATGCGCCGGCTTCCGCGCCGATGAAGCTGCCGAGGCCGCGCGGCGGCCGGCCCAGCATGGCGGTGGCGGCCGCCGGGTCGCCGGTGTTCCCGCCGCGCAGCATCGTCCACGTGTCGCGCGTCAGCATCGCCCCCGGCAGCGTGCCGAGCAGTGCGGCCGCCGCGCCGACCAACGGGCCCGGCAGCGTCACGCGGGCCGCCGGCGGAAATCCGAGCGCGGCGCGGTAGCCGGCCAGCATCTCGCGGTATTCGACTTCGTCGCTGCCGACCACGTCGATCACCCGGCTGTCGGCCGCCCGCGAATCGCCCGGCTGTACGACGAGTCGCGCCACGACTTCGGCGAGATCGTCGACATGCACCGGGCGCAGCCGTTGATGGCCGCCCGCCGGCAACATGTGCACGGGCAGGCTCGCGAGCATCCGGAAAAACCGCGCGGACGCGCCGGCCGCCCCGTAGACGAGCGCGGGGCGCACGATGCGGAAGTCGATCGGCAGCGTCTGCAGGAAGCGGTCGGCCGCCTGCTTGCTCGCGAAGTACCGCGTGTCGCCGCGTTCGACCCCGAGCGCCGAGATCTGGATCACGCGCCGCACGCCGGCCAGGCAGCACGCGGTAAAAAGCGCGCACGGCGCGGCGCGATGCACGGCATCGAGCGTCGCGCCGCGTCGATCGGCCAGCATGCCGACCGCGTTGATCACCACGTCGACGCCCTTCAGCCGCGCGAGCCACGCTTGCGGATCGACGTCCTGCGCGAAGTCGATCGCGACGTCGTGCGGGCCGGCCGCGCGGCGCACGCCGCGCAACACGCGATGCCCGCCGGCTTCGAGCCGCGCGCACAGCGCCCGCCCGATGAAGCCGTTCGCGCCGCAGACGAGCACGGTCATGCCGCGCGCGCCGGTGCGCTCGGGCGAACAGGTCGATGGCAAGACTGCGTTCATGCTCATCCTCTATTTACAGTTATTTCTGTACAGACAGAAATAAAAATCCCAAAAAAAGCGGGCTGCGTGCCCGCTCTGCCGTTACCGCTTACTTCGACGGCTTGCGCCTGACCGTCTGGCTGATCTTCGCGCCGATGCCGAGCGCCTTCATCAGCGTATCGGGCTTGAGCCGCAGCATTTCGTCGGACCAGGTCGTGAGCGTCTCGACGAACTGCAGCGTGTCGCGAATGCGCTGCTCGGTCTCGCGGCTCTCGTTCGCGATGTCCGGATTCGTCAGGCAATCGCGCAGCACCGTGAGCGTCGGCTCGATCTCGCGCTGCCGTCGCCCTTCGACGATCAGCTTGAACAACTCCCAGATGTCGGTCGACGTCTCGAAGTGGTCGCGGCGATCGCCCAGCACGTGCACGACCTTCGCGAGCCGCCACGCCTGCAGTTCCTTCAGGCTCGTGCTGACGTTGGAGCGTGCGACGTTGAGCGTCTCGGCGATCTCGTCGGCCGCAACCGGCCGTCCGGCCAGGTAGAGCAGCGCGTGAATCTGCGACACAGTACGGTTGACGCCCCACCGCGAGCCCATTTCGCCCCAGTGGAGAATGAATCGTTCGGCAATCGGTGTGAGTTCCATGGTGGGGAATTTAGTTTTTTCAGTTATTTCTGTCAAGAGAGAAATAACCGGGCGATCCGGCGCGTTCCGGCCGTGCCCGCCCGCGATCGGCCGCTTCCTTTACAATGCGCGGGATTTTTCCGATTTCAGGCCGTCCCCGCCTTTCTGACTAGAGGTTCTCCCATGATCATCAAACCGCGCGTGCGTGGCTTCATCTGCGTGACGACTCATCCGGTCGGCTGCGAAGCCAACGTCAAGGAACAGATCGATTACGTGACTTCGCACGGCCCGATCGCCAACGGCCCGAAAAAGGTGCTCGTGATCGGCGCGTCGACCGGCTACGGCCTCGCCGCCCGGATCTCGGCCGCATTCGGCTCGGGCGCGGACACGCTCGGCGTGTTCTTCGAGCGCGCCGGCAGCGAAACGAAGCCGGGCACGGCCGGCTGGTACAACAGCGCCGCGTTCGAGAAATTCGCCGCCGAAAAGGGGCTGTATGCGCGCAGCATCAACGGCGACGCATTCTCCGACAAGGTCAAGCAGGTCACGATCGACACCATCAAGCAGGATCTCGGCAAGGTCGACCTGGTCGTCTACAGCCTCGCCGCGCCGCGCCGCACGCACCCGAAGACGGGCGAAACCATCAGCTCGACGCTCAAGCCGGTCGGCAAGGCCGTCACGTTCCGCGGGCTCGACACCGACAAGGAAGTGATCCGCGAAGTGTCGCTCGAGCCGGCGACGCAGGAAGAGATCGACGGCACCGTCGCGGTGATGGGCGGCGAGGACTGGCAGATGTGGATCGACGCGCTGGCCGACGCCGGCGTGCTGGCCGACGGCGCGAAGACCACCGCGTTCACGTACCTCGGCGAGCAGATCACGCACGACATCTACTGGAACGGCTCGATCGGCGAGGCGAAGAAGGATCTCGACAAGAAGGTGCTGTCGATCCGCGACAAGCTGGCCGCGCACGGCGGCGATGCGCGCGTGTCGGTGCTGAAGGCCGTCGTCACGCAGGCCAGCTCGGCGATCCCGATGATGCCGCTGTACCTGTCGCTGCTGTTCAAGGTGATGAAGGAAACGGGCACGCACGAAGGCTGCATCGAGCAGGTGTACGGGCTCCTGAAGGACAGCCTGTACGGCGCGACGCCGCACGTCGACGCAGAAGGCCGCCTGCGCGCGGACTACAAGGAGCTCGATCCGCAGGTGCAGGCGAAGGTCGTCGCGATGTGGGACAAGGTGACGAACGAGAACCTGTACGAGATGACCGACTTCGCGGGCTACAAGACCGAGTTCCTGCGCCTGTTCGGCTTCGAGATCGCCGGCGTCGACTACGACGCGGACGTGAACCCGGACGTGAAGATCCCGGGCATCATCGACACGACGGTCTGACGGGTCGATCCGCCGCCGCGCGCACGGCGCGGGCGGCGGGTTCGCCTGCCGGCGGCGTCAACGCGGCGCCGGTTCTTCCAGATAGACGCCCGACGACAGCGTGGCCTTCACCTGCCGCGTGAACTCGTCGGTCGACACTTCCTCCGCCCCTGCCTCGATGGCGTCGTACGCCTGGCGCACGACGTCGGCCGGCGTGGCTTTCGGCACGTCGAGGCCGGCCGTCAGGTCGGTATCGATGAAGCCAGCATGCAGCCCGATCACCTGCGTGCGCTGCTCGCGCAGCGAATGGCGCAGCCCGTTGGTCAGCGCCCATGCGGCCGATTTCGATACGCCGTAGGCCGACAGGATCGGCCGGTTCGTCCAGCTCGCGACCGACAGGATGTTCAGGATCGCGCCGCCGCCGTGGGCCGCGAGCGTTCCCGCGAATGCGCGCGACATCGCCAGCATCCCGAACACGTTGGTCTCCAGGTGCGCGCGCAATGCATCGACCGCGCCGTCGTCGGTCAGGCTGCCGAGCCGCGCGATGCCGGCGTTGTTGATCAGCAGCGTGACGTCGCGCGCCGCCTCGGCGGCCGCGGCGACCGCCGCCGGATCGGTCACGTCGAGCTTCACGGGCACGACGCCCGGCAGCGTCACGCTGGCCGGATCGCGTGCGCCCGCATAGACCTTGCGCGCACCCCGCTCGAGCGCCTGCTTCGCGAACTCGAGGCCAAGCCCGCGGTTCGCGCCCGTGATGAAAACGACTGCACCTTCGATCTTCATGACCCTTCCTTTCGGAGATTGAATCCCGTGCGCGCCGGTTCGCCACACGCCCGGAATCCGGTGAAAAACCACGCTGCCATCGCGTACCGAACCGTTGCACCGCCGGTGCCGCCAGCCGGGCCGTCCCGCCGCCCGCGCCTCGCCGCACCCTGGACGCCGACCGACTTCGATCCATGCTGCGCCGAGTTGCTTCGCTTCGTCCGCGAAGTCGGCTACACTTGAATCTCAATGTCGATCACCATCGTCTTTGCGAAGCATGGTGCCAGCGCGAGGTCGGCACGTCAATGGCGATCACCATTGTGTTTTCCAATCGACGCAATTGCGGGAAAGAGGGAGGGATCGATGGGCGTCTCGAGACAACAGGCCGCGGAAAACCGCAACGCGATCGTCGCGGCCGCCGAGCGGCTGTTTCGCGTGCGCGGCGTCGAGGCCGTCGGGCTGACGGAACTGATGAAGGAAGCCGGCTTCACGCAGGGCGGCTTCTACAACCATTTCAAATCGAAAAATGCGCTGGTCGCCGCGGTGATGGAGAAAGCCATGCAGGACCGCGCGGATTCGCCGAGTGCCGGCAGCGTCGCGAAGCAAGTGACGGCCTACCTGTCGACCGCGCATCGCGACAACGTCGAAGGCGGCTGCCCGCTGTCAGGCTTCGCGGGCGACGCGCCACGGCTGACCGACGCGGCGCGCGCCTGCTACACGCGCGGCGTCGCCGGCTATCTCGACCGGCTGGAGCGGACGTTGGCCGCCGAAGGCTCGGCAGACGCGCGCCGCGACGCGCTCGCCGTCTTCAGCCAGATGATCGGCGCGCTCGTGCTGTCGCGCGCGATTGCCGGCACCGATCCGGCGCTGGCCGACGAGATCCTCGACGCGGGGCGGCGCACGCTCGTGGGGCAGCCGGACGATCCGACCGTGCCGGCGTAGCGGCATGTCGGGGCCGGTCGCGCGCGATCGTCATTGCCGTCATTCCCGCTATTCCACCGCCCGCGCGGCGTCCCACAGCGGCCGCGCGCCGCGCGCCGCATTCCACGCGGCGAACTGCGCGCGCCACGATTCGAACGGTGGCGCGAGCGGATGACGCGGATCGTCGCTGAGCGCATACGCCATCCCTTCGATCAGCCAGCGCGGCTTCGTCACGACCGCGACGTTGCCGAGCACTTCCGCCTGCCGGTGATGGATCAGCTCGTGCGCGAGAAAGTAGGTCTGCCAGCCGCGCGGTGCGATCGCCACGCCGAAATCGCCGAGCGCCAGCGCCGCGCGCGAGCCGAGGCCGAACGCATCGGCGCACGCGCGCGTCGAGCAGAACACGACGCGCGGTGAAGCCCGAAACGCGCCGACGGCCGCGGCCGCGCGCGCGTAGCCGTCGCGATAGAGCCGCCGTGCGTCGTCGAGCTTCGCGGCATCGTCCGTGCAGATGTCGGCGCTCGGGCACGACACGCCGGGAATCAGCGCGGGCGCGACGACGCGCAGCGGCTTGACGAGCGCATACGCGGCAATCGGCAGCGCGACCAGCAGGCCCGTGAGGGCGAAAGCGACATAGGAGCGTTTCATCGAGGCGGCGGTTGCGTGACGTGTCGTTGGCGTGTTTCTGCGTGACCGTGAATATATCGGACGGAGGCTGCGTCCGGTCCTGCTATTCCTGACGGTTGCCGCCGAGCGAGAGGCGACTCCCGAGACGCCGGGCACAATGCCGCGTACGGCTGACACCGTCCGTACCCGTCATGCGACGTGCGCCGTATGCATATCGCCGGCGGCTGCTCCCCGAAGCCACACCGGCCCGACCGGATGCATCGCGGATGCCGTTACGCGAGCTGCTTGTGGAAAACCGTCGTCGCGCACAGCGCGCCGTCGGGCATCAGCGCATAGTTCGGCACGATGCCGACGCGCTGCCAGCCGGCCCGTTCGTACAGCCGTTCGGCGTCGCCGCCCGTCACCGTGTCGAGCACGAGCACGGTCTTGCCGGCGTCGCGCGCGGCCGCTTCGGCCGCGGCCATCAGGCGCGCGGCGACACCCTGCCGGCGCGCGTGCCGCGACACGAGCATCTTCGCGATATCCGCGCGATGCGGCTGGTTCTCGGGCTGCGCGGTCACGACCTGCACGGTGCCGACGATCCGCCCGGCCCCGTCCTCGGCGACGAGCAGGATGCGCTCGTCGTTCGCGACGCCTTCGGCCACGCGCGTCCAGAACGCGACGGCGGTCGCCCGCTCGATCGGCAGCATGAAGCTAACGGACGCGCCGCCTTCGACGCAATCGATCAGCACGTCGGCCAGCGCATCGACACAGGCCATCGCTTCGCTCGCGCCGACGCGACGGACGGTAACAGGTTCGGTCATGCCATCTCCGGTAGTCAGGTAGTCAGCTGAGCCGCACGCGCGGGTTCGGCGTGGGGCGGGATCGGAACGAATGCCGGCCGGGTGTCGAGGCTCCCACCACGGCGGCCCGCGACAGACGCCCGGCAACGCCGTGCCCGGTCGGCGCGCGTTACCGCCCCATCATCGTACGCGACGAAAATTGTCGTTGCAGCGGTGTCGACATCGCCTACACTTAGCCGAATGGATAACCTTCCCCTCCCCATCAGCGACGTGTTCCATGCGCTCGCCGATCCGACGCGCTGCGCGATCGTCAGCGCGCTCGGCCATGGCGAGCGGACCATCTCCGCGCTGGCCGCGCCGTTCGACATGGCGCTGCCGTCGTTCATGAAGCATGTCGCCGTGCTCGAGCGCAGCGGCCTCGTGGAGACCCGGAAAACCGGCCGCTCGCGCACCTGCGCGCTGGTCGGCAGCCGGCTGACCGAGGCCGAGGCATGGCTCGCCGCGCAGCGCGCGCAGTGGGAAGCACGATCCGATCGTCTCGTCGAATTCGTCGAACGCCGTCACCAGGAGGAGCACGATGTCAGCCAGCCACGTCGACCCCGCTGAAGCCCACGATCTCGTCATCACGCGCACGCTGCGCGCACCACGCCACGCGCTGTGGCGCGCATGGACCGACCCCGAACTGCTGAAGGAATGGTGGTGCCCGAAGCCGTGGACCACCGAGGTGCGCGCGTTCGATCTGCGGCCGGGCGGCGCTTTCCATACGTTCATGCGCGGCCCCGACGGCGGCACGAGCGACAACCCCGGCTGCTTCCTCGACATCGTGCCGGAATCGCGCATCGCGTTCACGTCGATGCTCGCGGGCGGCTGGCGGCCGCAGACGCCGTGGCTCGGCTTCACGGCGATCGTCACGATGGCCGACGACGACGCGGGCAGCCGCTACGAGGCGCGCGTGATGCATCCCGACGCCGCGACGCGCGAGCGCCACGAAGCGCTCGGCTTTTTCGAGGGCTGGAACACCTGCATCACGCAGCTCGACGCGTTCGCCGCCACCCTGCGCTGAACGCCGCTGCACGTGCGGTCATTGCATGCCGCCGCGCCCGCGCCTAGGATTCCTGAAGGAAGCATGACGACACGCCGGGCGCCGGCGTGCACCGT
This sequence comes from Burkholderia sp. BCC1047, assembly GCF_902833155.1. Taxonomy (NCBI): domain Bacteria; kingdom Pseudomonadati; phylum Pseudomonadota; class Betaproteobacteria; order Burkholderiales; family Burkholderiaceae; genus Burkholderia; species Burkholderia sp. BCC1047. The sequence continues at coordinate 279,005 of NZ_CADFEH010000002.1, read as the reverse complement.
CTCGCACGCTTCGCGGGAGGCGACATGTTGCACACGCACACGCATTCGACCCGGGTCAGCCGGCACCTGAACGCGCCGCGCGGGCGGGTCTACCGCGCGCTGCTCGACCCGCACGCGGTCGAGCAATGGAAAGTGCCCGACGGCATGACGTGCCGCGTGCATGCGTACGACACGCGCGAAGGCGGCGCGCTGCGCGTGTCGCTGAGCTACGACGCGCCGTCGGGCAGCGCCGGCAAGACGACCGCGCACACCGACACCTATCACGGCCGCTTCGTCACGCTCGTGCCCGACGAGCGGATCGTCGAGATCGATGTATTCGAAACCGACGACCCGATGCTGCGCGGCGCGATGACGATCACGATCACGCTGTCCGACGAAGCGGGCGGCACGCGCGTGGACGCGGTGCACGACGGCGTCCCGCCCGGCGTGCCGGCCGCCGACAACGAGACCGGCTGGCAGATGGCGCTGGCGCGGCTCGCGGCGCTGGTGGAAGCCGGTTGACGCCGCGCATGCGCGTCAGCCAAGCCGGTACGCGCGCGTGACCGTGCCGCGAAACAGCGCGTCGCGCTCATCCGCGCCGGCCTGCGCGGTCAGGCGCTTGAACGCGTTCCAGCCGTTCACGAACGAATACGAGCCCTTGTCGACCGGGAAATTGCTCTCGAACATGCAGCGCCCGGGGCCGAACGCGTCGATGCAGGTCATCATCCACGGCTTCCACGCGTCCGCGAGCTGCGTCGACGACGGCGGCTTCGCGCCTTTCTCGAAATCGAACCCGTTGATGCGCATCCCGAGGCCGCCGACCTTCACGTACACGTTCGGCAATTGCGCGAGCGTGCGCATCGACGCCGACCAGCGCGCGAACACCTCCGGCCGCTTGTCCGCATAGCTGCCGATCCGCACGACGCCGCCGCAATGATTGACGACGATCCGCGTGTCGGGGTTCGCTTTCGCGAGTTCGAACAATTCGGGCAACTGCGGGAAGAACAGCCACGCGTCGTACGACAGCCCGAGCGGCGCGAGCTGCGCGACGCCGGCCCGGTACGCGGGATCGAGCAGCAGCCCGCGCGGCACCGCCGACAGCGGATTGGCGAGCGTCGGATCGGCATCCCACGTGCTCAGGTGCCGCACGCCGCGAAACCGTCCGCGCCCGGCTTCGACATGCGCTTCCAGCACGTCGCGCACGCGTTCGCCGAGCCGCAGGTCCGCGTGACCGACGATGCCCTTCGCGACGGCCACCGGGCCGTGCTGAAGCGGCTCGGTCACGCCGGCGACGTAAGCCGTCTCGCCCACCGGCTTCAATTCGGCCGGGCCCGAATCGCGATAACGCGTCTGCGCCTGCATGTAGACGGACGCCTGGATGTTGTGACCCGAGCGCGCGTCCTGCAGATAATCGTCGAGCATGTAGACCCAGCCCGGCCGTTCGTAGAAGTGATGATGCGCGTCGACGATCGGCAAGTCGGGCTCGAGCGCGGGTTCGAGCGCCGACGCGAGCCAGTCGGGACGAACTGCGAGGTAGTTGCTTTGCGTCATGCGTGAAGCTCCATCATGGGCCGCCGTGTCGGCAAACGCAGGCAGCGCGAACGATGCGGCGGCCGCGCCGATCAACCGGCGCCGCTTGATCGAAAAGGTCATGTCATTCGCTCCGGTCGAATGCATACAGCGACAGCGTGAGTAACGTCGTGATCGCCAGCACGATCGCGAGGCCGAGCATCCCGGCCGTGAAGGTGCCGAAGCTGTCCTTCAGGTAGCCGACGAGATAGGGGCCCGCGAAGCCCCCGAGCGCGCCGATCGAATTGATCAGCGCCAGCCCGCCGGCCGCGGCCTGGCCGGACAGGAAGCGCGACGGCAGCGTGTAGAAGATCGTGCGGCCGGCAATCGTGCCGATCAGCGCGAGCGTGATGCCGACGAGCGCCGGCCCGAGCGTCAGGAAATGCGTCGACACGCCGAGCGCCACCGCGCCGATGAACAAGCCGATCGCCAGGTTCGCGACCGGGCCGCCGCGACGGTCCACCCGCTTCGCCCACCACAGCAGCGCAATCGTCGCGAAGAAGTAAGGCACGGCGGACAGCCAGCCGGTCTGCATCGTCGTCATCCCGTGCGCCTTCAGCATTTGCGGCAACCAGATGCCGATCCCGTACGAACCCATCGTGAAGCCGAACGAGATCAGCGCGAGCACGTACACCCGCACGTCGCGCAGCGCGACGCCGAAGCGCTTCTTGCGGCCGGCCGCCGCGCCGTCGCGCTCGAACGCGCGCTGCAGCGCGGCACGTTCGTCGTCCGACAGCCACGCGGCATTCGCCGGCGAATCGGACAGCAGCTTCAGCACCAGGAAACCAAGCGCGCACGCGGGCAGCCCTTCGACGATGAACATCCACTTCCAGCCGGCGAGCCCGAGCGTGCCGTCGAGCTGCAGCAGCCACGTCGACAGCGGGCCGCCGATCAGCGACGACAGCGGCGTCGACACGGTGAACCACGCGAGCACACGCGTGCGGTAGCTCGCCGGAAACCACACGGCGAGGAAGAAGATCACGCCGGGAAAGAATCCAGCCTCGCCGATGCCGAGCAGCAGCCGGATCGCATAGAAACTCGTCGGCCCGGTCGCGAGCGCGGTCGCGGCCGCCATCAGCCCCCACGTGATCATGATGCGGGCGAGCCAGCGGCGCGCGCCGAAGCGGTACAGCGCGAGATTGCTCGGCACTTCGAACACGCAGTAGCCGGCAAACATGATCCCCGCGCCCCAGCCGAACTGCGTCGCCGTCAGCCCGAGATCGCGGTTCATCGTGAGCGCGGCGAACCCGACGCTCGTGCGATCCAGATAGTTGAAGAAGTACGCGAGCGCGAGCAGCGGGATGAAGCGCCACGCGGCCTTGCGCACCGCGCGTTGCTCGATCGACGCGTCGGTGTCGCGATCGGCGGCCAGCGCCGGGGAAGCGGATGTCATGGTTGTCTCCGTGGATGCGGCGATCCTCTGCCGCGCGGCGCGCGGCCGGGACGCCTTTGTTCGTTCGATGAATCGCGGCTGCGCTACGCGCTCGCCACTTCGTTCGCAGACGGCGCGCCGCCCGGCCCGTCGCCGTGCGCGGCGACGTCCGCGCCGTATCGCCCCGCGACGACGCCGGCATCGATCAGCGCACGCGCGTCGTCCGGCGTGTAGCCGAGCTCGCCGAGCAGCGCGCACGTGTCCTGGCCGAGCGCGGGCGGCGCCGAGCGCAGCCGCAGTCGCTCGCCCCCGAGCGTCAGCGGCAGCAGCGCGGTGCGCGTGTCGACCGGCCGCCCGGCGCTGCTCGCGTCGGCCGGCAGCGTCACGGCTTCGAGGCCGCCCGTGGCGAGCAGATGCGGATCGTCGAACAGGTCCTGCGGCTTCGTGATCGGCGCATACGGCAGGCCGGTCGATTCGAAGATCGCGCCGATCTCCGCGGCCGAGTACGACGCGAGCCGCGAACGCAATGCCGGCAGCAGCCATTCGCGCGCCTGCACGCGCAGGTTGTTAGTCGCGAGGCGCGGGTCGTCCTTCAGCGCGGCCAAGCCGAACGCATCGCAGAACAGCGCCCACTGCGTATCCGACACGACCGCGAGAAAAATCTGTTCGTCATCCTTGACGGAGAACACGTCGTAGACGGCCCACGCGGAAATCCGGCTCGGCATCGGCGACGCGGCCTGCCCCGTCACCGCGAACTGCATCATGTGCTGCGCGACGAGAAACACGTTGTTCTCGAACAGCGAACTCTGCACCTGCTGGCCGCGGCCCGTGCGCTCGCGCTGCGCGAGCGCGGCCATCGCGCCGATCGCGCCGAACATGCCGCCCATGATGTCGTTCACGCTCGCGCCCGCACGCAGCGGCCGCCCTTCGGGGCCCGTCATGTACGCGAGGCCGCCCATCATCTGCACGACCTCGTCGAGCGCGGTGCGATGCTCGTACGGCCCCGGCAGGAAGCCCTTGTGCGACACGTACACGAGCCGCGGATTCAGCGCGTCCAGCTGCGGGTAGCCGAGCCCGAGCCGGTCCATCGTGCCGCTCTTGAAGTTCTCGCTGAAGACGTCCGCCGTCGCGACGAGCCGCCGCACGATCTCCAGCCCGCGCGGATCCTTCACGTCGACCGCGACGCTCTTCTTGTTGCGGTTGAACATCCCGAAGAAGCCCGCGCCGGACCCGCGCAGCGCCCGCGTGCTGTCGCCCGCGATCGGCTCGATCTTGATCACTTCCGCGCCGAGATCCGCGAGCAGCATCCCGCACGTCGGGCCCATCACCATGTGCGTCATCTCGATCACGCGCACGCCTGCGTACGGCAGCGCGGCAACCGGTTGCCGATCGTTCATCGTGCGACTCCCGTCACGCATCCTTCCGGCTGCGCGGCCGAGGGCACGCGGCCATCCGCATAGCGAAAGCCCTTCGGCAGCCCGGCGTCGGGCACGTGGCCGTACAGCGCGTCGGACGGCAGCGCCGCATGCAGGATCGCGCGCGCGGCGAGCAGCGCGTCGACGTCGACGCCCGTGTCGTATCCCATCGCTTCGAGCAGGAACACGAGATCCTCGGTGACGATGTTGCCGGTGGCGCCCGGCGCGTACGGGCAGCCGCCGAGGCCGCCCTGGCTCGCGTCGATCGTCGTCACGCCGGCGTCGAGCGCCGCGACGACGTTCGCGAGCCCCTGCCCGCGCGTGTTGTGGAAATGCGCGCCGCCGGCCTTGTCGCCGACTTCGCGTTGCAGCCGCGTGAACAGCCGGCGCACCTGCGCGGGATTCGCATAACCGCTGGTGTCGGACAGGCCGATTTCGTCGACGCCGCATTCGGCCATCGAGACGGCCATCGCGATCGTCTCGTCGTCGCTGACCGCGCCGGCAATCGTGCAACCGAACGCCACCGACACGCCGGCCTCGATCTGCACCGACGGAAACCGCGCGTCGCGCAGCGCGACGATCGCGCGCACCTCGTCGATCATCTGCGCGGGCGTCTTGCGGATGTTGGCCAGAGAATGCGCTTGCGTCACCGAGACCGGCAGCGTCAGCTTGTGCACGCCCGCGTCGAACGCGCCCTCGGCGCCGCGCAGGTTCGGCGCCAGCGCGGCGACGTGCAACCCGGGAATCGTAAGCGCGTGCGCGACGACTTCACGCACGTCGGCCATCTGCGGCAACAGCGTGGCCGGCACGAACGACCCGACCTCGATCTCGCGCAGGCCGGCCGCGGCCAGCGCGGTGATCCAGCGCAGCTTGGCGGCCGTCGGCATCACGGTCTTGATGCTCTGCAGCCCGTCGCGCGGACCGACCTCGCTAACCAGCACCTTCGGAGTTTCGGAAACCTTCATTCGGCACCTCATCGTTCTATCTGAAAGAACATAGTTCTGTTTGACAGAACTTTAAGCATGCATCGAAGGGGCGATAAGCGGGGTATACCCGTGAAATCGCGTTTTTCTGGAACTTGAGTTCTGTCAGATAGAACGATATAGTCCGCCGACCATCATTCGAAGGAATCAGGCCGTGCCTAGGAATCCAGCAGATCACGCCGGCGACGCAGCCGATCCGGCGACGGAAGAGGCGTCCAGCGGCGTCGCGGTGCTCGACCGCGCGTTCGCGATCCTCCGTGCGTTCGGCCAGACCGACGACCGGCTGTCGCTCGCCGAGTTGTCGCGCCGCACCGGGCTGTACAAGAGCACGATCCTGCGTCTGCTCGCCGCGCTCGAGCATGGCGGATTCATGCGCAAGCTCGACGACGGCCAGTACGCGATCGGGCACGAACCGTTGCGGCTCGCCGCGCTGTACCAGCGTTCGTTCCGCGTCGGCCCGGTGGTCGAGCCGCTCCTCGAGACGCTGAGCCGCGAACTCGGGGAAACGGCATCGTTCTATGTGCGCCAGGGCGACGTGCGCTCCGTCCTGTATCGCGTCGAGCCCGCACGGGCGGTGCGCGTGTCGATCCGCGTCGGCGAAGAGTTTCCGGTCGGCCAGGGCGCATCCGGGAAGGTGCTGCTGGCCTTCACCGACACGCAGGACGCCCGCTGGAACGACGTGCGCGAACAGCTGTGGGCCGCGTCGTACGGCGAGCGCGACCCGGAAACGGCGTCGGCGTCCGTGCCCGTGTTCGGCGCGGCCGGCGAATGCGTCGGTGCGCTGACGGTATCAGGCCCGAAGTCGCGGCTCGCCGCCGCGCCGGCGATGACGGCGGCGCTCGCGATGCTGCTGCCGCTCGCGCAGAAGGCGACCGTCGCACTCGGCGGCGCGGGCGCGCGCTACGACGCGCCGGCCGTGCGCGACAGTCTCGCGCGGCTCGCATCGTCGGCGGACGACGCTGCACGGTCGTAGGAAGCCGGTTGCGCGCGGCACGCGATACGGCAGCGCGAAAGACGGCCGCATGCGACACTGGCCGCCGATGCGCGCAGCGCGCCGTTCGCAGGCGACGCACCATGCGTGCAACCGACCACCGGACCCGCCCGAGGAGACCCCCGCGATGAACGCCGCGCGCACCGCCAGCTGGTATTTCGATTTCGTTTCGCCGTTCGCCTATCTGCAGCAGGAACAGTTCGACCGGTTGCCGCCCGCCGCCGCGTTCGAGCCGCGGCCGATCGTGCTCGGCGCGCTGCTCGCGCACTGGGGCCAGAAAGCGCCGGCGGAAATCGCGGCCAAGCGCGTGTTCACCTATCGGCATGCGCAATACCGCGCGGACAAGCTCGGCATTGCGTTCCGGATGCCGCCCGCGCATCCGTTCAATCCGATCAAGCCGCTGCGTCTCGCGATCGCGATGGGCAGCTCGCGCGACGCGATCCAGCGGATCTTCCGGCATATCTGGCGCGACGGCCAGGACGTGTCGACGCCCGCAGGCTTCGCCGCGCTGTGCGAAGCGGTCGGCTTTCCCGAAGGCGTGACGGCCGTCGAGGCTCAGTCGGTCAAGGACGCGCTGCGCGCGAACACGGATCGCGCGATCGCCGAGAACGTGTTCGGCGTGCCGACCTTCGTACTCGACGGCGACCTGTTCTGGGGCGAGGATGCGACCGACATGTTCGTCGACTGCGCGACGTCGCGCGCGTGGCTCGATTCGCCCGAAGTGCGCCGCATCAGCGCGCTGCCCGAAGGGATCCGGCGCGGCTGACGGCGAGCCGCCGCCCGCTTCAGCCGTCGCGCCCTTCGACGAGCGCCGGCACCGCCTCCCGCATCATCGCGGCGAACCGCACGAGCCGCGACGGATAGAACTGCGCATGCGGATAAGTCAGGTAGACGGGCAGCGCCGCGGCCTGCCATTCGGGCGCGAGGTGCACGAGATCGCCGCGCGCGAGATCGTCGGCCAGCATCCACGACGATCCGACGCACGCGCCGACGCCCAGCAGCGCCGCGCTGCGCAACGCATACAGGTTCGCGGTCGTGATGCGCGGGCGGATCGGAATGCGTCGCGTGTCGCCGGTGGCCGCATGCGTCAGCGCGAGTTCGGTGCGGTAGTACGTGCGCAACGCGAGCCACGGCAGCGCGGCGAGCGCGTCCGGATCGGCCGGCACGTCGGCGCCGCTCAGCACGGACGGCGCGGCGACCACGAAGCGCGGCACCTTCGTCAGCCGGATCGCGACCACGCCCGGATCGGTCGGTTCGCCGACCTGGATCGCGCAATCGATGCCGCTGCCGACGAAATCGCGCACCTCGTCCTGCAGCAGCCACTCGACCGACACGCGCGGGTAGTCGCGCAGGAACTGCGCGAGCGGCGCAACGAAACGCTGCTGGCCGAACGCGTGCGGCACCGCGACGCGCAGCAGCCCGTCCGGCTCCTCCTGCGCGCCACGCAAATCGGCTTCGAACGCCGCCCAGCTCGCCAGCAGCTCCTTCGCCTGCTTGAAGCACCGCTCGCCGTCGACCGTCAGCCGCATCGTATGGGTCGTGCGTTGCAGCAGCCGCATGCCGAGCGAATTTTCCAGCGCCTGCAGCCGCCGGCTGATGGTCGGCTGCGTCGTGTGCAACTGCACGGCGGCCGCCGACAGGCTGCCGGCCTCGACTATGCGCACGAAGGTTTCCATCAGCTCGAAACGATAGCCGGCGCCGTCCACCGGCACCGGCTGAATGCGCCGAGACCCGCCAGCAGCGGGAGAAGAAGAGGATTTTTCGGTCATTCGTGGAGCGTATAACAAATCTGCGCGAGGCGGCACTACCGTCGCCGGCCGTGTACCGCCACACTCGCGTCCATCCCATTCTTCCACCGAGGATGTACGCGATGTCCACCCCGACCCGTCTCGATGCCGCGCCCCGCGCGGCGCACGCTGCGGCCCGCCCGGCCGCCCATTCGATGCCCGATCGCCGGCTCGTGCTGCTGCTCGCGGCCGCCGCGGGCCTCGGCGTCGCCCCGCTCTACTACGCACAGCCGATGCTCGGCGCGCTCGCGCCCGATCTCGGCGCGTCGGCGCGAGCGATCGGCTTCGTGCCGACGCTCACGCAACTCGGCTATGCGCTCGGCATCCTGCTGCTCGCCCCGCTCGGCGACCGCTTCGACCGGCGCCGCGTGATCGTGACCAAGGCCTCTGCGCTGGTCGTCGCGCTGTTGCTGGCCGCCGTCGCGCCGTCGCTCGGGCTGCTGCTCGCGGCGAGCTTCGCGATCGGCCTCGCCGCGACGATGGCGCAGGACGTCGTGCCGGCCGCCGCGACGCTCGCGCACGACATGCATCGCGGCCGCATCGTCGGCACGGTGATGACGGGGTTGCTGCTCGGCATCCTGCTGTCGCGCGTCGTGGCCGGGTTCGTCGCCGAGACGGCCGGCTGGCGCGCGATGTTCGCGCTCGCGGCCGCCAGCGTCGCCGCGATCGGCATCGTGGCCGCACGCGGGTTGCCGCGCTTCGAGCCGACCACGCGGCTGCCGTATCGTGCGCTGATCGGCTCGCTCGGCGCGTTGTGGCGCGAGCATTCGGCACTGCGCCGCGCCGCCGTCGCGCAGGGCTTGCTGGCCGTCGGGTTCAGCGCATTCTGGTCGACGCTCGCGGTGATGCTGCACGGCGCGCCGTTCCACCTCGGTAGCGCGGCTGCCGGCGCCTTCGGCCTCGCGGGCGCCGCCGGCGCGCTGGCCGCGCCGATCGCCGGGCGCCTGGCCGACCATCACGGCCCCGAGCGCGTGACGCGGATCGGGATCGGCATCGCAACGGTGTCGTTCGCGTCGATGGCCGCCGCGCCGCTGATGTCGCCGCATGCGCAGCTCGTGCTGCTCGCGGTCGCGACGATCGGCTTCGATCTCGGCGTGCAGGCCACGCTGATCGCGCACCAGTCGATCGTCTACCGGATCGATCCCGCGTCGCGCAGCCGCCTCAATGCGGTGCTGTTCGTCGGCATGTTCATCGGGATGGCGGCCGGCGCCGCGATCGGCAGTTTGTTGCTCGCGCAACTGGGCTGGAACGCGGTGACAGCGCTGGCCGTCGTGACGTCGCTGGCCGCGCTCGCCGTGCGGGTGTGGCGCAACTGACGTCGGGCATCGCGTAACATCGGCGGGCAGGCCCAAGAGGCTTGCCCGCTTTTTTTATTTTTTGATCGGCGCGCGCATGACGCTGCGCCGCCCGGCAGGTTCGCGCGGCTGTAACTCGGCAATCGTTCATCCGGCGCAAGGTCCGCACCGACTGACCGAATTGTCCAGTTCACCCAAATATTTTTCCGGCGTCCGTGCACGCGCGCACGCAAACGTCGGACGATTCGTCGCTGCCGCACCACCCGGCGCGCTCCCATCCGGCCCCACCACCGAACCCCGTTTTATCAGGGGAATCCCGGTATTTTTTCGCATTTTCTTCGAAATAACGGGTGACATACTTGCCTCCCGTTGCGCTCCGTGCGAGCGCGCTTTCCGATCCAGCCGGCCGCCTGTCATGCGCTGCGCGTCCGCCCGGGTCGCACAGGACATGAATAATTTCGACACGACGATCCAGGTCTTCCTCACTCACCTGACGTTCGGTCCGTTGATGAATCACGCGATCCGCGTGATCGCGGGCCTCTACACGTTCAAGGGCTTCGTGCTCGTTCCGGTGCTGTGCTGGCTGTGGTTCCAGCCGGGCCCGAACCGCGAGCGGCAACGCGAGCTGGTCGTCGCCACTATCGCGAGCGGGCTCATCGCGCTCGCCGTCGGCCGCGTGCTCGCGCAAGTGCTGCCGTTCCGCGTGCGGCCGATCTACAACCCCGACCTGCACCTGCACTTTCCGTCGGCCGGGTTGCGTGCGGCGACGCTGCAGACCTGGAGTTCGTTTCCGAGCGATCACGCGATGCTGTGGATGGCGATCGCGACCGGCATCTTCATCATCGCGCGCCGCGTCGGCATCGTCGCGCTGCTGTATTCGGTCGTATTCATCTGCCTGCCGCGCGCGTATCTCGGCTTTCACTATCCGACCGACCTGATCGCGGGCGCCGCGATCGGCATCGCGATCGCGTGGCTGCTGACGCGCGACGCGATCCGCACGCGCTTCGCGCCGCAGGTGCTGGAGATGATCCGGCGCTTCCCCGCGCCGGCCTATACGCTCGCGTTCCTGCTGTGCTTCGAGTTGATCACGCAGTTCGACGAACTGCTGACGCTCGCGCAGTCGGCCACGCGCACGATGTGACGGGCAGACGCGCGATGCTGCCGCTGCTGCTGTCGTTCCGTCGCCCCGGCGCGCGCTGCCGGCCATGCGCGGCCGCGGCGCGCCGTGCGACGGCCGCGCCCGTCAGTCGCGATCGGGCGCGCCGAGCGGAAAGAACGAGCGATACGGCCGCGCCTCGTCGACCGCGCGCGCAAACGACGGCCGCGCGAGCAGACGCTTGCGGTACGCGATCACGTTCGCGAACGCCGGATCGATCCGGTGCGTCCAGTCCGCATAAAACAGGAACGGCGCCGCGCCGCAATCGGCGAGGCTGAAACGGTCGCCGGCCGCCCATTCGCGATCGGCCATCGTCTTGTCAAGCCACGCATACGACGTGTCGAGCATCGCGCGCGCGTCGGCCACCCCGCGCGCATCGCGCTCGGCTTCCGGCCGCAGCGCATCGAACACGACCTTCTGCTGCGGCGTCGCCACGTAGTTGTCGAAGAAGCGGTCCATCGTCCGCACCTCGAGCGCGGCATGCGGATCGCCGGGCAGCAGGCGCATGGGGCCCGGATGGTTCAGGCCGAGATACTCGATGATGATCGACGCCTCGATCACCGTGCGGCCCGCATCGACGAGCACCGGGAAGCGCTTCAGCGGCCACAGCCCGGTCAGTTCCTGCATCGGCTTCGGATCGTCGTGCGCGAGCACGCGATACTCGAACGGCGTGCCGTTCTCGTACAGCGCGGTCAGCACTTTCTGGCAGTAGGACGAAAACGGATGGGCGTAAAGCGTCGGCATCATCGTGGAGGCTCCTGGGGTTTCGGCGCCGCGTCAGGCGGCGCCGCATGATCGGATACCTTGACGACGCTCGGCGCCCGGCCGTTTCGACATCGGCCCGATATTTTTTTCGACGGACCGCCTGGGCCGCTACGAGCGACCGTCCATCACGACGCGCCCTTCGGCGCGCCAGCGCAGCATCCCGCCGCCGAGATTCGCGACCGCGTCGAAGCCGGCCTTCTTCAGGATCACCGTCGCCTGCGCGGAGCGGCCGCCGGCCCGGCACACGGTCACGACCGGCCGGTCGCGCGCGATTTCGCCGGTGCGCGCGGCCAGTTCGCCGAGCGGGATCGGCGTCGCGTCCGGCAGATGGCCGAGCGGGCCCGCGAATTCGTCCGGTTCGCGCACGTCGACGACCTGCACGGCCGGCAGATGATCCTCGAGCCATTGCGGATCGATTTCCCAGAAACCGGCGAACGTATAGACGAGCGGCGCCCAGTCGGCGGCCGCCCGCGCATCGGGTGCGTTCGCGGCGACGCCGCATTGCAGGTTCGCCGGCACCGCGACGTCGATCTGGCGCGGATGCGCGAGCCCGAGGTTGCGCATGTAGCCGGCGAAATCGTCTTCGCTGAGATCGCCGCCCAGGCGCGGGTTGAAGCGCCGCTCCTCGCCGACACTCGTTACCGTGAGCCCGCGATAGTCGTGCGCCGGATACAGCAGGCACGTGGCCGGCAGCGTGAAGAGCCGGCCGTGCACCGCGCGATACAGCGCGCGCGGGTCGCCCTGCTGGAAGTCGGTGCGGCCGGTGCCGCGGATCAGCAGGCAATCGCCGGTGAACGCCATCGATTCGTCGTCGAGCACGAGGCTGATGCAGCCGCTCGTGTGGCCGGGCGTCGCGCGCACCGTCAGGTAGCGCGCGCCGAACGCGCAGCGCTCGCCGTCGTTCAGGTAGCGGTCGGCGCCTTGCGCGCCGCTCGCGGCCGAGATCGCGATCGCGCTGCCCGTGCGCTGCTTCAGCAGCCACGCGCCCGTCACGTGATCGGCATGCACGTGCGTGTCGACGGTCGCGACGAGCCGCAGCCCGAGTTCGTCGAGCAGCGCCGCGTCGCGGCGCACCTGCTCGAACACGGGATCGATCAGCAGCGCTTCGCGCGAAGCGCTGTCGGCGAGCAGATACGTGTACGTCGACGATTGCGGGTCGAAAAGTTGCCGGAAGATCATTGCTCGATTGCTCCGTCGCGTGTTCTTCGGTGAGGTGTAGTCCGATCGGCGTGCTGCATATCGTCGTCGGGCACCGGCGTCGGCATGACCGCATCGCCGCCGCGCGAGCGGCATCGCGCCCATTCATACAGCGTAGAACAAAATGCCCACGCCGCCGCGCATCCCCTACGCGGCAACCGATTCCGTCGACGAATCGCGCACCGCGGGACGATTCGCCGCGCCGGGACGGCAGCGCACGCTGCCTTACACTACCGCCTGTTCTCGTCCCCGATCACAGGAATGCCCCCGACATGTCGATGACGATCGATCCAAAGCAGGCCGCCGCGCTGCTGGCCGTCGCCGACACCGGCAGCTTCGAGCAGGCGGCCGTGCGCCTGCACGTGACCGCGTCCGCCGTCACGCAGCGGGTCCGCGCGCTGGAAGCGAGCCTCGGCACGCCGCTCGTGCTGCGCACGCGGCCATGCCGCCCGACGGTGGCCGGGCAGCGCGTGCTGCAGCACCTGCGCCGCGTCGCGCTGCTGCAGGCCGACCTGCAAAGCATGCTCGCGGCCGACCGCGAATCGCCGATCTCCGTGACGATCGCACTCAACTCCGACAGCCTCGGCACATGGTTCCTGCCGGCGCTGACGTCGGTGCTCGCGGGCGAGCGGATCCTGTTCGAACTGATCGTCGAGGATCAGGATCACACGTTCGCGCTGCTCGAAAGCGGGATGGCGGTCGGCTGCGTGACGACCGAGCCGAAGCCGATGCGCGGCTGCATCGCGACGCCGCTCGGCACGATGCGCTACCGGCTGCTCGCGGCCGCCGCGTTCGCGGTGCGCTGGTTTCCGCGCGGGCTGAACCGCACGAGCGCGCGCCACGCGCCCGTCGTCGCGTATTCGCGGCGCGACACGCTCCAATCGTCATTCCTGAAGGAGAAGTTCGGCTTGCCCGAAGGCGCGTACCCGTGCCACTACGTGCCGGGCACGCATTCGCACTTCGCGGCGGTGCGGCACGGGCTCGGCTACGCGATGGTGCCGGAGCCGCTGATCGGCGCCGCGCCGCTCGATACGCAGGGGCTCGTCGATCTCGCGCCCGCGCATCCGACCGACGTCACGCTGTACTGGCACGCGTGGACCGTGCAGTCGCCGACGATGGCGTCGCTGTCCGCGCGGGTGGTCGAAGCGGCGCGCCGGCTGCTCGCGCCGTTGCCGTAATGCGCTGGCGGGCACGCGCGGGCGCGCGGGCGATCGACGCTGCCGGCGCGGTACGCACGGCGACGAGAAAGTCGGCCGCGCCGCCTATACTTTTCCCATCGGCCTCGCGAACGCGCCGCGCGGCCGCTCATCCAGGTCCGGCCGTTCCCTTTCATGTGAGGAGAACATCATGTCCCGCCGCTATATCGATTGCCGCGAGTTTCCCAGCGCGACGCATTGCTCGGTCGCAATCTCCGCCGACTCCGACAACGAACTGCTGGAGGCCGCCGTTCAGCATGCGGTCTCGGTCCACCAGCACACCGACAGCGCCGAACTGCGCACGCAGCTGAAATCGCTGTTTCACGACGGCACGCCGCCCGCCGACATGCCGCGGCAGGCGTAATCCGCCGGCACGGCAAGGATCGACCGACCGCGTGCCGCGTCACCCGTTCGTGTGTTGCGTGATGCCACGCCGCGCCGGCCCGTCGCCGGCCGGCGCATTCCGCGTAACGCGTTATGCGCGACGCTGCGCGAAATACGCGCCGACTGCGTCGATAAAGGTGTCGATATCCGCGCGCGACACGTCGCAATGCGTGACGAAGCGCGACGCATACAGCATCTGCGTGAGGATTCCGCGTTCCTTCAGCCAAGCCTCGAGCGGCGCGCAATCGGCTTCGGGGAATTGCGCGAACACCATGTTCGTCGCATGCGACAGCACCTTCACCGAATCGATGCGCGCGAGGCCGGCCGCGAGATGCGCGGCATTCGCGTGATCGTCCGCGAGCCGCTCGACGTTGTGATCGAGCGCATACAGGCACGCCGCCGCGAGAATGCCCGACTGCCGCATCCCGCCGCCCAGCACCTTGCGCCAGCGCTGCGCGCGCTCGACCAGCGCACGGCTGCCGACCAGCACCGAGCCGACCGGCGCCCCGAGCCCTTTCGAGAAGCAGATCGACACGGTGTCGAACGGCGCGCACAGCTCGGCGATCGGGCGCCCCGACGCGACGGCCGCGTTGCACACGCGCGCGCCGTCGAGGTGCGTGGACAGCCCGCGGCTGCGCGCGAACGCGACGGCTTCCTGCACATAGCCTTCCGGCAAGACCTGGCCGCCGATCGTGTTTTCGAGCGCGAGCAGGCGCGTGCGGGCAAAGTGATTGTCGAGCGGCTTGATCGCCGCGGCGATCTTCGCGAGCGGCAGCGTGCCGTCCGGCGCGTTCTCGATCGGTTGCGGCTGAATGCTGCCGAGCACGGCCGCGCCGCCGCCTTCGTACTTGTAGGTGTGCGCGAGCTGGCCGACGATGTACTCGTCGCCGCGCTCGCAATGCGACATCAGCGCGGCGAGGTTGCTCTGCGTGCCGCTCGGGAAGAACAGGGCGGCTTCCTTGCCGGCCCGCTCGGCCGTCACCGCCTGCAGGCGCAGGACGGTCGGGTCGTCACCCCAGACGTCGTCGCCGGTTTCGGCGGCGGTCATTGCGGCCAGCATCGCCTGGCTCGGACGTGTCACGGTATCGCTGCGTAAATCGATCATCGCTGTGCCCTGAGTAAACGCGAGCCGGAACCGATGCGCCCGGCCCTGCCGAAACGAGACTGAGAGTGTACGCAATTCGCGCGGCGCCTGCCGGCCGTCGCCGCGCACCGCGATGCCGCACGCGCGACGTCGTTCCGATGACGCGACGCGCCATATTGCCGCACGTGCGGCATGCCGCCACGCCGCGGCCGCATGCGCCGCGAACGGCCTTCTTGATACGAATCAACGATTTATCGCGAAACAACGCACGACGGGCTGGACATCTGCGACGAGTTGGCGCATTTCGCGGTGCAACATCGCAGCCCATACTCCAGCCAACCCCGACGCCCGTCCGCCGGGGTCCGCCGGCACCCGCCGGCGGGTATCGTCAGCCTCGGTCATCTGGTATGGACACCGCACTTTCGGCCCTCGATCTGGCCCGCCTGCAATTCGCGTTCACCGTCTCCTTTCACATCGTCTTCCCGGCGCTGAGCATCGGCCTCGCCAGCTTCATCGCCGTGCTCGAATATCGCTGGCTGAAGACCGGCAAGCAGTACTACAAAACCCTCTGCCTGTTCTGGTCGAAGATCTTCGCGGTCGCGTTCGGGATGGGCGTCGTGTCCGGCGTCGTGATGAGCTATCAGTTCGGCACCAACTGGTCGGGCTTCTCGAGCTTCGCCGGCGCCGTCACCGGCCCGCTGCTGATGTACGAGGTCATGACGGCGTTCTTCCTCGAAGCCGGCTTCCTCGGCATCATGCTGTTCGGCTGGAACCGCGTGAGCCCGCGCGCGCACTTCGGCGCGACGCTGATGGTCGCGATCGGCACGCTGATCTCGACGTTCTGGATCCTCGCGTCGAACAGCTGGATGCAGACGCCGCAGGGCTTCGAGATCGTCGACGGCCGCGTCGTGCCGACCGACTGGTTCGCGATCATCTTCAACCCGTCGTTCCCGTACCGCCTGTTCCACATGGCGATCGCCGCGTTCATCGTCGCCGCGCTGGTGGTGGCCGCGACCGGCGCGTGGCACCTGCTCAAGGGCCGCCGTGACAAGGGCGTGAAGAAGATGTTCTCGATGGCGCTGTGGCTGCTGCTCGTACTCGCGCCGCTGCAGGCCGTGATCGGCGACCAGCACGGCATCAATACGCTGAAGCACCAGCCCGCGAAGATCGCCGCGATCGAGGGGCTGTGGGAAACCGAGAAGGGCGGCACCGCGCTGAACCTGTTCGGCATTCCGGACATGCAGGCCGAAACGACCCGCTACGCGGTGAAGGTGCCGCACCTCGGCAGCCTGATCCTCACGCACAGCTGGGACGGCGAAATCCGCGGGCTGAAGGACTTCCCGCCGCAAGACCGCCCGAATTCGACGGTCGTGTTTTGGAGCTTCCGGATCATGGTCGGCCTCGGCTTCGCGATGATCGGCCTCGCCGCGCTCGCGTGGCTGCTGCGCCGCCGCGGCCGCCTGTATGAATCGAAGTGGTTCCAGCGCTTCGCGCTCGTGATGGGCCCGACCGGTTTCGTGTCGCTGCTCGCGGGCTGGGTGACGACCGAAGCCGGCCGCCAGCCGTGGGTCGTGTATGGCGTGATGCGCACCGCGCAGGCCGTGTCGCCGCTGTCGGTGCAGCAGGTCAGCCTGTCGATGATGACGTTCGTGATCGTGTACTTCCTCGTGTTCGGCACCGGCGTGTACTACATGCTGAAGCTGATGAAGGCCGGCCCCGCGCTGCCCGACGTCAAGCACGACGATAAACCGGACACGCGCCCCGATCACACCGCGCGCCGGCCGATGTCGGCCGTCGACGAGCTGATCGAGACCGTCTGAGCCCACCCCATTCGCAAACGAGAAAACCTATGGACGTCACCGTAATCTGGGCCGCGATCATCGCATTGGGGCTCTTCATGTACGTCGTGCTCGACGGCTTCGACCTCGGCATCGGCATCGTCTTCCCGTTCTTCCCGGACGAGAAGGAACGCGACCTGATGATGAACACGGTCGCGCCCGTGTGGGACGGCAACGAGACGTGGCTCGTGCTCGGCGGCGCCGGGCTGTTCGCGGTGTTCCCGATCGTCTATTCGACCGTGCTGTCGGCGCTGTACCTGCCGCTGATCTTCATGCTGGTGTGCCTGATCTTCCGCGGCGTGTCGTTCGAGATCCGCGCGAAGGCGCGGCGCACGAAGCAGCTGTGGGATCTCGCGTTCATCGGCGGCTCGGCCGGCGCGACGCTGTTCCAGGGGATCACGCTCGGTGCGTTCCTGCAGGGCATCGACGTGAAGGACGGCGTGTACGCCGGCGGCGCGTTCGACTGGCTCACGCCGTTCAGCCTGCTGACGGGCCTCGGCCTGATCGTGACCTACGCGCTGCTCGGCTGCTGCTGGCTCGTCGCGAAGACCGAAGGCGATCTGCAGCGCCGCCTGCATCGCGTCGTATGGCCGCTGACCGTCGTGCTGCTCGGCTTCATCGCGGTGATCAGCCTGTGGACGCCGCTGCAGGATCCGGCCATCGCGCAGCGCTGGTTCGATTCGGGGTTGTTCTGGCGCCTGCTGCCGGTGCCGTTCCTGGTGGCCGCGTGCGCGGCGTGGATGCGTCGCGCGGTGCGCAACCGGCACGACATGACGCCGTTCGTGCTCGCGCTGGCGCTGGTGCTGCTCGGCTACGTCGGCCTGCTCGTCACGCTGTTCCCGTATGCGATTCCGCAGACGATGACGATCTGGGAAGCGGCGGCGCCGCGTTCGAGCCAGACCTTCACGCTGGTCGGCGCAGCGGTTATCCTCCCGATCATCATCGCCTACACGACGATGGGCTATTGGGTATTCCGAGGCAAGGTGCGCCATGAAGACCAGCATTACTACCACCACTGATTCCACTGCCGGCCAGCCCGGCGCGCCGCGGCCGCGGATGCGCGGCTGGATGTGGTTCGTCGTTCTGTGGGCGGGCGGCGTGATCGGCGCCGTCACGCTCGGCTATGCGTTCAAGATCTTCATGAACCTGACGCTGTTTGCGGTGAAGTAGGCGGAGCGGCCGCCCGGTCGAAAGATGGACCGGGCGGCCGTTTTGTCGTTGGGCCGCGGCTTCGGCCGGATACTGCCAGCGCCGCAAGAGACCGCGGACAACACGTCTCCCGGCTACGCGTCCTGTCGCACCACACCCAGTTTGAGCCCCAACATGCCGAAGATGCGACTCATCGTCTGTACCGTCCCGTCACTGCGGCCCTGCTCGATGTCCTGAATCGTCTTGGTTGACACGCCTGCGAGCTTGGCCATTTCGGCGCTCGTCAGCCGCATCGTCTTCTTCAGATGGCGCACCGATTCGCGCAGCGACCATTCCGGGTGCGCAAGCACGTCCTCGATCGCTTGCCGCCTCAGCGCGAGCTGATCGGGAAGCGACATCGCGTTATAGCGTTTGTCCATGGTGTCGTACCGGCTCAGCGCAGCGCATCCAGTTCACTGGCCTGCCGCTCCAGGCCCGGTTTCAGAAATGCATGCACGTCGGGCTCCAGGCCAAAATCCGCACCTTGATCGGCGATCTCCTGCAGGCGTGGCGCCATTGCATGCAGCCGCGCACGCAGCGCGTCGCGATCCAGCACGGGCTGCCCCTCTCCCGCCTGCTGCTCGCTCGATCGGACAACCCCATCGAGCACCCGCTCCCAATCTGGTCGACCGGCATCATTTCCCTCCCAGCGAATGCGTCGCGCAATGCCATCGGGATGCAGATACATCGGTGCAAAGTCGAAAAGCGGCGTCAGCGCGATGCGCCCTTGGAAATCGCGTTGCAACGCGGTGTTTCGCGCATGATTGTCCTTGTTGCCCAACGCAAGATTGGCGACGTCGCGACACAAGTACTCGGCAATCTCGGCTTGGGGATCCGTACATTGGCGTACGAGATGCGCGCATACCTCGTCGTGACTGGGCACGACGCCGAAGCCGGCTTTGCCCGTCAACGAAGCAATGCTTTCCTGAGCGAACCGGACAACGCCGTCGCCGACGCGTGCACGATCGAACCGCGGAATGAACAACGCTCGATCACGCAGTGTCAACTCCGCATGCACGCGCAGCCCGAGACGCCGGGCCAAAGCCATGTAGGGCGCTTCGTGACGCAGGATCTGTGCAAGGCGCTCGTTGCTGCCGCGCCCGAACTTGACGATGTAGTGCGCAACCGCACGCTCGTCGGGCAACGTGTGATCGAGATAGAGCAGTCCGTCGTCAGCACGGGTCAGCAACAGCTTCGGCCATTCGCCCTGCACACCCGAAGAGCCTGCAACGAAGAATCCGTGTTCGGCGAGATACTCGCTGAATGCGTCTCCGCGCATGGCCACGTCGTCGTCCGTGAAACCTTGCTGCGGCCCCTGTCGCTCGGCAAGCCACTGCGCGGCTTCCTTGATCCGCAGATTGCCGATCGAATTGCCAGCTCCCGCCAGCAGTAATGGCCAGTCGGCACGCTCCTCCGCCGTTTCCGGCAAATCGAGGCGGCGCAACAGTTCCTGGCGGCCGAAACCCTGCGGCAACAAATCGATCAGGAAAACCGGCCAGTGTGATGTCACCAGCGGCTCGAGTTCGACCGGAAAAGTGCACGACATCGCATGCGCGTCACGCGCAGCCTGATGACAAACGATCCATTCGACGTCGTAACCCGAATAGGTACGGCCGCGCCATCCTTCGTCAGGCTCGCCGAACAAGGTGACGCTGCCGATGTCGTGCCAGTGACCGGCGGCGTGCAGCTGAATGGTGCAGGAATTCGTCATTTCGGCAAAAATCTATACAGATCATATCTGTCGATACAAATAAAATATATAAATTTCTACCGAAATGCAAACTGTGCGGCCGAACTACCCGGAACGGGTTCCGCTGCCACTCATTGTGGCCTACCCCCGCCCGCGCAGCGCCGCCTCGATCTTCCGATCGGTCTTGTACTGGCTCAGCGCATACACCGACCAGATCGCGGCCGGCAGCCAGCCGATGATCGTGAGTTGCAGAAGCAGGCAGATGATCCCGGCGATCGGGCGGCCGATCGTGAAGAACTGGAACCACGGGAGCAGCAGGGCAAGCAAAAGGCGCATAAACGATCCTGTCGGTACGTCGTTGAACGGGTGATACCCAGCCAATATGGCGGGTTGCGCGCGCCGTTTCAAGCCCGGGCACGACGCGCGCCGGACGAAGCGCCGTACCGATGCCTCCCCGCTACGCCGAATCGGCCAGCCATTGCGCGACGCGCGCGACGAGCCGGTCCGCTTCGTCGAAGCACTCGACGCCCGCGACCTGCGGCGCGTCGCAAATCGTGAATACCGGCTTGCCCCACTGCAGCCCGAGCGCAATTTCGGACAGCGTGCCGAGCCCGCCGCCGACCGCGATCAGGCACACCGACGCACGTGCGACCAGCGCATTGCGCGTAATGCCGAGCCCGGTCGGCAGCGCGACGCTCAGGTACGGATTCGCCAGCGCGGCATCGTCTTCGGGTAACAGCCCGATCGCGCAGCCGCCGGCCGCGTGCGCACCGCGCGCGGCGGCCTCCATCACGCCTTGCTTGCCGCCGCCGACGAGCGCGACGCCTGTGGCCGCCACCGCATACGCGATCCGTTCCGCGACCCGCATCTGTTCATCCGTCGCGTCGCGCGGGCCGATCACGCCGACCGGCATCCGGTGCCGGTGCATGCCGCGTTGCCGTTGCGCGAGTCGCGCAAGCGCGTCGCGCGCCGGTTCGGACCACTCGCATTCAATGACGCCGTTGCCGAACAAGGCCTTCCCCCAGTGCAAGAACGCAGGTACAGATGGCCGTCAGCACGATCGACAGCACGGCCGCCTGCGAGAAATCGGTTTGCCCGTCCGACAGCTTCAAATACATCAGCAGCGGCAGGATGTTGATCTGCGTGCCGGCCAGCGCGAGCGCCGTGCCGTACGTGCCGAGCGCGATCGCAGTCACGAGGCACCACGCGGACGCGACCGACGGCCACAGCTCGCGCCACGCGACGTCGAGCCATGCGCGCCACGGCCGCGCGCCGAGCGTCAGCGCCGCCTCGAGCGGCCGCCGGTCGAGATTCGCGAGCGTGGGATAGATCATCAGCGCGACGCGCGGGATCAGGTAGTACGCATAGGCGACCGCGAGCCCCGGCATCGTGTAGATCGCGCCGCCGACCACGGTCGGATCGGCGCCCAGCGCGGCCAGCAGCGTGGTCACGAAGCCCGCGCGGCCGAACGCGAGGATGAAGCCGTACGCGATCACCAGCCCGGAAAACGCCAGCGGCACGCCGAGCAGCGCGAGCGACCAGTGGCGACGGGCCGGCGACTGTCCGGCGAGCGCGAACGCGACCGGCACGCCGACGGCGACCGACAGCGTGCCGGCGCCGACCGCCAGCGCCAGCGAGCGCGCGATCGCATCGGCGACGAGCGGATCGCGCCACACCGCCGCGAACGCGCGGCCGCCGCCCGCGCATGCCGCATCGACGAGCGCGGCCAACGGCAGCACGAAGCACACCGCGAGCAATGCGGTCGCGGGCAGCGCGCCGAAACGGCGCAGCACGCCGCGCTCGGGTAAGGAAGCCTGCATCCCGCGCCCCTTACTGGCCGAGCGTGGCCTGCGACCAGAGCTGGTCGACCTCGGCCTTGCGCGCCGCCGCCTTCGCGACATCGAGCGGGCGCACCTGCGGCGCGTTCGGCAGCTTCGCCGCGACCTCCGCTGCAACCGGCGTGCCCGGCACCGCCGGGCGCACATAGCCTTGCGCGAACAGCGCCTGCCCAACGTCGCTCATCACGAGGTTGAGCCAGAGCTGCGCGGCGGACGGATTCGGGCCGTTCTTCACGAGGCTCATCGCATACGGCGCCGACACGCTGCCGTCCTGCGGAATCACGACGTCGGCCGCGTCGCCCATGCCGTCCGCGTACTTCGCCTTGAGGCCGTCGTTCTCGTAGCCGATCAGGATCGGAATCTCGCCCTTCACGAACTTCGCGTACGGCGTCGTGCCCTCGACGCGCAGCACGTTGCCGGCCTGCTTCAGCTTGCCGAAGAAGTCGGCGCCCGGCTTCGGGTTCTCGACGCTGCCGCCGTTCGCATACGCGGCCGCGAACACCGCGACCTGGCCCTGCCCGGTCGAGCGCGGGTCGAGATAGACCACCGCGTTGCGGTACTCGGGCTTTAGCAGGTCGGACCAGCGCTGCGGTACGTTCTTGACGAGCTTCCGGTTGACGAGGAACGCGATGTTCAGCGAATGCACGGCGAACCAGCGGGCGTCGGTCGCGCGGAACACGCCCGGCAGCTTGTCGAAGTTGACCGGCCGGAACGGCGCGACGACGTCCTTGCCCGCGGCATCGAGCGCCGACGCCGCGAAGTAGTACGCGGTATCGGCCTGCGGACGGCGGCGCGACTTGTCGAGCGCGACGACGGTCGCGGCCGAGCCGATGTCGTTGTACGTGATCTCGACCTTCGGGTAGCGCTTGCGGAATTCGGCGAACAGCGCCTTCCAGTTCGCCCATTCGGGGCCCGTGTCGAACGACACGACGAGCCCTTCGTCGGCCGCCTTCGCGTACAGTGCGTCCTCGCCCGGATACAGCGGCGCGGCCTGCGCGGCCGCGCTGGAAAGCGCCGCGAGCGCGCACAGCGCCAGCACGCGGGCGCGCATGGCCTTCACAAAAAAAGAGCCTGCAAGCATCGTGAATCTCCGTTGAACGAAAGAGGTCATTGCGCGGCCGGCGATGCCGGCAGCACGAGCAGATGGCGAGGGTCGATCGCGATGCTGCGCGCGGCGGGCTCGCGCCCTTCGCACAGCAGCACGTCGGCCGAGCCGTCCGGAATGAAGTCGTAGCGCTGCGTCGCGCCGAAATAGCGCACGTCCCCGCGACGGCCGTCGATGCGGTTCGCGCTGTGCTCCGGCGGATCGGCCTGCACGTGTTCGGGCCGCACCAGCACCTCGATCTCCGCGCCCGGCCGGTGCTCGCCCGTTTCCGCGCGCAGCGTCGCGAAACCCACGTCGACGGTGCCGTGCGCGAGCACGCGGCCGCGCAGCAGCGTCGAATGCCCGACGAAGCGCGCGACCTGCGCGGTCGCCGGGCGCTCGTACAGGTCGCGCGGCGTACCGGCCTGCAGCACGCGGCCGCCGTCGACGATCGCGACGCGGTCGGCCATGCTCAACGCTTCGTCTTGGTCGTGCGTGACGAACAGCGTCGTCGCGCCGCAGGCGCGCTGCAGTGCGCGGATCTCGTCGCGCAACTGATGACGGATGCCGGCATCGAGCGCCGCCAGCGGCTCGTCGAGCAGCAGCAGCTTCGGTTCGATCACGAGCGCCCGCGCGAGCGCGACGCGTTGCTGCTGTCCGCCGGACAGCATCGCGATGCCGCGCGTCGCATGCGCGGACAACCCGACCCGCTCGAGCATGTCCAGCGCGCGCCGGCGCCGCACGTCGGCCGCGACGCCGCGCATCCGCAGCCCGTACGCGACGTTGTCGACGACCGACAGGTTCGGGAACAGCGCGTAGTGCTGGAACACCATCCCCACTTCGCGCCGCCACACGGGCACGCCGGCCACGTCGTCGCCGCCGATCGCGATGCGGCCGCGCCAGCCGTCGAGCAGGCCGGCCGCGAGCCGCAGCAGCGTGGATTTGCCCGACCCGCTGCGCCCCATCACCGCGAGCAGTTCGCCCTGCGCGGCGGACAGCGTGATGTCGTCGACGCCATGACGGGCGCCCGGATACTGAAAGCTGACGTGTTCGAATTCGAGGCTCATGGATGACTCACTTCAGACGTTGCACGGTGCCGACGGAGACAAGCGTCGCGAGCACGGCGAGCACGAGCAGCACGACGGTGGCCGCGCACGCCATCCCCGTCGCACCGTAGAACGCCTGCAGCAGCACGATCGGATAGTTCCGGTAGCGGAAGCCGGCGATCAGGTTCGAAATCTGGAATTCGCCGATCGACAGCGCGGCCACCATCACGAGGCCGGAGAACAGGCTGTGCCGCAGGTTCGGCAGCACGATCGTGACGAACTGGCGCAGCGGCGTCGCGCCGAGCGTCGCCGCGCAGGCTTCGAGCCGCGCGAGACCGAGGTGCCGCAGGTCGCCGAGCAGCGTCTGCAGCAGATACGGCAGCGTCAGCACCGCGTGGGCGGCGATCATCAGCGGCAACGTGCCGAGCCACGGCAACGTGTCGCCGCTGAAGATCGCGATGTAGCCGAAGCCGAGCGTCAGCGCCGGCACGGCGACCGGCATCAGCATCACGACGCGCGTCGCGAACCCGCCGCCGGCCTGCGCACGATGATGGAGCGCATACGCGAGCGGCAGGCCGATCACCGCGTTGAGCGCGCAGCACGCGAGCGCCACCATGAAGCTCACGCCGAACGCGCGCGTGAAGCTCCGGTTCGCGGCCAGATCGGCGAACCAGTGCCCGGTGACGCCGGCCGGCAGCAACGTGTTCGTCCACGATTCGCCCACCGCGCCGATCAGCAGCAGTGCGATCGGCAACAGCAGGTAGAGGCCGAACACCGCGAGCAGCGCCTGCAGCAGCAGGCGCCCGACGGGCGGCCGGGCCGGTTTGTTACGACGAATCGGAATACCGTCGGCCATGGCCGGGGCGGTTGACTCAGACATGAAGACACTCGCTGACGATCGGGAAAAACCTCGCGCAACGCCCGCCGGACGGGCCCGCATGCGTTGTCGAAGCCGGCGCAGTGTGCGGTTTCGACATGGCATCGTCATGAAAAAAACGTAAAAAGCCCGCATCGACCTGTGCAAGGACGGAACAGCTCGCGATGAAGCATCTGTATCCGAACGTGGCGGAGCTGCATGCCTTCGCCACGTCCGCGAAGTATCTGAACTTCTCCTATGCGGCCCGGGAACTGGGCCTGACGCCGAGCGCGGTCAGCCGGCAGATCGCGAACCTCGAGGCGCTGTTCGGCGTGAAGCTGTTCGTGCGCGAGGGGCGCGGGCTCGTGCTCACTCGTGCCGGTCAGGTCTATCACGCGCGCGTCGTCGGGCCGCTGCGCGAAATCGGCAACGCGTCGATCGAATTGCTGAGCGCCCGCGAGAACAGCGACCTGCTGACGATCGCCAGCGTGCCGACGTTCACGACCAAGTGGCTGTTGCCGCGCCTCACGCGCTTTCTCGCCGCCGCGCCGGGCGTCACGCTGAGTTTTCGCCGTCATCTCGCGCCCGGCGACGTGTTTCCGTTCGGGCTCGACGCGGCGATCCGCTACGGCGACGGTGGCTGGGAAGGGGTACGAAGCGACTATCTCGGCGGGCGGACCTTCGTGCCCGTCTGCTCGCGCGAATTCGCCGACCGGCATGCGCTACGCGTGCCCGCCGACGCAGCGGCGGCGCCGCGCCTCGTGCACGAGCAGGCGGAGATCGCGTGGTCCACATGGGCGGAACGTCATCGCGCGACGCAGATGAACGCGCTGGCGGGGCCGCGCTTCGAGCAGTATTCGGTGTTGATCCAGGCCGCACAGGCCGGACTCGGGATCGCGCTCGTGCCGCGCTTCCTGATTCTCGACAATCTCGCGGCGGGCACGCTGGTCGAGCCGTTCGACGCGCCGGTCGACGTGGCCGCGCAGGGACACTACCTGTGCTACGCGCCGGAGCGCCTCGACACGAGCGATGCGTTGCGGCGCTTCAGGGAATGGATGCTGGACGAGGCCGGGCGCGCGTAAGGCGACGCGCATCGCCGCACGGCTGCGCGCGCCCCTAGCCCGACGGACACCGCCCCCGGGCGGCATCCGGCCTACAACGTCAACGCCCGATACCCAGCCCCGGCAGCTCGACACCACAGCTACTTTCCTCCCCGTCCTGAAGGACGAGGTTTCTCGGAGCAACTGATAAACCTGGAAATCATCACCCCACCTCACCGATTGATGTTGAACTACGTGACTTGCCGTCAGGCGCGCAAAATATCGCCGGATCGTGCGGCGGTCGGATGAAGCGGGGCTTTCTGTTCTCTGTCAAACGTAACCAATCGCAAATGACACGAAGCGATCGCCATGCGCGACCGTCGCGTGCGCCGGCCCGTGCGGCCGGATTTTTTTTCGGGTTGGCCCGCGACTATTGGCGTGGCATAAAGGGTTTTCCCTGACCCGGAGCACGAGTATGTCGACCCTGGAAGCCCTCCGGTTCGTGCTGGACGATGCACGTACCCCCGAAATCATTCGCCATCACGTCGTCGACGCGCTGCAGTACGCGTTGCGCAACCACGGACCGGTGTTCACCACGAAGGAAGTCGAATGGCTGACGCAGTGGGACGACGCGCGTCTGCCGCTGGCCGCGAGGAAGGAGCTGGACAAGCGCGAGCCGGCCGTCGCCAGCCGCTGAAAAAAAAGCCGCCGCGCCCGGCGGGTGCGGGCGCGGCGGCGGATCACGGATGGTGGTAACGCTTACTGCAGCCCGAAGTCAACGCGGGTCGTCGCGCCCTTGTCCGAGATGCCCTTCGCGTCGAGCTTCGGCGCGACGACGAACATGCGGCTCGAGTCGATCTTGCCGTCGAGATACTGGCGCACGGCCTGCGCGCGCTGCTGCGCGAGCGCCCGCAGCGCGTTGTCGTCGGCCGGTGCGTGATCGGCGAGCGCCTGCTTCATGTCCGCATCGGGCAGCGTCTTCTGCAGGCCGACGAGGTTGCGCGGCTTCTTGAAGTCGGCGGACTTGTACGCGCGCGTCAGGTACTTCGAGTATTCGGCCTTGTCGACCTTCACCGACATCGGATCGACGCTCTCGCCCTGACCGATCACGTCCTTCAGCTTCTGCTGGCGCACCAGCCGCTCGACGTACGCGTCGCGCAGCCCCGGCGTGTCCTGCGCCGGATCGACGCGGCCGATCAGGTCGAGGCGGATCGACGGCTTCTCGGTCAGCATTTTCACGACGGTGTCGAGCTTCTTCTGCTGCGCGTCGGTCAACTGGTACGAGCCCGGCGCGAACTCGACGTAGCCGAGGTCCTCGCCGCCGCTGCCGCCGAACGCATTCGCGAGCAGCGTGAACGGCGACGTGACCGCCTTCGCGATCAGGTTCAGCACCGCGTGCCAGATCAGCCCGCCGACGCTGAATTCCGGATTCGACAGCGAACCCGACACCGGCAGGTTCACGTCGATCTGGCCGCGCGTGTTCTTCAGCAGCGAGATCGCGAGCTTCACCGGCAGCTTCGTCGCCGTGTCGTTCTCGACGTGATCGCCGAACGTGAGCTGGTCGATGAAGATGTGGTTGTTCGCCGACAACTGGTCGTTCGCGAGCTGGTAGTGCAGGTCGACGTTGAGCTTGCCCTTCGTGATCGGATAGCCCGCGTACTTCGCCGAATACGGCGTCAGGTTGGTCAGCTCGATGTCGTGCGCGGTGGCCGTGAGGTCGAGCGCCGGCTTCTCGATCAGCGGGTTCACCGTGCCCTTGATCGAGATCGGCCCGTTGCCCGCGAGGTTCGCGGCGACGTCGACCGGCGCGGACGTCGTCGAAT
This sequence comes from Burkholderia sp. BCC1047, assembly GCF_902833155.1. Taxonomy (NCBI): domain Bacteria; kingdom Pseudomonadati; phylum Pseudomonadota; class Betaproteobacteria; order Burkholderiales; family Burkholderiaceae; genus Burkholderia; species Burkholderia sp. BCC1047. Next base: position 251,429 of record NZ_CADFEH010000002.1, on the reverse strand, counting down.
CCGTGCCGAACGCGCCGACCGTGCCCTTGATCGCGACGAGGTTCGCCGTGTAGTTCGGCTTGATGAAGTTGTCCGTGTACGTGACGCGGCCGTTCTGCAGCAGCAGTTCTCCGAAGTGCATCCGCACCGGGTTCTGCGGCTGCGGCGCGGCCTTCACGACCACCGTCGCCGACGCGGCGGCCGGCACAGACGCCTGCTGCGCGGCCGCGGCCGAGGCGGCCTGCGCGGCGGCCGGCGGCGTCACGCCCGGCGACAGCGGCACCGGCTCGCCCTTGCTCGCGTCGCGCGTGAGCGACTGCGCGGGGCCCGTCTCCTTCGCGACCACGTCCTTCAGGTTCAGCCGGCCCTGCGCGTCGAGCAGCACGCGACCGTAGAAGTTCGAGAACGTCACGCGCGCGGCGTCGACGTCGGTGCCCTTCTCGTCGTAGTTGGCCTTCAGGTTCGACAGCGCGAGCGAGCGCCAGCCGGCGAACGGGTCGGACGTCGCCTTGTCGAGCATCCGCACGTCGACCAGCGCGACGTCGCCGCGGTAGGTCGCGCGCGGTGTGTCCTTCACCTGCGCGAACGTCAGGTTGCCCTGCGCATTGAGCAGCGCGCTCGCGATCGTCGCGTTCAGCGCGCTGCCGAAGTACGGCTCGAACGCCGCCGCGTCGAGGCGGTTGCCGTTGATCTTCAGGCCGAGCTTCAGCGGCTGCGCGGTCACGTCGCCCGTCACGTTCAGCGAACCCTTGCGGTTCAGCGTCGCCTTCAGCTGCACGGGCAGCGGCTTCGTCAGGTCGTCGCTCACCTTCTGCACCGACAGCTCCAGCGGCTGGATCGCCAGCTTCACCGGGCGCGGCGTCGACAGGTCGGTGAAGTTCGCGGACGCGTCCTTCACGTTCAGCGCGTCGATCCGGTAGTGCCACGACGGCGCGGCGGCCTGCGCCTTGCGCGCGACCGTGCGCGGCGGTACCGCCGCCTGCGCGGGTTCGCCCAGCGCCGCGAGGTCGATCTTGCCGTCCTTCAGGCGCTTCACGTCGAGCGCGAGGCCAGTCGCGTCGACGCTCGCGATTTCCGCGGTGCGCGCGGCGACGTCGACCTTCGCGATCTTCGCGTTCGCGTCGGGGAGCACGATCGCGGGCGCCTTGTTGTCCGGCGCGGCGACCTTCAGGGATTTCAGGCTGACCGTGCTGTCCGCGACTTCCGCGGCGAGCGGCGTCTTGCCCCAGTCGGTCTTCGCGTTGACGGTCGCGCCGAGCGTGCCGTCGAGCACGCGGGCGCGCGTCGCCTCGCCGAGGTACGGTTGCAGCGCCGGCAGCGCGAGCGCGGCGACCGTCAGCTTCGTGTCGGCCTGCTTCGCCGCGAGATTGAACGTCCCTTCGGCGTTCACGTCGCCGCCGCGCGACAGCGACGTCGACAGCGTGTATTTCGCCGGCGTCTTGCCCTGCAGCGTGAAGCCGTCGAGCGTCGCGGCGAGCTTCGTCAGCGACAGCGCGGTCGGCGTCGCCGGCACGCGGTCGTCGACGTTGATCGTGCCGCCGTCGATCGCGACGTGACGGATCGTCAGGTCGAGCGGCGGCGTTTCCTTCGCGGCGGCGCCTTCGGCCTTCGCACCGCTGGCGCCGCTGGCCGCGGCGACGGTCGCGCCGGACGCCGCGGACGCACCGGAAACGGCGACGGCCGACGCGGCCGGCTTGCCGGCTTCGGCCTTCGGCGCGGCGACCGGCTGCGCGACGAGCTTCTCGACGTTCAGCACGCCCTGCTTGTCGCGCGACAGGTCGACCACCGGCTGGTCGAGCCGGATCTCGTCGAAGTGCATCGCGTTGCGCAGCGGTTCCAGCCCGGCCGCCGCGACGTGCACGCCGCGCGCGGCGAACAGCGGCGCCGACGCGCGGTCGGTCACCTTCGCATCGTTCAGGTCGACGGTGCCCGACACGCGCAGCGCGGGCGTCTCGCCGCTCATCACGAAATTGACCGTGAGGTTGCTGCTCAGCAGGCCGCTCGTCACGGCCACCGGCAGCTTCGCCGGCACGTACGAGATCAGCTTCGGCACGTCGAGGCGATCGAACTTCAGCGCGATCTCCGATTCGCGCGATTGTGCGAACGGCTTGGTCTTGCCGTCGATCGAGATCGGGCTGCCGTCGAAGCGCGCGCGCAGTTTCGGTTCGACGAAGATGTCGGTCTTCGAGGCCAGCGTCGCGATGTACGGAATGCCGAGCGTCCAGTTGTCGACCACGTGCTTTTCGTTCAGCAGGCGATCGTCGAAATCGATCCGGCCGTCGTTGACCTGGATGTTCGACACCGAGAATTGCGTCGGCTTGCTATCGGGTGTCGGCGACGGCGACGAGAACTTCTCGATCAGGTCGGTGAAGTTGAAGCGCTGCGCGTCGTAGCGGACGACGTGAAAACGCGGCGAGTCGAGCCGGATCTCGTTGACGATCGGCGCGCCGCGAAACAGCGACGACCACGACGGCCTCACGACGAGCTTGCCGATGTCGATGAAGTCGCCCTGGCCGCCGCGCTCGCCGAGATGGATGCCGTCGGCTTCAAGGTTGAGCGTGTACGGGTTCAGCGCGATGCGCTGGATCGTGGCCGGCCGGTCGAGCTGCTTGCTCAACTGCTGTTCGGCGACGTGGCGGATCAGCGGCGGCGCCGCGAAGAAGCCGAGCAGTCCAAACAAAACGACGAAGATCAGCAGGCCGATGCCGATACGCCGGGTCCGGTGCGAGCGTGCAACGCCACCGAGGGCATGGAGGGTCGAGGGTAGGGTTTCTTTGTCTGCGCTTGCCATGCTTGAATATCTCGGGAATGGATGCCGGGCCGCACCGGACAAACCGGGCGGCCGCGCACGCTATCCCGAAAGTATAGGCTCAAGAGGTGACGGCACAGCGGTCGGCCGCCGCCGCCGCGCCCTCCGGTCGGACAACCGCGGCACTCAACCGTTCATTTCCGGACGACGACGGGCGGCATCCACGACCCGTCGCTCGCCTGCGGCTTCGGCGCGTACAGCCGCAACGCGAGCGCGAAATCGGTACGCGGCGCCGGCAGCCAATTGGCCGCATGCGTGCCGCCCGGCGACGCCGATACGACGATGTCGATCGAGCCGTCGCGGTTGCGGCGCAGCCGGTCGCGATCGCCGAGCGAACGCCGCGCCGATCCGACGTCGGGCAGCGCACCGTTGGTCGTGTACGGCGTGAGCGTCCAGAATGCGCGTACTGGCGGCAGCGCGCCCGGCGCGAAATGCAGCACGTAGCGGTTCGCGCCGTTCAGCGCATGACCGTCGCTGTCGACGCGGGTGACCGCGAGCGTCTCGTCGTCGCGCGTCGCGGTGCCGAACTGCGTGTAGGCCGCGTACGCGCGCAGCGCGTAGTCCTGGCCGTACTTGCCGGCCGTATCGCCGATCCAGGTCCAGCCGTTCGCGCTCAGCAGGTTCGACGGCGGCGTCGCGAGCCGCGCGCGCGCCTCGGCCACGCCGGCCGTCGCGGCCGTGAGACGGTCGCCCGTCCACAGCACCGGATAGCCGGCCGTCACGCCGATGTCGCCGAGCGATTCTTGCGCGTGCGCATCGTCGGCCGGCGGCGGATTGTCCTGCAGCGCCCGCGCGAAGCGCGTGAAGAACGCCTTCGGATCAAGCGCGGCCACCTGCTCGGCCGGCGTGCCGCCGCCCACCGCTTCGGACGGCGCGCTGCCCGCATGGACCGCGACCGACGCGCCGCGCTCGGCACCGGTATAGACCGACAGCGGCACCACGCGGATCGCGCGCTGCAGTTTCTTCACGTTCGTCAGGTCGCGCCCGCCGCTCGTCTGCAGCCGCACTTCGAGCCACGCATTGGCGGACGGCACGTCGACGCGCACCACGCCCTTCGGCAGCGTGCCCTGCCATGCCTTCGCGGCGAAGGCAATCGTTTGCGATCGCCCGGCGCCACGCGCACCGCGTGCCGCGACGCTCGACGACGACCACAGCACGTTCGTCCACATGTCGAGTGCGCGTGCGTCCCAATAGCGGCCGCGCGTGTCGGGCAGCGTGACGATCACGGGTTCGGCGGCGACGTCGAGCCAGCCGGTCGAGTCGAGCGTGTCGACGCCCGGCAGCGGCGGATTGACCGCGCCGACAGGCGGCAGCGCCTGCGCGTGGCGCAGCGTGTTGAGCGGCGCCTGCCCCGGTTGCGCGCCGTCGCCGCCCGTCGCCGCTTCCTTCGCGACGTCCATCAGCACGAGCGGATACGCATAGATATAGGAGTCGGCGACTTCCGCGCGCATCCAGCCGGTCTTGCGCTGGATCGCGTCCGGTTGCGACGCGCATCCTGCAAGCAACGCCGCAATGGCCAGCGACGCGCACGCGCGTCGCAGAGAAACTGATTCTCGCTGGTTTTCAATCATCGATTACTGGCCGAATATCGTTCTTTTCAGTCAACGCCTTGTTCGTCTCGCGAACGGCGAAGCAAGGCACCCCAGCGTGCCCGGATGACCGTTCGTGACGCTTCGTAACGGTGGGCGCTGATGTCAGGCCGGTATCATAGCGCCTAAGGGCATCCCCCAATATGCCGAATAACGGGTAAAACGCTAGCCGAACCGTCACAAAATCTGAAATAGTTCACGGGATTCAGCAAGTATCCGAAACAGTTGGCAGACGAAGATCGTCGGCGAGGATTGACAAATGGTGTCACTATTGACACCATAAGCCGTGGCAAGCGAATGGAAGATCCTCGACCCAATGAGGTGCGAGCCCGCGAATGTGCGCTTCAACGATCTGTTCAAGATCTGCGAGGCCCACTTCGGAGCGGCCCGCCAATCCGGTTCCAACCATGCGATTTTCAAGACACCGTGGCAAGGCGATCCTCGAATGAATATCCAGAATGATCGCGGGAAGGCAAAGGCCTATCAGGTGCGGCAGGTTCTCGACGCGATCGATCAACTGAAGGAACGGAAATCATGAACCAAGACCACTTTACGTACCGCGTAACGTGGTCCCCGGAGGACGGGGAGCACGTCGGCCTCTGCGCGGAGTTCCCGTCTCTTTCGTGGCTCGATGCAACACCCGAGGGCGCGCTGGTCGGCATTCGCCGGCTCGTCGCCGACGTCGTGCGCGAAATGACGGCGAACGGCGAGAAGGTGCCCGAACCGATCGCCGACCGAACCTACAGCGGTGAATTCAAGGTCCGCATCCCGCCGCAGGCGCACCGTGCGCTAGTCATCCAGGCCGCCGAGCAGGGCGTCAGCCTCAATCGCCTCGCCAGCGCCAAGCTCTGCGCCTGAGCGCGCACCCACCCGCCCCGACCACGATCGCCCGGCTGTCCGTCCGGAAGCCGGGCGATCGCTTTTTCCGCGTTGTGACACCCTGTGTGCATCGGCATGCGTCGCATCGTCGCCGACGCTTGACCTTACCATCATGGGAATGTTGATACTGGAACCATTCGCGGTACGAACCGCGCTTTTGGGGAATCCGACATGACTGAACCACTTGCCTCCGCGGCGCTGCAAACGATCGAACTGAGCGTCGACGGCATGCATTGCGGCGGCTGCACGGGCCGCGTGCAACGCGCGCTGGCCGCCGTGCCGGGCGTCGTCGATGCGGCGGTCGATCTCGATGCGCATGCGGCGACGGTCACGGCGCAGGAAACCGTCGCGGCGGGCCAGCTCGTCGACGCCGTCCGTGAGGCCGGCTACCGCGCGGCGGTGCGCGAGACGCCGGTCGCAGCCGGCGCGGCCACGCATTCGGCGCACGCGTCGCGCGACGAAACGCCGTCCGCGGCTTCCGCGCGTCCTCCCGTTGCTGCGACGATCGAACTCGATATCGACGGGATGACCTGCGCGTCCTGCGTGTCGCGCGTCGAAAAAGCGCTGGCGAAGGTGCCGGGCGTCACGCGCGCGTCAGTCAATCTCGCGACCGAACGCGCGACGGTCGATGCGTCGGCCGGCGTTTCGGCCGCGCAATTGGCGGATGCCGTGAAGCAGGCCGGTTATGGTGCGACGCCGACGGCGTCGGAGATCGTCGTCCCGGCCGCCGCCACTGCATTGCCCACCGCGCCCGCGCCCGCGCCCGCGCCCGCGCCCGCGCCCGCGCCTGCGACTGCGACTGCGCCCGCAAGCATCGAACTCGACATCGACGGGATGACCTGCGCGTCTTGCGTGTCGCGCGTCGAGAAGGCGCTCGCGAAGGTGCCGGGCGTCGCGCGCGCATCGGTCAACCTGGCGACCGAACGCGCGACCGTCGACGCGTCGAACGCCGTATCCGCCGCACAGCTCGTCGACGCGGTGAAACAAGCCGGCTACGGCGCGACACCGGCCGCCGTCGCGGCTCCGGCCGCCACTTCCGCTGCCACGCCCGCTTCCACCGACGTCGAACTCGACATCGGCGGCATGACCTGTGCGTCCTGCGCCGGCCGCGTCGAAAAAGCGCTGGCCGCCGTGCCGGGCGTCGCACGCGCGACGGTCAACCTCGCGACCGAGCGCGCATCGGTGCACGGCGCCGGCCCACTCGACGCCGCCACGCTGGTCGCGGCGGTCACCACGGCTGGCTACCATGCATCGCTTCCGGCCGCGTCGCCTGCCGGCGCACCGGCCGGCGCCGACTTGCAACCGGCCAGCCCCGCGCAGGACGCCGACGCCCGCAAGCGCCGCGAAGCGATCCGCGAACGCAACCTCGTGATCGGGGCCGCCGTGCTGAGCGCGCCGCTCGTCGCGCCGATGCTCGCCGCACCGTTCGGCATCGACCTGATGCTGCCCGGCTGGCTCCAGCTCGTGCTCGCGTCGATCGTGCAGTTCGGCTTCGGCGCGCGCTTCTACCGCGCGGCCTGGCATGCGGTGAAGGCCCGCACCGGCAACATGGACCTGCTCGTCGCGCTCGGCACGTCGGCCGCGTACGGGCTGAGCCTGTGGATGTTGCTGCGCGATCCCGCGCATCCCGGTCATCTGTATTTCGAGGCGTCGGCCGTCATCGTCACGCTCGTGCGCTTCGGCAAGTGGCTCGAATCGCGCGCGAAGCGCCAGACCACCGAGGCGATCCGCGCGCTGAACGCGCTGCGGCCGGACCGCGCGCGCGTCGTCGAGGATGGCGTCGAACGCGACGTGCCGCTGTCGCAGGTGCGCGTCGGCACGCACGTCGGCATCCGGCCCGGCGAGCGCGTGCCCGTCGACGGCCGAATCGTGTCGGGCCGCTCGCACATCGACGAATCGCTGATCACCGGCGAGAGCCTGCCCGTGCCGAAGGACGACGGCGACGCGGTCACGGCCGGCTCGATCAACGGCGAAGGCGCGCTCGTCGTCGAAACCACCGCGATCGGCGCGGAGACGACGCTCGCGCGCATCATCCGCCTCGTCGAATCCGCGCAGGCCGAGAAGGCGCCGATCCAGCGGCTCGTCGATCGCGTCAGCGAGGTGTTCGTGCCGGCGATCCTCGGCATCGCCGTGCTGACGCTGGTCGGCTGGTTGATCGCCGGCGCCGGGATGGAAACCGCGATTCTCAACGCGGTCGCGGTGCTCGTGATCGCGTGCCCGTGCGCGCTCGGTCTCGCGACGCCCGCCGCGATCATGGCCGGCACCGGCGTCGCGGCCCGGCACGGCGTGCTGATCAAGGACGCGCAGGCGCTCGAGCTCGCGCAGCGCACGACCGTGATCGCATTCGACAAGACCGGCACGCTGACCGAAGGCAAACCGTCCGTGACGGCGTTCGACGCCGTCGGCGTGCCGCGCGCCGAAGCGCTCGCGCTCGCGGCAGCCGTACAGCGGCAGAGCGACCATCCGCTCGCGCGTGCGGTGGTCGCCGCGCATGACGCGGACGTGGCCGCACAGGGCGGCGCGGCGGAGCCGGTCGTCGCGACCGATGCGCGCGCGGTGGCCGGGCGCGGCGTGGAAGCGCAGGTCGGCGGGCAGCGGCTCGCGCTCGGCAGCACGCGCTGGCGCGATGAGCTCGGCATCGCGGTGCCGCCGGCGCTCGACGCCCGCGCGGCGGAACTCGAGCGCGCCGGCAACACGATCTCGTGGCTGATGCGTGCCGATGCGCCGCGCGCGGTGCTCGCGCTGATCGCCTTCGGCGACACCGTGAAGCCGGGCGCCCGCGACGCGATCGCGGCGTTGTCGGCGCGCGGCGTCGCGAGCGCACTCGTGACGGGCGACAACCGCGGCAGCGCGGCGGCCGTCGCGGCGGCGCTCGGCATCGGCGAAGTGCATGCGCAGGTGCTGCCCGACGACAAGGCGCGCGTCGTCGCCGAGCTGAAGCGCACGCACGGCGGAATCGTCGCGATGGTCGGCGACGGGATCAACGATGCGCCCGCGCTCGCCGCGGCGGACGTCGGCATCGCGATGGCGACCGGCACCGACGTCGCGATGCACACGGCCGGCATCACGCTGATGCGCGGCGACCCGGCGCTCGTCGCGGACGCGATCGACATCTCCAAACGCACGTACCGCAAGATCCAGCAGAACCTGTTCTGGGCGTTCGTCTACAACCTGGTCGGCGTGCCGCTCGCGGCGCTCGGCTTGCTGAACCCGGTGATCGCGGGCGCGGCGATGGCGTTTTCCAGCGTCAGCGTCGTGACCAACGCGTTGCTGCTGCGGAGATGGAAAGGCCGCGCGCGCTGATGCGGTGGGCGGTGGGCGGTGAATGGCGGATGGCCGGATGGGCCGTTCGGCGGTCGGCGGTCGGCCGACACAGGAAGGATAGGGACGCATGCCGGCGTTGGCCGGCGACGCGGCGTGCCGAACCGGCCGCATGTGACGACGCATCGCCGGCCGGCGGATTCAGTCCGACACGACCGGTTTGATCAACGTCGTGGTGATCGGCACGAAGCCGCACGCGCGATACAGCGCGCGCGCCGCCGCGTTGTGATTGAACACCGACAGCCCGATCTCGGTGACGCCGTAGCGGCGCGCCTCGGCGTCGAGCGCATCGAGCGCGCGCGTCGCCCAGCCCTGGCGGCGCCGGGACGGAACGATGTCGAGGTCGTAGATGAACAGCGTGCGGTTCGGCCCTTCAGGGACGATCGCGTACCAGAGGTCGCCCACCGTGTCGCCGCTGGCGCCGTCGATGAGCGTGACGAGGGTCTGGCCGGCGGTCAGCAGGCCGTCCGGCAGCAGCGTGTCGAAACAGGCGCGCGCACGATCGGCCGCGTCTTCGACGGCATTTTGCCCGGAGGAAGCGAGGTCGCTCGCGTAGCCGTCGATGGCTCGCGTGCGGTACGCGCGGAATTCGCCGGCCGTCATCGGCCGCATCTGCAGCATGGCCCGGTCGCCGTGAACGGAATCGGACTTCCAGTGTAGCGGGACAGTCGCACCGGCGCGCGATGCGGCGGCGGAAAATGGGCAGGCAGGTGCGGCGAACGTCGCGCCGAATCAGCGAATCAGCGAATCAGCGAATCAGCGAATCAGCGAATCAGCGAATCAGCGAATCAGCGAATCAGCGACGGTACAGGACGATCGGCACGAGGTGCGCACGGCGCACCCGCTCGGCTTCCGCATGACGCGCAGCGTACGAGTACTCGGCGTCGAGCGGCAGGTGCGGGGAGACGAACAGGTCGTCGATTTTTTGCAGCAGGGCGAAGATGAAGCTCATGTGAGACTCCTGACAGACGTGGCTAGGGTTTTCCCCTAGATTATCTCCATTCTAAGGGTTTTCCCTGAACTCTGCCAGTGAGCTGCATCGGTTTGCCGCAGGCGCGCGACAGCCGATCGCCGGCGCGGAACGGCGATCCTTGCCGCGTCGGGCTTCCAGGATGGGGTCGAAACGATCAGCGCGCGCGGTGAGCCCGCTTCCCGACGGCCGCCTCGCGGTTCGCGTTGCGCTGAAGCCGGTCGACTTGCGACAGCAACGCTTCGTGGTGCTCCTCGAGCGTCATCAGCGTGGCCTGCTGCGTCGACAGATCGGCCGCGAGGCGATCGATCCGCTGCTGCTTGGTGGCGACGTCCTGCTTCAGGTGCGCGATCTGGCGCGTTTGCAGTACCAGCGCGACGAGCCCCGCCAGCACGACGACGGCCAGCGCGAGCAGCAGGCGGTTCACGCGGCGCATCTCGCGATCGGCCGCGCGCGTCAGGCCATCCACGTCGGACTGCAACGCGGCGATCCGGTCGGTCAGCGGGCGCAGGTGCGTGTCCGGATCGAAGGCCGGCGTGGGCGGTTGCGTACGCTCCGACGAGGGCTTGGTCACGAATGATGCGGCGGAGGCGACCGGCTGTGGGGCCGGCGACGGCGAAGCGTCGGGATGCCGGGTCGTGTCGCGGGGCTTCGCGGAATGCGGGGGGATCGCCGGTTCGGACGGCTCTGCCGGCGTCTGCGGCTCGACCCGTGCAGCGACGACCGGCGGCGGGTTCAAGTCAGCCGCTTCCGGCTTCGAATCGATGCGCGTCGGAACCGGTGCGGCTTGCGTCGCCGTCGCTTCGCTTGCGCCGGCAGCCGCCCGGCGCTTGCCGCCCGACGACGCGCGACGCTCCTTCACGGCGTCACCCGACGATTTCCCTTCGCGGGATTTGACGCCCGCCGCCTCGACGGCAGGCTTCGCGACTTCGCCCTCTGCCGCTTGCGATTCCGCCGCCTGCATCGCAGCGCCGTCGGCGGCTTGCAGCTTCGCCGCCGCGTTCGCGGCGCCATCGACCACGGGCACGTCGCTCTGCGTTACGACGCCATCGCCGGCGGGCAAATCGGCTGCCTTCGTTGCAAGACCCTCTGCCGATGCGCCGTCGACGTTCGCGGCCACGTCGCGTTCAGGCGTCGAACCAACCTTAGCCGCCACATCCATCGTCGCCGCACCTCCAGGTTCCGCATGCGTCGCCACAGCCGCATCCCCATCCGCAGACGGGGTGAACCCGTCCAGCGTGGCCTGTCGGCCGTCGTCGACACCGGCCGCCGCATCGGCTTCCACGCTCGCTTCATCGCGCGCCGCAACCGGCATGCGCTCGCCCGGCTCCAGCACCGGATCGCCGAACAGGTCGAGCGTCCGTTCGTCGCGCGGCGCGTCGCCGGCCGGTGCGCTGCCGGATCGTGCCGTCGCCCTGGCGGACGTGCTGCCGACGGCAGCGGCCGCGCGCTGGCGCGAACGGGCCGACGAACGGGCCGACGAACGGGTGGAACGGGAGCGGGAGCGAGGCGTGGAAACGGATTCGGTCATGGAAATCGGATAGCGGGGCCCGCAGGCGCGAACCCGGATGTCGAACGGAATCGGTGGTCGGCCATTGTCGCACGCCCCGCAACCGAGTCACGCAATCGAGTCACGCTATTCGTCGCCCCCCAGCCCGTTCCCGCCGTCGAAGCGCGTGACGCCCGGCAGCGCACGCAGCTTGGCGCAGATCGCCTTGTATTCGAGTTCCGACACCCGCGCCAGCGCGATGCGCACTTCGTCCTGCTCGCCCGTGTCGTCGGCACGCTGCACGATGAACTGCTTCACGCGCGCACTGTCGGGGCCGAGCGCCGCGTGCAGCGAATCGAACGTCAGCGTGCCGCTCGCGACCGTGAACGCGAGCTGGCGCCGCTGGCGCACCGTGAAATAGCGCCGCTCCAGCGGCTTGATGCCGGCCAGGATGATCAGGATGATGATCGTCGCCGAGATCGCCGCGACATAGAGCCCGCCGCCCACCGCGAGGCCGATCGCGGCGACCGACCACAGGCTCGCGGCCGTCGTCAGCCCGCGCACGATCTCGCCGCGCAGCAGGATCGAGCCCGCGCCGAGGAAGCCGATGCCCGACACGACCTGCGCGGCGATCCGCGACGGATCGAGCACGACGTGGTCGCTGGTGCCGAGCACGTCGGCGAAACCGAACGCCGACACGATCATGATCAGCGTCGAGCCGACGCACACCAGCATGTGCGTGCGCAGGCCGGCCGCCCACGACAGGCGCTCGCGCTCGAAGCCGATGACGCTGCCGAGCGCCGCCGCGAGCACGAGCCGCATCACGAGTTCCAGGTTGCTGAGCATCGTATTTATCTCCTTTTTTTGGTGCCGGCCGCGCGGAATGTTTTATCCTTGGCCCCGGCCGCGCCGATTCTCCGGGCCGCGCCGACACGTTTCGATCCAAGCGCTCAACCCCGCCATGTCCGTTTCCGACTCCGCTTCCGCCCAGGCCGCCCAGCTGCGCCACCATTTCGCGCACGTCGTCTTGCCGATCTGGCGGGGTTCTGGGTTCGACCCAGCATTGCAACTGCCGTTCGAGGCCGTCGATCCGGCCACCCATGCGCCGATGCCCGTGACCCGTTATCGCGCAATGGCGTGCGCCCGGCAACTGTTCGTGTTCGCGCAGGCCGGCGACACCACGCATGCGGCCACGCTGTTCGACGCGCTGTGCCGGCACTTTCGCGACGCGCGCCACGGCGGCTGGATCTACAGCGTCGACGCGCAGGGCGCGCCACTCGATACGACCAAGGATCTGTATACGCACGCGTTCATCGTGTTCGCGTGCGCCGCCTGGCATGCGGCGTCGGGCGACGCCGCCGCGCGCACGGTGGCCGAAACCACCGCCGCGCTGATCCAGGACCGCTTCGCGCCGCGCCACGGCGACGCGTTGCTCGATGCCGCGCGCCACGCCGATTTCTCGTCATCCGGCAGTGGCGCGCTGCAGAATCCGCTGATGCATCTGACCGAAGCCTGGCTCGCGGCCGCCGATGCATTCGGCGACCGGGCGTTCGACGATGCGCTCTTGCGCATCGCGCAGGCCGTCGAGCGCACGTTCGTCGACGCGGCAACCGGCTGCGTGGCCGAACTGCCGCTCGGGGCGGCCGACAACCGTTTCGAGCCCGGCCATCAGTTCGAATGGTTCTATCTGATCGACGCGGCCGGTGCGCGGCTCGCGCAGACCGGGCTCCCCGCCGCGCTGTCGCGCGCGTTCGCGTTCGCCGAGCAATACGGCGTCGATCCGCAGACGGGCGGCGTGTGCGCGGCGCTCGACGCGCAAGGCGCGTGCATCGACGGCACGCAGCGGATCTGGGCGCAGACCGAATACCTGCGCGCGCTCGCGACGCACGGCGGCACGCCGGCCTCCGCGCCGCTCGCCCGCCAGATCGAGCGGTTCGCCGCGCGCTTCCTGCATCCGTGCGGCTGGTTCGAGTGCAAGACGGCCGACGGGCAGGTGTCCCGCGCCGACATGCCGTCGACGACGCCCTACCACCTCGCGACCGCCTACGCGGCGCTGCCGGCCAGTTCGTAACCCGTCGCCGCGAGCGACGGCGCCGCGCGATCTCCGCGTGCGGCGCGTCCGTCGCCCAGGTCGAACACCGACACCGCCTGCATCAGGTGCGCGGTCTGGTCGTTCAGCGACGCGGCCGCCGCCGCGACCTCCTCGACCAGCGCCGCGTTCTGCTGCGTGAGCTGATCCATCTGCGTGACGGCCTGGTTCACCTGCTCGATCCCGACGCTCTGCTCGACCGACGCCGACGTGATCTCCGACATCGTCTGCACGACCCGCGTGATCGATGTCGACACCGTGCGCATCGCGTCGCCGGCACGCTCGACGAGCTCCGCGCCGCCGTTGATCTGCGCGACCGAATCCTCGATCAGCGCCTTGATCTCCTTCGCCGACTGCGCGCTGCGCTGCGCGAGCGAGCGCACTTCGCCTGCGACCACCGCGAAGCCGCGCCCCTGTTCGCCGGCCCGCGCGGCCTCGACCGCCGCATTCAGCGCGAGGATGTTGGTCTGGAACGCGATGCCGTCGATCACCGAGATGATCTCCGCGATCCGCCCCGAGCTCTGTGCGATGCCGCGCATCCGGTCGATCACGCTGTCGACCACGCCGCCGCCGTGGCTCGTCGCTTCGAGCGCCGCGTCGGCCAGCGCGCTCGCCGCGCGGGCGCTGTCGGTGTTCTGCCGCACGGTCGCGGTCAGTTCCTCCATGCTCGCGGCGGTTTCCTCGAGCGACGCGGCCTGCGTGCCCGTGCGCGCCGACAGGTCGGCGTTGCCGCCCGCGATCTCGCCGGCGCCGAGATGGATCGCGTCGGATGCGTGGCGCACCGTGCGCACGGTGCCCGCGATGCTCGTCTGCATCGTGGCGAGGCCGCGCAGCATCCGGTCGATCTCGAACACGCCGCCCGCCTGCACGGCTTCGTCGAGACGGCCCTGCGCGATCCGCTCGAAATGGCGGCCGGCCTGCTCCAGCGGCGCGACGACCGCGCGCCGCGCGGCCATGTAGATCGCGACGCTCGCCGCGAGCATCGCCACCAGCAGCACGATGCCGACCGACTTGAACCACAGCATGCCGCCGTCGATGGTGTCGAGCGCCGCGCGGCTCGACGTGCCGCCGTAGTCGGTAAAGCGATGCAGCTCGGCGATGTATGCGTCCTGGAAGCCCTGGGTCGGCTGGTCGAGGAACGCCTGGATGTTGTCGGCGTCGAGGAACTGCACGAGTTCGCCCAGCGCGCCGCGCAGCGCGCGATAACGCTCGGTGAGCGCCGCGACGCGCGTGCGGTTGGTGTCGTCGACCGGCTGCGCGGCCGTCAGCACCGCGAACGCCTTGTCCGCTTCCGCGAGCGACGCGCCCGCATGGCGAATGATGTCTTCGGGCTTGGGGCCGCCGCGCACCATCCGCGTGCCGGCCCGCGACAGGTTGATGCGCGCGTCGAGCAGTTGCTCGGTCGCGCGGCTGGCCGCGTCGACCTGCGCGATCGCGACGTTCGACAGATCGTCGACGCCGCGGCGCGTCGACGCGAGCGTCCAGAAGCCGAGCGCTTCGATCGCGAACAGGAAGAGGCAGAACACGGTCAACACGCCGAGCAGACCCGACGCGAGCTTGATTTTTCCGAACATGGGGGAATTCCTGGAGAGCGGACGATGAGGCGATGCCCCGGCATTAGCGGCATTTCTTCGTCGGACTTTAGGCGGAATGGCCGACAACGCAGGTCGATCGCGCGCTTCGCGCGCGCATTCGCGTCGAATCGCCCGCAAACGCGGAGATCTTGCGTATTCGGCGCAATAATCGCGTCGCATCGCGCCGGGATTTGCACGAAACGCGGACGAATTTCCTTGCTTATCCGGAGCCCCCTTCCTAGAGTTCAGCGCAAGCGGGCACTCATTTCGAAGGAACTTCGATGACCGACATCACGGACCACGCGCGCGGCGCATTGCGCGCGCAGCCGTTCAGCATGCTGCTGGGCACGCAGCTGATGCATATCGGCGACAACGAAGTGTCGCTGTGTCTGCCGGTGCGCGAGGAATTGCGGCAGCAGCACGGTTTCGTGCACGGCGGCGTCATCAGCTATCTCGCGGACAACGCGCTGACGTTCGCCGGCGCGCTCGTGCTCGGCCCGCGCGTGATCACAGCCGAATACAAGATCAACTACCTGCGGCCGGCCGTGAACGGCACGCTCGTCGCCCGCGCGAAGCTCGTCTACGCGGGCCGGCACCAGGCGACCTGCCAGTGCCACGTGTTCGTCATCGACGGCGATCACGAGCGGCTCGTCGCGATCGCGCAAGGCACGATCAACCGCGTCGGCGACGGCAAGATGCCGGATGCACCGGTGGAAACGGCGTGAGTGGCCAAGGCCGAGCATCGATGCCGCGCTAGCGTTTCATCGCAGCCAGATAAACCGCATCACGCTCGCGACGACCGACCGCGACCACCAGCACGATGACTTCCGCGTCGCGCACTTCGTACACGAGGCGATAGCCGACACCACGCAACTTGATCTTGTAGCGATCCGGGTGGCCGTGCAACTTGGCTGACGGGATGCGAGGATGCTCGAGCCGCTCGGCGAGCTTGGCCTTGAATTGATCGCGCACGGTGCGATCGAGCTTCTTCCACTCCTTCAATGCGGGCTCGAGAAAGGCGAGCTCAAAGGTCATTCAGCTCGACCTTAACGACCTTTTCTCTGGCGCGCGAATCGGCCAACGCATTGTCTTCGATGTCTTCCAAACGTTCGACCATCGCCTCCCATGTCTTCGCGGGAATGCAGTAGAACGCGGGTTCGTTGTGATTCAGGATCGCGACTGGGAAACCCTCGCCTGCAGCGACGGTTCCCATCGGATTACGCTTCAGCTCCGAGACGCTCGCCGTCACGCTCGCCAGAATGGTGTGGGGCATGTCTGCTCCTTCGTCAATCGAGCATCGATTGTACTCTATTTAACATCAAATTTAGCACCGAAATTGGTGTTCTGATGCATTCGGCCGTCGACGAATGGAAGCCACCTCCCGAAAGTCAGCCCTAATCGGCGTCATCCCCCGCCAACGGCAAAAACCGCGGCGCCACCCGCGCCCGCACGTTCCCGTGCTCATCCGTCCGATAGATGCCGCGCGCCGCATTGTGCGGATGCGCGGCCGCGTCGGCCACGCTCAGCACCGGCGCGAAACACGCGTCGGTGCCTTCGAGCAGCGCGCGCCAGTGCGCGGACGGCTGTTGCGCGAACACCTCAGCGAAACGCGCCTTCAGCGCGGGCCAGCGCGCCCGGTCGTACTGCGACGCGGGATCGACGTCGGTCAGCCCGAGCCGTTCGACCAGCAGCGCATAGAACGGCGGCTCGAGCGCGCCGATCGTCACGCATTCGCCGTCCGCGCAGCGATACACGTCGTAGAACGGCGCGTCGTGGAACAGGCTCGGCTGCGCGCCGTCGAGCTGCCCGTTCGCGCGTGCCCACAGCGCGAGCGAACCAAGCATCGACACGATGTCGACGATCGCGCCGTCGACCACGCGCCCCGGCCCGCCGCCGCGCACGTCGAGCAATGCGCAGACGATCCCGAACGCGAGCCCGAGCGCGCCGCCCGCATCGCCGACCACCGTCGGCGGCACGCCCGGCCGGCCGTCGCGCGGCGCGGACAGCGACAGCAGCCCGGTCAGCGCGACGTAGTTCAGATCGTGCCCGGCCGCGGCCGCGAGCGGGCCGTGCTGGCCCCAGCCCGTCATGCGGCCGTACACCAGCTTAGGATTGCGGCGCGCGCAAGCGTCGGGCCCGAGTCCGAGCCGCTCCATCACGCCGGGCCGCAAGCCCTCGATCAGCGCATCGGCCTGCGCGATCAGGTCGAGCGCGGCGTCACGCCCGGCCGGTGCCTTCAGGTCGAGTTCGACGATCGTCTTGCCTTCGCGCAGCAGGTCGCCGTCGCGGGCCCGCAGCGCGTCCGGCGCACTGGTGCGGCCGGACGGGCGCGCGACCAGCGTGATGCGCGCGCCCATGCCGGCAAGCATCCAGCCCGCGAGCGGACCGGGGCCGAGACCTTCGAATTCGACGATGTGGATGCCGGAAAGCGGCGCATCGAGTGACATGCGATTCTCCTGTCGATCAGCGTTAGCGCTTGAGCTAATCCCATGCTTCGCGGTCGGCTGCCGTCCGCGCTTCGTGACGCACGCCGGCCCGGCGCCTTGCGTACCGGATTGACTCCGTCACGCGTACGCCAAACGAAAAATCCCTGCGCGGCAGTTCCGCCGCGCAGGGATCGCTCAAGAGTCGGCGGCGCCGGTTGGCACGCGCTCACCGCCATGCGTCAGAACGCATCCCCCGGCACCCGCACCCACCCTTCCATCAGCACGCGCGCGCTGCGGCTCATGATCGCCTTCGTGACGGTCCATTCGCCGTTCTCGCGCCGCGCTTGCGCGCCGACGCGCAGCGTGCCCGACGGATGCCCGAAGCGCACCGCATTGCGTTCGCCGCCGCCCGCCGCGAGATTGACGAGCGTGCCGGGGATCGCCGCGGCCGTGCCGATCGCGACCGCCGCCGTGCCCATCATCGCGTGGTGCAGCTTGCCCATCGACATCGCGCGCACCAGCAGGTCGACGTCGCCCGCGTTCACGCGCTTGCCGCTCGACGCGACGTAGTCGGCCGGCTTCGCGACGAACGCGATCTTTGGCGTGTGCTGCCGCGTCGCGATTTCGTCGAGCGTATCGATCAGGCCCATGCGCAACGCGCCGTGCGCGCGAATCGTCTCGAACTTCTCGAGCGCCTTCGGGTCGCCGTTGATCGCGTCCTGCAGCTCGGTGCCCGTATAGCCGATCGCTTCCGCGTCGACGAAGATGGTCGGGATCCCCGCGTTGATCATCGTCGCCTTCAGCGTGCCGATGCCCGGCACGGCCAGATCGTCGACGAGGTTGCCGGTCGGGAACATCGAGCCGCCCGCGCCTTCTTCCTCGGCGGCCGGGTCCATGAATTCGAGCTGCACTTCGGCGGCCGGGAACGTGACGCCGTCCAGCTCGAAGTCGCCCGTCTCCTGCACCGCGCCGTTCACGATCGGCACGTGCGCGACGATCGTCTTGCCGATGTTCGCCTGCCAGATCCGCACGGTCGCGACGCCGTCCCTCGGCACGCGCGCCGGATCGACGAGCCCGCCGCCGATCGCGAACGGGCCGACTGCCGCCGACAGGTTGCCGCAGTTGCCGGTCCAGTCGACGAACGCCTTGTCGATCGCGACCTGGCCGAACAGGTAGTCGACGTCATGACCGGGCCGCGTGCTCTTCGACACGATCACCGTCTTGCTGGTGGACGACGTCGCGCCGCCCATCCCGTCGATCTGCTTGCCGTACGGATCGGGGCTGCCGATCACGCGCAGCAGCAGCGCGTCGCGCGCGGCGCCCGGCGTCTGCGCGGCATCCGGCAGGTCCTGCAGCCGGAAGAACACGCCCTTGCTGGTGCCGCCGCGCATGTACGTGGCGGGAATCCTGATTTGAGGAATGTGAGCCATGTCTGTGTTCCCAATGTGCGCCGGTCAGGCGGCCTGCGACGATTCGAGGAAGTCCTGCGCGAAACGCTGCAGCACGCCACCCGCTTCGTAGATCGACACTTCCTCGGCCGTATCGAGCCGGCACGTCATCGGCACTTCCACGCGTTCGCCGTTCTTGCGGTGAATCACGAGCGTGAGATCGGCGCGCGGCGTACGCTCGCCGATCACGTCGAAAGTTTCCGTGCCGTCGATGCCGAGCGTCGTCCGGTTAGTGCCCGGCTTGAACTCGAGCGGCAGCACGCCCATGCCGATCAGGTTCGTGCGGTGAATCCGCTCGAAGCCTTCGGCGGCGATCGCCTCGACGCCCGCGAGCCGCACGCCCTTCGCGGCCCAGTCGCGCGACGAGCCCTGGCCGTAGTCGGCGCCGGCCACGACGATCAGCGGCTGCTTGCGATTCATGTACGTCTCGATCGCTTCCCACATCCGCATGACCTTGCCTTCCGGCTCGACGCGCGCGAGCGAACCCTTCTTCACCGCGCCATCGACGACCGCCATCTCGTTGACGAGCGTCGGGTTCGCGAAGGTCGCGCGCTGCGCGGTCAGGTGGTCTCCCCGGTGCGTCGCGTACGAGTTGAAGTCTTCTTCCGGCAGGCCCATCTTCGCGAGGTACTCGCCGGCTGCGCTATCCAGCAGGATCGCGTTCGACGGCGACAGGTGGTCGGTCGTGATGTTGTCGCCGAGCACCGCGAGCGGTCGCATGCCCTTCAGCGTACGTTCGCCGGCCAGCGCGCCTTCCCAGTACGGCGGGCGGCGGATGTACGTGCTCTGCGCGCGCCAGTCGTACAGCGGCGCCGCGCGTTCGCCCGCATCAGCGCTGCGCGCGAACATCGGCTCGTAGACCTTGCGGAACTGCTCCGGCTTCACGCTCGACGCGACGATCGCATCGATCTCTTCGTCGGTCGGCCAGATGTCCTTCAGCGTGACGGGATTGCCGTCCTGATCGTGGCCGAGCACGTCCTTCTCGATGTCGAAGCGGATCGTGCCGGCGATCGCATATGCGACGACGAGCGGCGGCGACGCGAGGAACGCCTGCTTCGCATACGGATGGATGCGGCCGTCGAAGTTGCGGTTGCCGGACAGCACGGCGGTCGCGTACAGGTCGCGCTCGACGATCTCCTGCTGGATCTTCGGATCGAGCGCGCCCGACATCCCGTTGCAGGTCGTGCACGCGAACGCGACGATGCCGAAGCCGAGCTTCTCGAGTTCGGGCAGCAGGTTCGCTTCTTCCAGATACAGCTCGACCGCCTTCGAGCCGGGCGCGAGCGAGCTCTTCACCCACGGCTTGCGCGTCAGGCCCTTCGCGTTCGCATTGCGCGCGAGCAAGGCTGCGGCGATCACGTTGCGCGGGTTGCTGGTGTTCGTGCAGCTCGTGATCGCCGCGATGATCACCGCACCGTCGGGCATCTCGCCCGGCTTCTCTTCCCACTGACCGGCGATCCCGCGTGCGGCGAGATCGGACGTCGGTAGCCGCTTGTGCGGATTCGACGGGCCGGCCATGTTGCGCACGACGCTCGACAGGTCGAACGTCAGCGTGCGCTCGTATTGCGCCTGCGCGAGCGTATCGGCCCACAGTCCGGCCGCCTTCGCGTAGGTTTCGACGAGCTTCACCTGCTCGTCGCTGCGGCCGGTGAGGCGCAGATAGTCGGTCGTCTGGCCGTCGATGAAGAACATCGCGGCCGTCGCGCCGTATTCGGGCGCCATGTTCGAGATCGTCGCGCGGTCGCCGAGCGTGAGGCTCGCCGCGCCTTCGCCGCGGAACTCCAGATACGCGCCGACCACCTTCTCCTTGCGCAGGAACTCGGTCAGCGCGAGCACGACGTCGGTCGCGGTGATGCCGGGCTGGCGCTTGCCGGTCAGCTCGACGCCGACGATGTCGGGCAGGCGCATCCACGACGCGCGGCCGAGCATCACGTTCTCGGCTTCGAGCCCGCCGACGCCGATCGCGATCACGCCGAGCGCATCGACGTGCGGCGTGTGGCTGTCGGTGCCGACGCAGGTGTCCGGGAACGCTACGCCATCCTGCACCTGGATCACCGGCGACATCTTCTCGAGGTTGATCTGGTGCATGATGCCGTTGCCCGGCGGGATCACGTCGACGTTCTCGAACGCCTTCTTCGTCCACTCGATGAAGTGGAAGCGATCCTCGTTGCGGCGATCCTCGATCGCGCGGTTCTTCGCGAATGCGTCCGGGACGAAGCCGCCGCATTCGACGGCGAGCGAGTGGTCGACGATCAGCTGGACGGGCACGACCGGGTTCACCTTCGCCGGGTCGCCGCCGCCGTCCGCGATCGCGTCGCGCAGGCCCGCGAGATCGACGAGCGCCGTCTGGCCCAGGATGTCATGGCACACCACGCGCGCCGGGAACCACGGGAAATCGCGTTCGCGCTTGCGCTCGATGATCTGCTTCAGCGAATCGGCGAGGATCGCCGGATCGCAGCGGCGCACGAGGTTTTCGGCGAGCACGCGCGACGTGTACGGCAGCGTGTCGTACGCGCCGGGTGCGATCGCGTCGACCGCGGCACGCGCGTCGAAATAGTCCAGTGACGTGCCGGGCAGGGGTTTGCGGTTGGCGGTATTCATGATGTGGGGCGGAATTCGGGGTAAGACGTGCCGCGTGCGCCGGCCGCCCGCATCACGGGCGCCGGCGCATGCGGCGGACGATCAGCGCTTCTCGATCGGCACGAACTGCAGGTCTTCCGGACCGGTGTAGTTCGCGCTCGGGCGGATGATCTTGTTGTCGATGCGCTGCTCGATGATGTGCGCGCTCCAGCCCGACGTGCGCGAGATCACGAACAGCGGCGTGAACATCGCGGTCGGTACGCCCATCATGTGATACGACACCGCGCTGAACCAGTCGAGGTTCGGGAACATCTTCTTCGCGTCCCACATCACCGATTCCAGGCGCTCGGCAATGCTGTACAGCTTGGTGTCGCCCGCTTCCTTCGACAGCTTGTGCGCGACGCCCTTGATCACCTTGTTGCGCGGATCGGAGATCGTGTAGACCGGATGGCCGAAGCCGATCACGACTTCCTTGTTCTCGACGCGGCGGCGGATGTCGGCTTCGGCGTCGTCCGGCGAGCTGTAGCGGCTCTGGATCTCGTACGCGACTTCGTTCGCGCCGCCGTGCTTCGGCCCGCGCAGCGCGCCGATTGCGCCGGTGATCGCCGAGTAGATGTCCGAGCCCGTGCCCGCGATCACGCGACCGGTGAACGTCGACGCGTTGAATTCGTGCTCCGCGTACAGGATCAGCGACGTGTGCATCGCCTCGACCCACGACTTCGACGGCGTCTTGCCGTGCAACAGGTGCAGGAAGTGGCCGCCGATCGAGTCGTCGTCGGTTTCCGTCTCGATGCGCTTGCCGTTGTGCGAGAAGTGATACCAGTACAGCAGCATCGAGCCGAGCGACGCCATCAGGCGGTCGGCGATGTCGCGCGCGCCCGGCAGGTTGTGGTCGTCCTTCTCCGGCAGCACGGTGCCGAGCACCGACACGCCGGTACGCATCACGTCCATCGGGTGAGCCGACGCCGGGATCTGTTCGAGCGCGGCCTTCAGTGCGCTCGGCAAGCCGCGCAGCGCGCGCAGCTTGGTCTTGTACGCGGCCAGTTCGGTCAGGTTCGGCAGCGTGCCGTGCACGAGCAGGTGCGCGATTTCCTCGAATTCGCACGATTCGGCGACGTCGAGAATGTCGTAGCCGCGATAGTGGAGGTCGTTGCCGGTCTTGCCGACCGTGCACAGCGCGGTGTTGCCGGCCGTCACGCCCGACAGCGCCACCGACTTCTTCGGCTTGAATGCGCCTGCGGCGGCCGGTGCTGCTGCGTCTTTCGTCTCGCTCATGTTTTCCTTCTCCAATGGGTATCGGGGGTGCGGGCCGCGTTACTTCTTGCCCTGCGCGAACAGTTCGTCGAGCTTGCGCTCGTATTCGTGATAGCCGAGGAAGTCGTACAGCTCGGCGCGCGTCTGCATCGTCGGCACGGCCGCCTTCTGCGTGCCGTCGCGGCGCAGCGTCTCGTAGAAATTCAGCGCAGCCTTGTTCATCGCGCGATATGCGCCGCAGCAGTACAGCGCGATGTCGACGTTCGCCTCGCGCAGTTCGTCGACGGTGAAGAGCGGCGTCGAGCCGAACTCGGTCAGGTTCGCGAGGATCGGCACCTTCACGGCGGCCTTGAAGCGGCGGTAGTCGTCGAGCGTCTTCATCGCTTCCGGGAAGATCATGTCCGCGCCGGCTTCGACGTACGCGACCGCGCGCTCGATCGCCGAATCGATCCCTTCCGCGGCGGCCGCGTCGGTGCGCGCCATGATCACGAACTGGTCGTCGGTGCGCGCGTCGACCGCGGCCTTCACGCGATCGACCATTTCGTCGATCGGCACGACCTCCTTGCCCGGACGGTGGCCGCAGCGCTTCTGGCCGACCTGGTCCTCGAGGTGCACGGCCGCGACGCCGGCGTTGATGAACGAGCGGACCGTGCGCGCGATGTTGAACGCGCCGCCCCAGCCCGTGTCGATGTCGACCAGCAGCGGCAGGTCGGTCGCGTTGGTGATCCGGGTCGCGTCGATCAGCACGTCTTCCATCGTGCTGATGCCGAGGTCGGGAATGCCGAGCGAGTTCGCGGCGACGCCGCCACCCGACAGGTACACGGCCTTGAAGCCGACGGCCTGCGCCATCTTGGCCGCGTACGCGGTGATCGCGCCGACCACCTGCAGCGGCTGCTCGGCCGCGACTGCCGCGCGGAACTTCGCGCCGGCGCTCTGAAGATGCGTATTGCTCATGAACGGCCTCCTGATGGAATGCCCGATAACAGCAAGGACCGGGCCAGCTTGCGGAACGTCGCTAACCCACTGATTCTTAAGCGACCGCCGTGGGTGCGGTATCGCCCGGCGATTTCAATTTAGCGATTTCATGTTTCAAAAATGAAATCGCGCGCGCATAATCGGCCGTCATGGACCTCTCCTCGACCAAGCCCGTCGGCCCCGCCGACCGCACGGTGCGCCCGCGCATCTGGGCGATGGGCATCAGCCGGCTGCGCGAGCTGTTTCGCGAGATCGCCGGCGAATTCGACGAACGCGCGGACGTGCGCATCGTCACGCGCGCCTATGAAGATGCGCTCAGCGCAATCGCGGAGGCCGGCACCGCGCGGCCCGACGTGATCGTCGCGGCCGGCTCGAACGGCGGCTTCCTGAAAACGCGGGCGCAGGTGCCGGTGGTGGTCGTGTCGCTGACCGGCTTCGACGTGATGCAGGCGCTCGCGCGCGCGCGGCGCGATGCGACGCGGATCGCGCTCGTCAGCGCCGGCGAGACGCCGCCCGAAGTGCGCCGCTTCGTCGCCGCATACGGCCTCGACGTGCAGTTTGCGTCATATCAGTCCGCCCAGGAAGCGGAAGCCTGCGTGCACGACCTGCGCGATCGCGGCATCGAGACGATCGTCGGCCCGGGCCTCGTCACCGATCTCGCGGCCAGCGTCGGCATGGGCGCGGTATTCCTGTATTCGCATGCGTCGGTGCGCAAGGCCGTCGAAACGGCGCTCGAAGTCGCGTATGCGACGCACGCCGAGGCGTTCCGCCGCCAGCGGCTCGACACGCTGCTGCAGCACCTGCGCGACGGCGTGGTCGCGCTCGACGCGCACGGCCGCGTCGAGGCGATCAACGAACGGCTCGCATCGGCGCTCGGGGTCGAACCCGCGGCGGCCGTCGGCCGCGCGCTCGTCGACCTGCGGCCCGAGTTGCGCACGCTGCGCGGCGAGGACGGCGACGCGCTCGCGACCGTGCGCGGCGTGCGCTACGTCGTGCATCGCGGGCCGCTGGTCGATCGCGGCGTCACGTCGGGCAGCGTGCTGACGTTCCAGGAATCGCGCGCGGTCGAACGGCTCGATCGCGCGCTGCGTTCGCAGCCGACCACGCAGCAGTTCGCCGCCCGCTACGCGCTCGACGACGTGGTCGGCGCGTCGGCGCCGATGACGCGCGTGCGCGAGCTCGTGCGCCGCTATGCGAAATCCGACGCGACCGTGCTCGTGCTCGGCGAAAGCGGCACCGGCAAGGAAATGATCGCGCAGAGCCTGCATGCGCTGTCCGCGCGGCGCAGCTATCCGTTCGTCGCGGTCAACTGCGGCGCGTTTCCGGAAGCGCTGCTCGAGAGCGAACTGTTCGGCTATGAGGAAGGCGCGTTCACCGGCGCGCGGCGCGGCGGCAAGACTGGCCTGTTCGAGGCCGCGCACCGCGGCACGCTGTTTCTCGACGAGATCGGCGAGATGCCGCCGTCGCTGCAGAGCCGGCTGCTGCGCGTGCTGCAGGAGCGCGAGGTGATCCGCCTCGGCTCGACCGAGCCGATCCGCATCGACGTGCGCGTGATCGCCGCGACGCACCGACCGCTGCTCGCGGCCGTCGAGGCCGGTACGTTCCGCGCGGATCTCTATTACCGGCTCAACATCCTGAACATCGGCCTGCCGCCGCTGCGCGAGCGCGCGGCCGACATCCCCGCGCTCGCGGCGACGCTGCTCGTGCAGGCCGCGCGGCGCGAGCCGCGTCTCGCCGACCGCGTGCGCGACGCCGACGACGCGCTGCGCGTGCTCGCCGCGACGCAAGCGACGCTCGCGCGCTACCGCTGGCCCGGCAACGTGCGCGAACTGCAGAACGTGGTCGAGCGGATCGCGGTGGAGCTGGCCGAGGAAGTCGACGAAAATGATCCGGCCGCCGCGTGCGCGGCGCTCGCCCCCGGCGCGCTGCAAGTGATCGCGCCCGAGCTGTTCGCCGCGCCGCCCGATGCGGCCGGCGACGGCGACGACGATGCACGGACGCTCCACGCGCGGCGCCGTCGCGCGGAAGCCGACGAGATCCGCGCGGTGCTCGACGCGTGCGGCGGCGACCGCGATCGCGCGTGCGCGATGCTCGGCATCAGCAAGACGACGCTGTGGCGGAAGTTGTCGGCGAAATAGGTTCCGTCCGCGCCGTCATTCGGCCTTGTGATAGTGGCGATACGCCTTCGCGCGATTGCCGCACGACGACATCGAGCACCAGCGTCGGCTGCCGTTCTTGCTGTCGTCGATGAACAGCCACTGGCATGCGTCGTTCGCACAGCGCTTGACCTTCGCGAACCGCGCGCCGCCGAGCAGGTCGATCGCCGACCACAGCACCGGGCTCAATAGCCGCGCGAGCGTCGCGCCCGACGCGTCGATCCGCCACGCATAGCGGCCGTCGACGCGCGCCAGCGCAACGCGCGGCGATGCTTCCACCAGGAAGCCGCCGAGCAGCGCGAGATCCTCGGCCTGCGGCTCGCGCTGCTCCGCCTGCGCGTGAAAGAGCCGGTATAGCGCCTCGCGCAACGCGAGTGCGCGCGCCAGCATCGTCGGCTCGTCGCCGTTCTCTTTCCCTTTCTCGTTGTCGGGCACGCGACATGCGTCGGTCAGCTTGGCCGGTACGCCCGCCTGCTCGCGGCACCACGCGAACAGGTCGTCCATCGTGCCGAAGGTTTCCGTCGGCGGGTCGCTGCCGCGCCAATACAGCGTGTTCGCGAAATCGAGGCTCAACGTTTCGGGCGGCGCCGGGATCAGGCAGTCCGTTGTGACGGAAGGTTGCGTTTTGCTCATGACGCGATCGTATCTAACCACCATGCCGGTTGACAAGCGTCCGAGCGATTTCTAACATAACCGGCATGGTGGTTAAAAACTGGTTGACCGCACCGATGCCCGTTCAATCCAAGGAGACACAGATGATCGATCGCTTTTCGTTCAGCGTTATCCACACCTCCACTGGCCGCAGGTACGACGACAGCACGCTCGGCGCGCTGCGCTACAAGCGGCTGGCATGGTGCCTGTAAGCAGGTTTGCCGCACTGACGTCCCCCTCAGTTCAAGGAGCCACAGATGATCGACCACCTTTCGTTCGGCGTTGCCCACATCGACCGCAGCCGCACCTTCTACGACAGCGCGCTCGGCGCACTCGGCTACAAGCGCCTGTATAGCGACGACGGCGCACTCGGCTACGGCACGACCGAGCCCGAGCTGTGGTTGCAGCACGCGGCCCGGCCTGTCGTCGCCGATCCCGATTCGGGGCTGCACCTGTCGTTCAAGGCCGCGTCGCCGGTCGAGGTCGACGCGTTCTACCGCGCCGCGCTCGAGCACGGCGGCAAGGACAACGGCGGGCCCGGCAAGCGTGAGCACTACGGCCCCGGCTATTACGCGGCGTTCGTCGTCGACCCCGACGGCTATCGGCTCGAAGCGCACTGCGAACTCGACAACGTCGTGTGATCCGCTTCGTCCGGACGCGCACGAGCGACAAGGGCCCGATTCCGCCTCGCGCGGAATCGGGCCCCTGGTTTTTGGCTACGTCGTCGTTCGCTGCGCGCCGGTAGCTGCATCCTCCAGCCGGTCCGCGCCGCGCACGCGCTTATTGCGCGTGGCGCGTGCTCTGCAACTGCTCGCCGAGTCCTTCGATCCCGAGGCGCACCGTTTGGCCGGCCTTCAGGTATATCGGTGATGGCTTGATCCCCATCCCGACGCCCGGCGGCGTACCGGTCGTGATCACGTCGCCCGGCTGCAGCGTCATGCAGGTCGACAGATACGCGATCAGCTGCGCGACGGTGAACACCATCGTTCGCGTGTTGCCGTTCTGATAACGATGGCCGTCGACTTCGAGCCACAGGTCGAGACGCTGCGGATCGGGCACTTCGTCGCGCGTGACGAGCCACGGGCCGATCGGGCCGAACGTGTCGAAGCCCTTGCCCTTGTCCCACTGGCCGCCGCGCTCGATCTGCCATTCCCGCTCGGATACGTCGTTGACGACGCAGTAGCCCGCGACGTAATCGAGCGCGCGCGCTTCGTCGACGTCCTTGCACTTCGCGCCGATCACGACACCCAGTTCCACTTCCCAGTCGGTCTTGACCGAACCCTTCGGGATGTCGATGCCGTCGTTCGGGCCGCAGACCGAACTCGTCCACTTGCCGAACACGACCGGCTCCTTCGGCACCGGCATGCCGGCTTCGGCCGCGTGATCGGCATAGTTCAGGCCGATGCCGATGAACTTGCCGACCTGGCTGACGCATGCACCGATGCGCGGCTCGCCCGACACGAGCGGCAGCGTGGCCGGATCGATCGCGCGCAGCCGCGCGAGACCCGCGTCGGACAGCACATCGCCGGCAAGATCCGGCACCTGCGCGGACAGGTCGCGAATTCGGCCGGCCGCGTCGAGGATGCCGGGCTTTTCCTGGCCGGACGGGCCGTAGCGAAGCAGTTTCATCGTGCTTAACCTCTGTTGTCGAGTGGGACAGGATACCGGCCGACGCGGCCTTTCGCAGCCACGCGCCGGACTGGTCGTCGATCGTCGATCGTCAATTGCACGCGTCGGCGCCGCGTGCGGCATGCCGTCGACGCGCGAGCGTCGCGCGGGCGCAGCGATCGTGGCGCCGTACTGCAGTACGGCACGCATCGAACGGGCGGCCGCCGGTCTGCGCATCGGCGACGGCGGCCCGGCATCCGCGACGCGTGCCGGCCCATGCCGGCCGGCTGCACGCGCGGCCGCGCCGTCGCTGGCCCGCAAGCCTTTGTACCACCGGCCGCGCGCCGTGAAATGACACGCGACGGATACCGACTATTGGTGCGACTGCCGAAGCTGCTTCGCAACACGCGCCGCGCCCACGTCGATCGACCGGCCGTCATGCGCAGGCGCGCCTGCCATCCGGGCATGAATACTGGCTATTCGGGGTGCCCCTGTCATCGAAAACGTTTGCCCATCCGTTCTTGTCGGGTAATGATCGGTAAAAAGACGCTGCATTGCACACTGTATGTTTATTGCTAAGCTCGTACGGACGGCTTTCATTGTCATACGCGGAGCAGAACCGGCCAGCGTGCGTCGCCCACCGATCGACGGTAATCCCCCAACTTCACATCGACAATGCAGACAACCAACGACCCGCTTCCCGGCTGCGACGCACGGGAATCGATGGCCGCTCTTGATCGCTATCGCGCACCCGCGCTCGACAAGGGCCTCGACATTCTCGAACTCCTGTCCGAGCAGAAGGAAGGACTCACCCGCACCGAAATCACGAAGGAACTCGGTCGCAATGCGAGCGAAATCTACCGGATGCTCGAACGCCTCGTCGCGCGCCGCTACGTGATGCGTTCGACCGGCGGCGATCGCTACACGCTCAGCCTCAAGCTGTTCGCGCTTGCGCACCGGCATCCGCCGATGAACCGGCTGATCGCCGAGGCGCTACCGCCGATGCAGCGCTTCGCCGATGCCGCCGAGCAGTCGTGCCACCTGTCCGTCTACGATCGCGGCAACCTGCTCGTGATCGCACAAGTGGACGGGCCGGGCCCGTGGGGCGTGTCGGTCCGGCTCGGCTCGCGCGTCGGCCTCGCCGACACGGCGTCGGGACGCATGATGCTGGCGTTCCAGAGCGCCGAGCAACGCGCGCACATGCTGGCCGAGCATCGCAAGGTCAAGGGCGAAGCGCCGCTGAACGAGCAGGAGCTCGCGAATGCGTGCCAGTCGATCCGGCAGTCCGGCTATCTGCGCCAGGACAGCCGCCAGGCGTACGGCGTGACCGACCTGACCGTGCCGATCCTCGGGCCGGCCGGCCATGCGATCGCGGTGCTGACGTGCCCGTACATGCGCCGGATCGATGCGCACCTCGCGCCGTCCGTCGACGTGGTCGTCGACGCACTGCGCGACACGGCCGCCCGTCTGTCGATGTGCCGCACCGAGACCTGCTGACACACGCGGGTTCCCGGCAACGCGCACGGGCCGCGGCGCAGCGGCGCCGGCTCCGGTCCCGTGCCACCCAGCGATGCCCGTGCGACGCCCGATGCGCGATCCCGCATCGGGCGCCCGCGGCGCTACGCTAGAATAGCGACCCTCTCAAAAACTACGGCGGCCGGTTGTCGCGGCCGTCGTGTCCGATGGATGTCATGGCCAAACTTCTGAACGATCAAGAATTCCAGCGTTTCTCCGAACTTCAGCAGAAGCAGGCAAGCTTCACGATCACGCCCGAGGAAGCGGACGAGCTGCGCGATATCGTCGCGCGCGCGCAGAAGAAGCGCGACGATCGTGCCGCCGCGATGCAGGCGATCGAGAACTACATCGAGCAGTTCGACATCACGCCTGACGAACTCTTCTCGCCCGAGCAGATCGGCGACGCGGCGCGCACCTACGGGCTCATCACGGCGACCAAGAAGGAACGCACGCTGCCGCCGTCGATCACGTTCAACGGCAAGCCGTACCAGTGGACCAAGACGCTGCCGGACGACGTGCGCGGCGCACTGTTCGACGCGTTCACGTCCGGCGAGTCGGTCAAGCGCTTCATCGCGATGCCGAAAGACACCGCGCGCTGTGCGCTGACGATCGCCCGCCTCGAGCGCGAAACCGGCGCGGTCTACGCCGATCCGCACCTCGAGGAACTCGCGATTTCGCGCGACCAGGTGAACGACGCGGCGTCGAAACTCGCTGCGTGAACGTGACCGCGGGCACGGTTCCTGCGTGCCCGCACCCGCGTATCGCGCCGGCATGGGCCGGCGCCACGCCCATGGGAGCCGTGCGTTCGCATGCTCCCGAAAAAGCTCACCTCGGCATCCCGCAAGCACTCACCGCAGTCTCCCGAAAAGCCTCACCCAAGGCCCCTGAGACGCTCGCTGACGTCTCCCGAACGTCCTCACCGATCGCTCCCGCAAGGGCTCACCGACACGCCCCGAAAAGGCTCACCGGCCTCTCCCGCAGGTGCTCACCGGCCGTTCCCGGGAAGGCTCACCGAACGCTCCCGTATCGGCTCACCACGCTGCCCCGTAAAAGCTCACCCGCTGCTCCCGAAAAGTCTCACCTTGCTGACGGCCTTGAATTGGCGAGGCCGGAATACGGCCACAAACGTGTACACGCCCATCGCTTGAAACGGCTGCGGAGGGTGGCCATCGCGGCACGCTCCGTGCGTCTCCGGACACCGTGCGTGCGTCGCGATATCGCCGCGATCGACAGATCCGACATGTCGGCAGACGTTTCACCGCAGAGATTGATTTTGAGTTATTTGCATTCCTGATTGAATTCGCAGCATGGCGGCCCATTGCAGCATCGACGCCATGCGCTGCCCTCGGCGTCGAACCACGGACCGACGCCTACGGCTGTAACTTCATCCTGAAACCCACGACGCCGGGCTCCTCCGTCGTCGACACCGCAAACCCGCACGATTTCGCGAGCGAGATCATCGCCGAATTCTCGCGCAGCGCCTCGCCGACCATCCACGCGGTGCCGCGCGAGCGTGCGTAATCGATGATGCGAGTCATCAACAACCGGCCGAGCCCCTTGCCCTTTTGATCGGGTCGCACCGCGATCGCGAACTCCGCCGTCTCGTTGTCCGGATCGGCGACCTCGCGCACCACCGCGAGCGTGTGGTCGCGCCCGGACACATCGGTGAACGACACGATGAACGCCATTTCGCGGTCGTAGTCGATCTGCGTCATGCGCGCCACCTGCGAATGATCGAAGCTGCGCACCGCGCCGAAGAAACGCATCCGAAGATCTTCCGGCGTCATCGCACCGAGCAGTTCGTTGTGGGCGGCCTCGTCCTCCGGACGGATCGGACGGATCGTCACCGTCTCGCCACGCCACTCGAGCGTCTGCTCGAGGTGCCGCGGATACGGCATGATCGCGAGCCGGCTGCGCCCCGAGGCCAGCGTGATGCGCGGCGCAATCACCCATGCGCGGTCGGACAGCACGCGCAGCGTGACCGACATCGCGACGACTTCGCGCACGTCGCAGACGACCTGCGACAGGGCCGTCAGCGCGTCGAGCGTCGGCTCGACACGCGTGCTGCGCGCATACGGCGAGCGTTCCATCACCGCGCGGGCGAGCACCGTGTTCAGCGGCGGCAGGCCGTAGACGACGAACGGCGCCGATACGCCATCGGCCGGTGGCACGGCATAGCGAAACACCGGACCGAAGTTCGAATCGTCGTACATGTCGACCGCGATATCGACGACCTTCTTGCCGGCCGGTTCGTCGGGCTGCTCGCCCTGCAGACCGAAACGGGACAGCCAGTGCAGCGCGCCCTCGCCGGCCAGTTCATGCCGACCGGCTTCGACCAGCCGGCGCGCATCGGCCTGGGCGGACGCCACGCACTCGGCCGGCTGCAGCGGCGTGCCCTCGGGCGTCTGCATCAGCAACTGGCGCCCGAGGTTGTAGTCGACGAGACGCGCATACGCGCGTGCGAGCCGCTGCGGCGTCGTGTGCACCGGAATGCCGTTCGCGTGCAGCGCATCGCGCGTCGCCGCGTCGACCGCGCCGAAGAAACACGCGAGGATGCCGCGATGCGCGTACTGCCGCGAATCGATCAGCGTGCGCGCGACCGACTCGGCCGGCGCGCTGTGCGAAGTGGAATGAACGACGAACAGCGTGCCCGTCTGCGGAAACGGGGCGAGCGCCTTGATCGCCGCGGCAAAGTGCTCGGGGCGCGCATCGTCGCCCAGCGCGAGCGGGTTGCCGGGCGCCGCGAGATGCGGAAGCGCGGCCGCGACGGCCGACGTTGCCGCGGGCGACCAGTCGGTCAGCACGTCGCGCACGTCGGCCACCGCATCGACCGCCAGCTTCGCCACGCCCGCATCGCTCGTCACGAGCGTCGCCGCGCCCCGCGCGGTGACGCGGCCGACGCCGAGCGTCTCGATTTCGTCGAGCAGATCGTCGAGCGCATCGACGCGCACCATGCCCGCGCGCTGGAATGCCGCCGTGTACAGCGCGTCGCCGGGATCGGCACGGCCGGTGCGCAACGCGAGTACCGGCTTGTTGCGTGCGGCCGCCCGCGCCGCCGACATGAACTTGCGCGCCGCGCGCACGGTATCGAGTTCGAGCAGGATCGCGCGCGTGCCGGGATCGCTTGCCAGATAGTCGAGGACGTCGCCCGCATCGACATCGGATTCACTACCGAGCGCGACGACGTGCGAAAAGCCGAGGCCGCGCGCATCGGCCCAGCCGAGCACCGCGTTCGTCAGCGCGTTCGATTGCGACACCCATGCGACGCCGCCCGATCGCGCCGTATAGGCAGGCGCGCCGAAATGCGCATGCCGCGCAGGCGACAACACGCCGAGGCTGCCGGGCCCGACGATACGGAGCACGAACGGCTTCGCCGCCTTCAGCGTGCGATCGACCGCGGCGCGATCGGCATCGGTGCGCGCGTCGCCGACGATCACCGCGACGCGCGTGCCGAGCTCGCCGAGCTTGCGCACGATGCCGGCCCAGGTCGCGGGCGGCGTGCAGATCACGGCAACCGACGGCGGCGTGGGCAGCCGGTCGACATCGGAGACGACCGCATGCCCGTCGAGCTCGCGATATTTCGGATTGACCGGCCACACAGGCCCCTGGAACGCGCCGTCGAGCACACGCGACCACACCATCGCGCCGATACTGCCGGCGCGTGACGACGCGCCGACGACCGCAACGGACTTGGGCTGGAACAACGCATCGAGATGGCGAACGGTCACATCGGCTCCCTGCGGTGACGAAAGACGACACGATCGGCATGCGGCCGGGCAGGCCGTGCGCCGATCGACGCGAACCCCAAGCATAGGCGAAGCGCTTGCGACTGCCTATATGCCAAACGGCCGACTATTCGACGGGTGTCAACGCCCGCACCATGGACCTGCAACACACACGGCCCGGCATCGCAGCGCCGCATGCACGAGGCACGCCACGCGGCACGGCGCTGCAGCCGCTTTCTCAAAGGTGAGGATTTACAGGAGCCATGGTGAGTATCGTCGGGAATCGCACGGCACACCGCATCCGCATGCGAAAGGTGATGAAAATCCGCGTGATGCATGCACCGCGAAAATCGCACATGTCAATGCGCATGCATTGCGCCATTACGCGGTTGTTTACGCGAATTACCGGCAACATGCAGCCGGATCGCGGCGAATTCGCAAAACGGGATCCGTTAATTGCGCGGCATTGCACTTCAATTCGTCGGGGAAAATCGCGTGACGATTGCGCGAAAACAAAACGGTGCGAAGGCCGCATGGCCGTTCGCACCGTCAGTCGGTACACGAAAGGTGAGGATTTCCGGGAGTCAGTCCTTGATCAGGAAACGTCCGCGGTTCTTGCCGAGCCATGCCGGCGCCCGCCCGCGGCCACTCCACGTTTCGCCCGTCTTCGGGTTCAGGTACTTCGGCGGCAAGGTGCGCTTGGGCTTCGCGGCGGCATTGGCGGCGGCCGATCCTGCCGCGCGAAAACCGAGCTCTTCGGGCGTAATGTCGTATTCGTCGATTTTCGCGCGGATATGCGCAATCGCGTCGGCAATCGCCTTTTCACGTTCCTTGTCGATCTTTTGCTGAAGCCGTTCGAGCTGCGCGCTCAGTTGCCTGTAGGTCGCCATATGGATGGGACTCCATGAGTGTTATTCGTGAAAAACAAGTGACTCAAAGCAAACGGAAAAGCGCTTTGCCCGATCGTGTCTCCTCAGCCGGTCATTTCGGGATCAATAACCGCTTTTCTTCTTGCATGCGAAGAGAAGGTTTCGCACGGCGTCATCCGTGGATTGCTGGATCACGTCGAAATCCCCGTTGCACATGGCCCGGGCATTGTCCGTGCAATTGCTCCAGTCGCTGCCGGTGCATTGCACCTGAGTGGTCGGGCGCCCATCCGACGTGAACAGCGGAGCACCGCCGCCGCACCCGCCGAGCCCTGCAACCAGAGCCAACATCACGGCCGCCCGAGGCCACCGACAGACCGACGCAAGCATGTGTTTCATTATTCTTCCCGTCAACCTTTTTTTGAATGTCGCGAGTATGCCATGGGCTGCTCATCGGCCGTCAGTCCGGCGCGCGGTCGGGTTGGCCGCGCGCCTTGTACGGCAAGCGCTTGCGCGGATCGTCGGTGATGCGAACGAAAACCTGCTCGACGTCCGGAAGCGCCTCGAATTCGCGTTGCAGCGCGTGGCGATCGAGCGTCGTATCCGCGCATCCTTCGACGTAGATGAAACGTCGCTGCACGGTGATCCACAGGCTCGTGCCGCGCAGGCGATCGGAGCCGGCGAAGTGCGCCTTCGCCGCATCGGCGATCGACGCGTCATACATATACGAGTTCGGCTTCGTGCAGCGATGGGCGAGCCAGCAGGTCGTGCCGCGCTCGGCGCGGTAGTGCGCATCGTCCGTCATCTCGGCGCGCGTCATCCACGGGCCGAGCGGCAACGGGCATTCGGCGACGTCCTGCGACAGCGCGACGAACGGATCGTTGTACCAGTTGCGCCGCGCGTCGGGCGCGTCGGCATCGCCCGACTGCGCGAGCGCGGCGCTCGCCAGCAACAGGGTCAACCACCCTGCGAAGCCGATCCGCTTCATCGTGACCTCCTGTTCGATGCGTTACATCGGGCCGCACCGGCATCGCCGAACGGCCTACCGGCCGATACCGAGCGCGGCCAGTTTCTTGTACAGCGTCGCGCGGCCGATGCCGATGCGCGCGGCCGCTTCAATGACCTTGCCGTCACAGGCCGCCAGCGCATCGCTCAGGAACTGGCGCTCCCACGCCGCCAGTGCATCGGCATACGAAACGGCCGGCGCCCCGGAGGCCGCCGACGCATCGCCCGCACGCTGCTCGGCCGGCACCGCGGCAACCCGCTGCGCCGGCGCCGCGCCGTCCGCCGAGATGCGCACCGGCCCGAGAAACGGCGCGAGCGCGCGCGCATCGATCACCGAACGGTCGGACAGCATCAGCGCGCGCTCGAGCGTATTGCGCAACTCGCGCACGTTGCCGGGCCACGGATACGCGCACAGCATTCGCAGCGCATCGTCGGTCAGCTCGCAGTGCGCGGCGCGCCCGTGCTGCGCGGCCAGCTCCTCGAGCGTCGCGTAGACGAGCGCCGCGATGTCGGATGCGCGTTCGCGCAGCGGCGGCGCATGGATCGTCAGCACGTTCAGCCGGTAATAGAGATCCGCGCGGAAACGCCCTGCCGCCACGAGCGCCGGCAGGTCGGCCGACGTGGCGGCGATGATGCGCACGTCCGCGCGCACGATCCGGTTCGAGCCGACCGGCTCGAACTCCTTGTCCTGCAGCACGCGCAGCAGCTTGCCCTGCAACGGCAGCGGCATGTCGCCGATCTCGTCGAGAAACAGCGTGCCGCGATCGGCCAGCTCGAACTTGCCGACGCGGCCCTTGCGATCGGCGCCGGTGTACGCGCCGGGCGCCGCGCCGAAGAATTCGGTTTCGAGCAGCGTGTCGGGGATCGCGGCGACGTTGACGGTCACGAGCGGCTGGAGCGCACGTGCCGACGCCGCGTGAATCGCGTGGGCGAGCAGTTCCTTGCCGGTGCCCGTCTCGCCAAGCAGCAGCACCGGCGAATCGACCTGCGCCGCGCGGCGCGCCTGGCGCTTGGTCTCGAGGCTCGCGGCACTCGTGCCGACGAAGCTCGCGAACGTGTATTTCGCGCGGCGCGCCTGCGCGAGCGAGCGCTGCGTCGCGATCAGTTGCTGCTGAAGCTGCGCATAGCGGGAAAAAATCGGCGTGAGCGTCTTCAACTGATCGAACAGCGCGAAGCCGATCGCGCCGACCGTCTCGCCGGCTTCGTTCTTCAACGGCAGGCGCGTGACGACGAGCGGCTCGCGGCCCGTCTCCATGATGTCGAGCAGGATCGGCTGGCCGGTCGATACGACTTCGCGCATCAGGCTGTTCGGGATCACGGCCTCGCAGTCGAGGCCGACGGCCTGCTGCGGATCGGCGAAACCGAAGCGCGCCGCGTAACGCTCGTTCATCCACACGACGCGCGCGTCGCGATCGACGACCACCGTGCCCGCACTCGAATCCTCGAAGGTCCGGAACAGCGACTCGGCGGCGCGCCGCAGCACGTCGCCGTAGTTGACGGGCAGGCGGGCCCAGTCGTTCATCATCGTGTCGTCGTCTCCGTATATCGTCGGCCGGATGTCTCCGGAACGAGACGGATTATCTCACTCCGGAGACACACCGCAACGCGTTGTCCGGAAAAGCCCTGCGCGATGTCGAGGGTTGGCCGGATGGCTGAAACGTCTCCAGATGGAGACGTTTTATGTAGAATCGTCAGACCTGGACCGGCGCGGGCCCGCCGGCCGCCGGCGGACCCATGTCCGGCGGCGCAATCCGGCCGATGGCACGAAACCTGCACGAACCTGAGTTGGTCCGCGGCGCATCGCGCGATCGAACAACAACCAAAGCCATTCCAAGCTTTTAGGAGACTCCCTTGTCTTTCGTGATCGTCCTCGCCGCGCTGGCGTTCCTGATGTTCGCCGCGTATCGCGGCTACAGCGTGATCCTGTTCGCGCCGATCGCCGCGCTCGGCGCGGTGCTCCTGATCGAACCCGCCGCCATCGCACCGGTCTTCTCCGGCATCTTCATGGAGAAGATGGTCGGCTTCGTCAAACTGTATTTCCCGGTCTTCATGCTCGGCGCCGTGTTCGGCAAGGTGATCGAACTGTCCGGGTTCTCCGAGTCGATCGTGCACGCGGCGATCCGCTACATCGGCCGCTCGCGCGCGAATGCGGTGATCGTCGCGGTGTGCGCGCTGCTCACCTATGGCGGCGTCTCGCTGTTCGTCGTGGTGTTCGCGGTCTATCCGTTCGCGGCCGAACTCTATCGCCAGAGCAACATCCCGAAACGGCTGATGCCCGGCGCGATCGCACTCGGCGCGTTCTCGTTCACGATGGATTCGCTGCCCGGCACGCCGCAGATCCAGAACATCATCCCGACCACGTTCTTCAAGACGACCGCGTGGGCCGCGCCCGCGCTGGGCACGATCGGCTCGCTGTTCATCATCGTCGTCGGCCTCACCTATCTCGAATGGCGCCGCCGTTCGGCGATGGCGAAGGGCGAAGGCTACGGCACGTCGCTCGTCAACGAGCCGGAGCGCGTCGAGGCGAAGGCGCTGCCGCATCCCGCGCTGGCGATCCTGCCGCTGATCCTCGTCGGCGTGTCGAACTTCGCGTTCACGAAGCTGATCCCGCAGTGGTACGGCGCCGCGTCGTACACGGTCGCGCCGGAAGTGCTGCCGGGCGTGCACGCGCCGGTCACCACGTCGATCAAGACGGTCGTCGCGATCTGGTCGGTCGAGGCCGCGCTGCTGCTCGGTATCGTGCTGGTCGTGCTGACCGCGTTCAAGCGCGTCAGCGGCCGTTTCGCGGCCGGCTCGAAGGCCGCCGTCGCCGGCGCGCTGCTCGCCGCGATGAACACCGCGTCGGAATACGGCTTCGGCGGCGTGATCGCCGCGCTGCCGGGCTTCCTCGTCGTCAGCGACGCGCTGAAGAGCATCCCGAACCCGCTCGTCAACGCGGCCGTGTCGGTCAGCTCGCTCGCGGGCATCACGGGCTCGGCGTCGGGCGGCATGAGCATCGCGCTCGCCGCGATGTCGGACCTGTTCATCAAGGGCGCGCAGGCGGCCAACATCCCGATGGACGTGCTGCACCGGGTCGTCGCGATGGCGAGCGGCGGCATGGACACGCTGCCGCACAACGGCGCGGTCATCACGCTGCTCGCGGTCACGGGCCTCACGCACCGCGAGTCGTATCGCGACATTTTCGCGGTCACCATCATCAAGACGCTCGCGGTGTTCTTCGTGATCGCCGTGTACTACGCGACGGGGCTCGTGTAAGCCTGGGCATCAAGGCGGCGCTTCGTGCGCCGCCTTCCCGTCCGCCTAGATCGGACCGCATGCGCACCGGAACGGATTCCGGAATGCGCATCCGGTCCGATTTCATTTTCTGCCCGTCGAATCAGGCCAGATCCACGCCGCAGCGCTCACACGTGCGTGGCGGTCGCCCGGGTCATTGCACAGCTTCCGCCCTTACGCGCCCATTGTTACCCGCAGCAAAACACTGCGTTGGGCGCGATCGCATTTTTCGCGCGCCCGCCGCAGCCTACACTGGTTTCAACGTCGCACGGCGCTTCGACGAACGAAGCGCCGCGATTCACCGGAATCGTGGAGGTCCCGATCATGAAGCGCCTGATCCAAGCCGTTGCCATCGCCCTGGCCGTCTCGGCCCCGTTCGCCGCACAAGCGCAGTCGAACCAGCCGCTCACGCGCGCGCAGGTCCACGCCGAAGTCAAGGCGCTCAAGCAGGCCGGCTTCCAGTCGAGCGACTGGTTCTATCCGGCCAGCATCGTATCGGCCGAAGCGAAGATCGCCCGCGAGCACGTCGCCGGATACGGCAGCGATCGCGGCGCGTCGTCGGAATCGGGCCGGTAACGAATCCCCCGGCCCGCTCGCCGATGCCCCCGCGCGTCGTTACGCCTTCACGGGCTGGATCAACTTCGCGCACGCCGCCGCCTGCGGATCGCCGGCAGGCAGCTTCCCGCATACGCCGTCGAACTGCTTGACGACCGTCCTGACCGACGCATCGTGCGCGCCGCTACCGCGCCAGCGATTCAACTGCGTGACGACCTTGGTCAACGCACGCAGGTTCGCGCCGTAGAACGCGTCCCGGGTCTTGTCGGCCTGCGCGAGCACACTGGCCGCAATCCCTTCGATGCGGGCGGAATCGTTCGGTGCCAGCTCAACCGCGTTCGCAAAGTAAGTCGCGCCCCAGCGCAGCTTCGTCGCCGGCCCGCTCGCCGCGTCGTACGCCTTACGATACCAGTCGAGCGCGGCCGCCTTGTCGCCGCGCGCCTTCGCGTTCGCGGCGAGTCCCGACATGAAGTAGTACGGCGTGGACGAGCGCGGCAGCTCGGTCTTCAGCAACACATCCGATTCGTCGTACAACCCCGCGTCGGTCAGCGTGTCCGCGCCTTCGCTGACGAGCGCCTGCCGCTCGTACGCGTTCGCCGCGCCCTGCACCGACGCGGCGATCTGCTTGCGCGCGGTGTCGGCCAGCGCCAGCGCAGCGAGCGGTGCGCCGTTGCGCGCGTCGCCGCGCGCGAGCAGCACGCGGCCGTGCAGCGCCATCAGCCGGTCGATCGACGACAGCGTGGTGTCGGTCGACAGGCGCGCGAGCGCCGTGTCGTACGCGCCGCGCAACTTCGTGCGCTGCGCGTCGTCGCGGCCGAGATACGCGACCACGCGCGCGGGCGCCGCGACCAGCACGTCCGAATCGGCCCGCGACAGCGCGGCATCGTGCAGCACCGTGCGCAGCGAATCGGCAAGCGCGGCCTTGTCGAGCGCGCCGGCCTGGGTCGGGTCGTTCGACGCGGCAACCACCGCCGACTTCAGCGCGAAGCGCGCCGATTCGGCTTTCGCACCGGCCGCCCGCGCACGTTGCGCGAGCGACTGCAGCGTCTCGGCGACGCGATCGGCCGGCACCGGCAGCGCGCCGTCCGTATCCCATGAATAGTCGGCCAGCAGGCGCCATTCGTCCGGCGTCAGCGCCGCGCCGTTCTTCAGCGCGGTCGCGAGCGTCTGCCGCACCGGATGCGCGGCCGTCATCCCGAGCGACAGCGCCTGCATGTAGCGGTCGAGATCGGCTTCGCCGGGCAGCCGCGTCACTTCGGTGCCGTCGGGACGGAACAGGATCATCGTCGGATAGCCGTGCACCTTGAAACGCTCGCCGAGCTTCTGCGCGCTTTCGGTATCGCCGTCGAGATACACGGGCA
This sequence comes from Burkholderia sp. BCC1047, assembly GCF_902833155.1. Classification (NCBI taxonomy): domain Bacteria; kingdom Pseudomonadati; phylum Pseudomonadota; class Betaproteobacteria; order Burkholderiales; family Burkholderiaceae; genus Burkholderia; species Burkholderia sp. BCC1047. Next base: position 211,332 of record NZ_CADFEH010000002.1, on the reverse strand, counting down.
CGAAGAACGACGAACGCGTCTTGAATGCCTGCTGGCTGAAGATCGTCGACTTCACCTGGTTGCACGACGGGCACCACACCGCGCCCCAGTACAGCAGCAGCGGCTTGCCCTCGCGCTTCGCGAGCGCGAACGCGGCATCGACGTCGCCGTGTTGCCAAGCGATGCCGGGCGGCAGATGGGCGCCGTCGGACGATGCGCTCGCCGCCGGGGCGCCGACGGGCGTGGCGGCGGCAAGCGCCGCGCTGGCGGCAGCGAACAGGCAGGCGGCGGTGAGCGTGCGGAGAACGGTTTTCATCGAAGCGGGTTCCGTTGAAAAAGACGGTTTCAGGGCGATGCCGCGCACGCAACGAGGGCCGTGAAGCGATGACGATGAGGCCGGCCGACGCGCAGCGCCGCGCATGCATCGATACGGAAAAGCGAAGCCGGCCGCAGCTGCCGGCAAATCGTTCGACGATACGACGGGTACAGCCGAAGGAAAACGAACGAATTCTCGATTGGATATGACGCGCGGCGGCGTGTGCCGTCACGTCCGCGACGGCCGGCCCTTCATTGCCGCGCCTTGATCCGCGCCATGTGATACACGGACGCATGCACGCCGTCGCGCAACGCGTAATCCGGCGATTCGCCTTCGATGCGGAAACCGTGTTTCTCGTAGAGCGAGATCGCCGCGCGGTTGTCGGTAAACACGGTCAGCTCGAGACGCGTGACGTTCAGCCAGTTCTCCGCGAGATCGATCGCGGCCGCGAGCAGCCGGCCGCCGATGCCGCGCCCGTGACGGGCCGCGTCGACCATCATGCCGAGCGCCGCCGCGTGGCGCCGGCGCGGATTCGGCTCGGGATGCAGGCCGAGATGGCCGACCACCGTACCGTCGATTTCGGCGACGAGGCTCACGCCGTGCTCGCGTAGGTTGTCGAGCCGCTTCTGCCATTTTTCGAGCGACGGAAACGGCTGCTGCAACGTATTCATGTACACCGCGGGATGCGCGGCGATCTGCCGGATCGCGTCGACGTCGTGCGTCTCGCAGTGCCGGATTCTGATATCGGTCATGGATGGGCCGGTTCCGAAAAGTCGCGCCGAAGGCACAGGCTGCACAAGCGCGCAGCAACGCAATGAGCTTAGCCGATTTCATGCATTTGAAACACGGGCGTCACGCGGCGCACATCACGTTGCATCCACAACGAAACGCGCGCGCGCCATCGTCGCGAAATCCGGAAAATTCTGACCGGTCACACCGGCGTCGATCGGTAATTTCTTACCTTCTTCGGCCTCGCATCGCGCTTGAACGAATCGTTGCATGCACAACGTCACGTGCGCGACATGCGATGTCATTTCTTCATCACGTCGACGTCATGTCGCCTCCCTAGACTGGGCGCCGCCCGAGCCCGGCATGCGCCGGGCCGGTGCGTGCCGATACCTGCCCCGCGCATCACGAGCGCGCGGCGCACGGGACCGCGACGACGAGGCCGCCGCATCGGCGCGACGTCGGATGCCGGGCGTCGCGTGTCGGGCCCGACGCGCGCACCACCGCGACGCGCGGCCGACGCACCGAACGCGCACGCATCGGCGATCGTCCCGGGGCGGGACGACGCCGGGCACGACAAGACGCACTCACGAACGCTCCCACCTTCACAGGATCCGAACGCCATGACGTCACGCCGCAAATTCCTTCAGCAGACCGCCGGTTCCGGCCTCGCCGCCGCCGCGCTGTCCGCGTTTCCGCCGAGCATCCGCCGCGCGCTCGCCATTCCCGCCTTCCACGAAACGGGGACCATCCAGGACGTCAAGCACGTCGTGCTGCTGATGATGGAGAACCGCGCGTTCGACAGCTACTTCGGCACGTTCAAGGGCGTGCGCGGCTACGGCGACCGCTTCGCGGTGCCGTCGCCGAACGGCCGCGACGTGTTCTATCAGGCGTACACGAAGGGGACGCCCGCCGCGACCGTGACGCCGTATCACCTCGACGCGCGCCAGGGCAACGCGCAGCGCGCGGGCGGCACGCCGCACACGTGGGCCGATTCGCAGGCCGCGTGGGATCATGGCCGGATGAACCGCTGGCCCGACGCGAAGACGCCGCTGTCGATGGGCTATTACGACGCGGCCGAAGTGCCGTTCCAGCGCGCGCTCGCCGATGCGTTCACGCTGTGCGACCACTACCACTGCGGAATGCACACGGGCACGATCGCGAACCGCCTGTTCTACTGGAGCGGCACCAACGGCCCGAACGGCATCAGCCCGGCCGACGGCAATCGCGTGAAGATCGCCGCGCTGAACAACCAGTTCAACGGCGGCAACGACATCGGCCCGTCGAGCCAGGGCTGGACCTGGACGACCTATGCGGACCGGCTGCAACAGGCCGGCGTGAACTGGAAGGTCTACCAGAGCCTGATCGACAACTTCGGCTGCAACGAAATGATGAGCTTCCGCCACTGGCGCGCGGCGATCGAGCAGATGCCGGCCGCGCGCCGGCCCGCGTACGTCGCGTCGACCGACATCACACAGCCGGTGACGGCGGCCGGCGCGTTCTACGACCCGGCGATCGACGATCCGCTGAGCCCGCTCGCGAAGGGCTTCGGCAACACGATGCCGTACGGTTTTCTCGAAACGTTCCGCGACGACATCCGCAACGGCAAGCTGCCGGAAGTGTCGTGGATCATCCCGCCGTCCGCGTACAGCGAGCACCCGGGGCCGTCGAGCCCCGCGCAGGGCGGCTGGTACGTGCAGGCCGTGCTCGACGCGCTGACGGCGAATCCGGAGGTCTGGAGCAAGACCGTGCTGCTGGTCAATTACGACGAGAACGACGGCTTCTTCGACCACATGCCGTCGCCGGCCGTGCCGTCGCGCAACGCCGACGGCACGCTCGCGGGCGGCCATACGCTGTCGGCCGCCGACGTCGCGGTCGAGTACCACGACTTCGCGCCGGCCACGGCGAGCCAGCCGGCGGCCGACGGCCGTCCGTACGGGCCTGGCCCGCGCGTGCCGATGTGGATCGTGTCGCCGTGGAGCCGCGGCGGCTGGGTCAATTCGCAGGTGTTCGACCATACGTCGACGCTGCGCTTCCTCGAGGCGCGCTTCGGCGTCGCGGAGCCGCAGATCAGCGCATACCGCCGCGCGGTGTGCGGCGACCTGACGAGCGCGTTCAACTTCCGCACGCCGAACGACGAGCCGCTGCCGACGCTCGCGGGCCGCACGACGAAAAGCCAGGTCGACGCGCTGAGCGCCGCGCAGCAAGCCGCGCCGAAGATCGTGCCGCCCGCCACGCCCGCGCTGCCCGCGCAGGCCATCGGCGTGCGCCCGTCGCGCGCGCTGCCGTACGAGCTGCATGCGAGCGCGCGCACCGATGCCGACGCCGGCACGGTCACGCTGAAGTTCGCGAACACCGGCCGCGCCGCCGCCGTGTTTCACGTCTATGACAAGCTGCACCTCGACCGGCTGCCGCAGCGCTACGTCGTCGAGCCCGGCAAAAAGCTGCACGGCGACTGGGCCGCGCGCGCCGACAACGGCGGTAAATATGACCTGTGGGTGCTCGGCCCGAACGGCTTTCACCGGCGCTTCACCGGCGACCTGAGCCGCGTGGCCGGCGCGCGCGCGCCGCAGCCGGAAGTGCGCGTCGGCTATGCGGGCGCGAGCGGCAACCTCCACCTGCGGCTGCGCAACGACGGCGGCGGCACGGTGCGCTTCACGGTCAAGTCGAACCAGGTCTACGGGCCGTTGTCCGGGCGCGGCGCAAACGCCGACCACGGTCATGGCCACGGCAACGAAAACGGCAACGGCCATGGCGCCGGCACCGTGTGGACGGTCACGGTGCACGCCGGCGACCAGTCCGAACTGCACTGGAAGCTCGACTCGACCGGTCATTGGTACGACTTCATCGTCACCGCCGACAGCGACGCGAGCTTCTCGCGCCGCGTGGCCGGCCGCGTGGAAACCGGCCGCCACTCGGTCAGCGACCCGGCGATGGGGCTCGCCGACCGCTTCTGACGCCGCCGCGGCGACGCGCGGCGCAGCGCGTGTCGCCGCCCGCGCCGGCGTGGCCGCGAACGCCGTTCGGGTACCGGTTCCGACCGGCCCCGATCTGGCGCAGACGCCCGCCCGGCGCGGCTCAAACATCAGAAGGATCGGTGGTGTAACCCTCTTTTCATCCCCACGAAAATGCTCCGTGTCGCGGCCCGTTCGCGTTAAACTGCGTCAAGCTGTATTCAACAAAGACATCTTTGCCGCTACGGCACCACGACACGAGGATAGGTTCGATGCGCACTACCGGCTCATCCGGGGCAATGACCCTGCTCACCGAACACGACGCGGCCGACGGCCGCGAACTGCGCTCGCTCCGGCTCGAAGCCACGGCCGACGGCAAGAGCGTGCTGCTGATCGAGGTCGACGAACGCAAGCCCGGCATCCACCGCGAGGTCCGCTACGAGATCACCCCGGCCGAACTGATCGCGGCGATCCGCTCGCACGGCGCCGAGTTGCCCGGCGAAAACCACGGCGCCGCATCGCTCGCCCGTACGCCTTCCTGATTCCGAACGGTGAGCCGCGTGCAACGCGTCGGCTCACCCACATCTCCCTGACGCCGTCAGGCGCTTTTGCGTCATTCCCGCCGCTGTGTTGAAAAAGGCCGATAATCGGTCCATCTGCGTTTCCCGCCCACGCGTTTCCTTTTCGGCCAGCCGTCATGCTCCGTGACCTCGTCGCCCAGTACGGGCCGCTTCTCGTGTTCGCCAACGTGCTTGCGGCGGCCATCGGCCTGCCGGTGCCGGCGATGCCGACGCTCGTGCTGTTCGGCGCGATGTCCGCGATGCATCCGGCGATGATCGGCTCGCAACTCGTGACGGTCGTGGCGATGTCCGTGCTCGGCGCGCTGATCGGCGACACGGTCTGGTACGTGGCCGGGCGGCGTTACGGCGGCACGACGCTGAAGACGATCTGCCGGCTGTCGCTGTCGCGCGATACCTGCGTGAAAAAGACCGAGCGCTTCTTCGGCCGCTACGGCGTGCGCGTGCTCGCGGTCGCGCGCTTCATTCCGGGCTTGTCGCTGGTGTCGGTGCCGATGGCCGGTGCGCTCGGCACGCGCTATCGCACGTTCGCCGGCTACGACGCGCTCGGCGCCGCGCTGTGGACGATCGTCGGGCTGGGCGCCGGCCTCGTGTTCTATCGGCAGATCGACTGGCTGTTCGCCGGCGCGAGCCGCCTCGGCCGCGCGGTGCTGCTGGTCATCGTCGCGCTGCTCGCGATCTATGCGGCCGTGCGGTGGATGCGCCGCCGTGCGCTGATCCGCCAGCTCGCGAACGCGCGGATCGGCGTCGACGAGCTCGACGTGCTGCTGCGCGATGCCACCGCCCCGGTGGTGCTCGACGTCCGCTCGCCCGAGCATCGCAAGCTCGACCCGTTCACGATTCCCGGTGCGCAGTTCGCCGACGAACGCCAGATCGGCGACATCGTCGCGCGCTATCCGCTCACGCAGAAATTCGTCGTGTATTGCTCGTGCCCGAACGAAGTGACGGCCGCGCTGATGGCGAAGCGCCTGCTCGATGCAGGCTTCACCGATGCGCTCGCGCTGCGCGGCGGCCTCGATGCATGGCGCGATACGGGCCGCCAGCTCACGTCGCTCGTGGAAGAGATGCCCGCCGCGAACGATTCCGTGGCGGGCTGGCACAAGCCGGCCTGATCGCACCGATCGCAGGCCGGCCCGTACGACACCGGGGACGTGCGTCCCCGTTGCATCAGAACGCGTGCAGCGGCAGGTTCACGACCAGGCGGTACTCGGTGTTCGTCGCGTCCGAGTAGTGTGCCGAGCCGTTGTGCCACATCGCGATGAACGTGACCTTCGTGTTCTTCAGCTTGCCGCTCTGGAACGTGTACGACGGGATGAAGCCGAACTCGTGGTGACGGCCCTGCACCGGCGCGCCGTTGCTCCAGTAGATGCTCGACTTGCTCGGGTCGTTGGCCGCGCCCGCGCTGCCGTCCGCGCCCCAGCCCGTCACGCCCCACACCATCGCCTTGAAGCCCGGCAGGCCCGCTTCCTTGCCGTAGAACGTGTAACGCAGCTGCAGCGACTTTTCGTGCGGCGCGTTGTAGTCGACGTCCATCGAGTTGGTCAGGAAGATGCCGTTCGTTTCGTTCAGGTAGTCGAAGAACTGATCGCCGAGCACGTGCTGGAAGCCGAGCAGCAGTTCATGCGGGCCGTGCTGCGCGGCGAGCGACAGGCTGTACGCGTTGTTGTTGATCTTGCCCTGCAGCGCATCGCCCGTGTCGTGCGTCGAGTAGACGTTGCCGAAGCCGGTCCACTTGATCGTCTGCGGGCTGCCGATGCTGTGCTTCACCGACGCGTAGTACTGGTGCCACACGTCGTCGGCCTGGTTCGCGTACAGCGCGACTTCGCCGTTCGGCGAGTAGTCCCACGTGCCGCCGACGTACGACAGGCGATTGATGCGCGTGCCGCCGTACTGCGTCGTCAGATTCGTGAGCGTCGTATGGCCGCGCGCGTCGGTCTTCGTGAAGCTGCCGGCCTCGAGCATCACGTTCTTGAATTCATTGCTGACGAGCGTCGCGCCGAGGAACGTCGGCGGCAGCGCGCGGTTGTCGTGCTGCTCCATGAACGGGTTGTCGACGGCCTGCAGACCGTACTTGACCACCGTGTTCGAGATGCGCGCCTTGATGTCGTAGATGCCCGGGTACGCCCACGCGAGCTGGTTGCCGCCACCGCCGCCCTTCGCGATGTGCACCATGCTGCCGGCGCCCTGGCCGCCGTCGAGCTTCAGCGCCGCATACAACGACGCGTCGAAGCCGATCCCGATCAGGCCGGTCGTGTAGCCCGATTCGAAGTTCGCCATCGCGCCCTGGACCCACGCATGACGATGCGGCCCGCCCTTGTTGTCGAGCACGTCCGCATAGTTGCGGAACAGGAAGTCGAGATGGCTGTCGGCGATGAAGCCGTTCGATTTCGACTGCGCCGACGGCTCGTCGGGCGGCGTGACGGCCTGGGTCGCCTCGGCGTTGATCACGGCGTTCGGGGTCGTTGCCTGCGCAACCGACGTGCCCGACGCGGCGGCCGGTGCGGCCTGCGCGACCGTCAGCGGCGCCGCGTCGTCGGCGTGCGCGACACCCGTCAGCGAGACGCCGGCGAGCGCCGGCAGCCCCCATGCAAGCAGCATCTTCGATGCCGTCCCGATCCTCTTCTGCTTTTTCATCGTAATAATTCTCGTCTTGTGTTGATATCGTCCACGCCGGTCGCGATCCGCTCCCAGCCCCCCGGCGAGCCCGGCTAAGGACGCGCCTGTACCCGCGGCGCGAAGATCGTTCGCGCCGCACCTACCCCTGTTGACCTGCCTTGGTTTTGTTTTCTGCGTTACTTCACATCACGCCGCGCCCGCGCGGATGCACGCGACGCGCGCCGCCGACCCCTGCCGCACTTCCGGCAGCGGCACGTCCTGCGCGCACGCGTCGACCGCGACCGGGCAACGCGTGCGGAACGCGCAGCCGGACGGCGGGTTGAGCGGCGAGGGCATCTCGCCCGCCAGCAGCATCGGACGGCGAGCACGCTCGCGCGCCGGCTCCGGCGTCGGCGCCGCATCGAGCAGCGCCTTCGTGTACGGGTGTTGCGGCACGCCGTACACGTCATGCCGCGTGCCGAACTCCATCACGCGGCCGAGATACATCACGAGCACGCGCTGGCTGATGGCCTTCACCACCGCCAGGTCGTGCGCGACGAACAGATAGGACAACGACAGTTCGCGTTGCAGATCGCGCAGCAGGTTCACGATCTGCGCCTGGATCGACACGTCGAGCGCCGATACGGGCTCGTCGCAGATCACGAGCTTCGGCTCGCTGATCAGCGCGCGCGCGATGCCGACGCGCTGGCACTGCCCGCCGGAAAACTCATGTGGATAACGCAGCAGGTGATGTGCGTTCAGGCCGACGCGTTCGAGCATCGAGATCACGCGGCGGCGCACTTCGGTCCGGCCGAGGCCCGGCTGGTGCGTGACGAGCGGCTCGGCGACGACCTGCTCGATCGTCATGCGCGGATCGAGCGACGCGAGCGGATCCTGGAAGATCATCTGCACTTCGCGCCGCATCGCGGTGCCGCGCAGGTGATCGGGCGCCACGGCCTGGCCGCGCCATTTCACGGTGCCGGCCGTCATCGGCACGAGGCCGATCAATGCGCGCGCAAGCGTCGATTTCCCGCAGCCCGATTCGCCGACGAGCCCGACCGTCTCGCCGCGCTTGACGTCGAACGACACGCCGTCGACCGCGCGCAGCGTGCCCTTCGGCGACCACGGATAGCCGCCGAGCGGCACGCGGAAATGCACTTTCAGATTGTCGACGGACAGCAGCGTGTCGTCCGTCGCGCCGGCTTGGCGGCGTTCATCGACGCTCATCGCAGACCTCCCGTCAGATCGGCCAAGGGCCGGTGGCACGCGCGCACCGCGCCCGCGGCGCCATAGGTTTCGAGCGCCGGGCGCTCAGCGCCGCAGCGTTCTTCCGCATACGTGCAGCGCTTCGCGAACGCACAGCCGGCCGGCGCGGTGCCGGGCATCGGCGGGTTGCCGGGAATCGCGACGAGCGGCGCGTCGTCCGCGTCGGTCAGGCGCGGCAGCGCGTTGAGCAGCCCGATCGTGTACGGATGCGACGGCGCCGCGAAGATCGATTCGGCCGGCGCATATTCGACGGTGCGGCCCGCGTACATGACCATCACGTTGTCGGCGAGGCCGGCGACCACGCCCATGTCGTGCGTGATCAGCACGATCGCGGTGCCGCGCTCGCGGTTCAGCTCGCGCAGCAGGTCGATGATCTGCGCCTGCACGGTCACGTCGAGCGCGGTGGTCGGCTCGTCGGCGATCAGGATTTCCGGCTCGGAGAGCAGCGCCATCGCGATCATCACGCGCTGGCGCATGCCGCCCGAGAACTCGTGCGGATACATGCGGATGCGGCGCGCCGCATCGGGAATGCGCACCGATTCGAGCGCCTCGATCGCGCGCTTGATCGCTTCCTTGCGCGACAGCTTGCGATGCAGCTGTAGCGTCTCGGTCATCTGCCGCTCGATCGTCAGGAACGGATTGAGCGACGTCATCGGATCCTGGAAGATCATCGCGATGCGATCGCCGCGCACCGCGTTCAGCGCGCGCGTATCCATGTCGAGCAGGTTGTCGCCGCGGTAGCGCGCGGCGCCGGTCGTCGTGCCGTTGCCGGCCAGCAGGCCGAGCAGCGCCATCACGGTCTGGCTCTTGCCCGAGCCCGATTCGCCGACGATGCCGAGCGTCTTGCCGGCTTCGAGCGAGAACGACACGCCGTTGACGGCGTCGATCGGCGGCGCATCCTTGCGCGTGAAGCGCACGCCGAGGTTTTCAACTTCCAGTAGAGCGGTCATCTTCAGCGATCCTTCGGGTCGAGCGCGTCACGCAGGCCGTCGCCGACGAAGTTCACGCAGTAAAGCGTCACGCACAGCATGACGGCCGGGGCGAGCAGCAGCCACGGCATCGATTCCAGTTTCTGCGCGCCGTCCTGGATCAGCACGCCCCAGCTCGTCATCGGCTCCTGCACGCCGAGGCCGAGGAACGACAGCACCGATTCGGTCAGCACGATATTCGGCACCGAGACCGTCGCGTACACGACGACCACGCCGAGCAGGTTCGGCACGACGTGGCGCAGCACGATCGATGCCGGCGACACGCCGATCGCGCGCGCCGCATCGACGAACTCGCGATTGCGCAGCGACAGCGTCTGGCCGCGCACGACGCGCGCCATGTCGATCCACGAGAACGCGCTGATGGTCAGCACGACCAGCATGAACGAGCGGCCGAACAGGGTCATCATCAGGATCGCGATCAGCAGGTACGGGATCGCGTACATCATGTCGACGACGCGCATCATCACGGAATCGACGCGGCCGCCCGCGAAGCCCGCGGTCGCGCCCCACGCGACGCCGAACAGGCCCGACACGAGCGTGCCGAGCAGGCCGACCTCGATCGATACGCGGCCGCCGATCAGCGTGCGCACGAGCAGGTCGCGGCCGAGTTCGTCGGTGCCGAACCAGTGCTGGTTCGCCCAGGTCGGCGGCAGGCTGATCGACGCCCAGTCGCTCGCGGCGGGATCGGCCGCGAGCAGCCACGGGCCGACGAAGCAGGCGAGCGTGATCAGCACGAGCAGCGCGAGGCTGAACAGCGCCGCGCGGTTGTGAAGGAAGCGCGCGAACGCCAGCTCGAGCGGCGAGCGCGAATGCGGCGGCGAATCGGTCTGCACGGGCAGGCCGACGACGGGAGTGGTCGGAGTCATCGCTGTGCCTCGCTCAATAACGGATGCGCGGATCGAGCCACGCGTACGCGAGGTCGACCAGCAGGTTGAACAGCACCGCGAAGACGGTCGTCATCACGACGAGGCCGAGCACCAGCGTGTAGTCGCGGTTGATCGCGCCGTTCACGACGAGCTGCCCGACGCCCGGCAGCGCGAACACCGATTCGGTGACGACGGCCGCGGTGATCGACGTGATGCAGACCGTGCCGAACAGCGACACGACCGGCATCAGCGCGGGCTTGAGCGCATGGCGCAGCACGATCGTCGAGCCCGGCAGGCCCTTCGCACGCGCGGTGCGGATGTAGTTGCTCGACAGCGTCTCGATCATCGAGCCGCGCATCACGCGCGCGAGCAGCGACACGTTGATGAGGGTCAGCAGCGCGATCGGCAGCAGCCGGTACTGCCAGCCGCCGTCGCCCCAGCCGCCGGCCGGCAGCCAGCCGTTGCCGGCCGACGTCTTCAGCAGGATTGCGAAGATCCACACCATGACGGGGCCGAGCACGAACGGCGGCACGACGTTGCCGAAGTTGCCGATCAGCATCACGAAGCGGTCGATCACGCTGTCGCGGCGCACGGCCGCGACGGTGCCGAGCAGCACGCCGAGCACGATCGAGATCGGGATCGACACGCCGCCCACGCCGAGGCTCACGGGCAGCGCCTTCTTCACGAGATCGTTCACCGACCAGTCGACGTAGCGGAACGACGGGCCGAGATCGCCGTGCAGCAGCGAGCCGAGATACAGCAGGTACTGCTTCCACAGCGGCTCGTCGAGGTGGTACTTCGCGTTCAGGTTCGCGAGCGTCGCGGCGGACAGCTGCTTCTCCGTATCGAACGGGCCGCCGGGCGTGAAATGCAGCAGCAGGTAGCAGACGGTGATGACCGCGAGGATCGTCGGCACCGCCCACAACGTGCGCCTCAATGCGTAGGCCAGCATGATCGCTCCGTCAGTGCTTGATCAGGTACATGTCCTGCGAAGCACGCATGTCGATCACGTTCTTCAGCGAATAGCCGCCCACGTACGACTTCACGAGACGGTCGGCCGAGTACTGGAACAGCGGCACCATCGGCGTGTCCTTCATCGCCATGTCGTGCGCCTGCGTGAGCAGCGCGGTGCGCGCGTTGTCGTCGAGCTTCTGGTTGCCTTCCTCGACGAGCGCGTCGACCTGCTTGTTGCAGTAGCCGACGGTGTTCTGCGAGCTGCCGCAGCGGATCAGGTCGAAGAACGTCATCGCGTCGTTGTAGTCGGCGAACCAGCCGTCGCGCGCGATCTGCACCTTGCCGTCATGCCGCTGCTTCATCAGCACCTTGAACTCGACGTTCTCGAGCTTCGTGGTGATGCCGAGCTTCGTGCGCCATTCCGATGCGGTGAACAGCGCGACCTTCTTGTGCAGGTCGTTGGTGTTGTACGTGAGCGTGAACGACAGCGGCTTCGCGTCCGAATAGCCGGCCTGCTTCAGCAGGTCCTTCGCGGTCGCGATGCGCTTGGCCATCGGCCACGACGCCCATTCCGGCGTGAACGGCTGCACGCCCTTCGTGCCGTTCGGCATCAGCCCGTACATCGGCTTCTCGCCGGCCTGCGTGAGCTTCGACGTCAGCACGTCGCGATCGATCACCATCGACAGCGCCTGGCGCACGCGCTTGTCCTTCAGCGCCGCGTCGCTGTTGTTCAGGAAGTAGTAGTAGGTCGCGAGCTGCAGGCCCGGGCGCAGCTCGGCGCCGAACTGCTTGCTGACCTGCTGGAAGATGCCCGACGGAATCGAGTAGCTGTAGTCGATCTGCCCGGCCTGGTACATGCGCATCGCGGTTTCGTCGCTTTCGATCGGCAGGTACGTGACCTTGTTGATCACGACCTTCGACGCGTTCCAGTACTTCGCGTCCTTGGTCGCCACGATGCGATTGTTCGGCTGCCAGTCGACGAGCTGGTACGCGCCGTTGCTGACGAGGTTGCCCGGGCGCGTCCATGCGTCGCCGAACTTCGCGACCACGTCCTTGTTCACCGGCACGAGCGGCGCCATCGCGGTCAGTTCGGGGAAGAACGCGACCGGCACGTCGGTCGTCACCTCGAGCGTGTACGGATCGACCGCGCGCACGCCGAGCGTCGTCGGTGCGGCCTTGCCGGCGATGATGTCCTTCGAGTTCTTGATGAACTCGACGAGGATCGTGTATTTCGAGCCCGTCTTCGGATCGACGAGGCGCTGCCACGAATAGACGAAATCGGCGGCCGTCACCGGCTGGCCGTTGCTCCACTTCGCGTCGTGGCGAAGCTTGAAGATCCACGTCTGCGGCGTCTTGCGCTCCCACGACAGCGCGACGCCCGGCACGACCTGGCCGGCCGCATCGATGCGCGCGAGCCCTTCGAACAAGTCGAGGCCGATCGTGTTGCCGGTCCACGATTCGATGTGCGCCGGGTCGAGCGACTCGACTTCGGCCGGCACCTGTCGCGTCAGGTCCTGTTGCGGAGCGAGCGCGACGTTCGACGGAACGGTTACGGCGTGGGCGACGGGCGTCGTCAGGGCGAGCGCGGCCAGCACGGCCGACATGGCATGCAAGGATTTCATCGTGGCAGTCTTGAGAAGGTGGTTCGGTGGGCGTCGCGCGGCGGATGCCGCGGCTTACGCGTGAGACGCTGACGGGGGCAGCGATTGAGGAGGCCCGTGATTCTCGTATTGCATGTTAGTATTCCTTACATTTCTTTCGACAGGTATCCCGTCGAAGAAACGAAGGAATACCCGTGCGTTAGAACAGTCGCGGCGTACCGACCCAGACCACCACCGACTCGATCTTCGCGGTGTTGACCCAGCTGTGCGGGACCGTCGACTGATAGTGCGAACTGTCGCCGGCCTGCAGGACGAACGTCTTGCCTTCCAGCGTCAGCGACACTTCCCCTTCAATCACGTACAGGAACTCCTCTCCTGCATGTGTCGTCACCTCGGACCGTTTCTGCCCCGGCGGCATCCTCACGAGGATCGCCTCCAGCTGGCGCCCTTCGGACACGTTCGTCAGTCGCGCGAACAGGTTCGCCGAATCGGCAAACCCGAAGAAGCGCAGCTGATCGCCTCGGCACACCGAGCGTTCCTCGCTCGGCGTATCCACGAAGTACTGCACCGTCACGCCGAGCGCGTGGGCGATACCGGCCAGCGACGTCAGTGACGGCGACGCGAGCCCGCGCTCGACTTGAGACAGAAACGGCTTCGAAATCCCCGCGGCGGTAGCGGTGTCGTCGAGCGTGCGCTTCAGACGTTGGCGCAACGCGCGAATCTTGCTGCCGAGTGCGACAGCGTCTGCCGATCGCGAGTTTTCAGTGGGGGGAACCATAGCAGGCCGAAAAGTGGTCGTCAAAAAATGTTTGATGGAAAGTAACTAAGTTAATTCGAGATAGCTTAATCTTCGGGTTCGCCCCCGTCTTCGGCGTTGAGCCCGGTGCACTAAACAGGGCCCGAAGCGAGCGAAACGACGCGCTATCTTGCCAGACTCGCAGCCTTCACAGGCAAGCTGCAAGCGGCTCTCCGGGAATTTGCGGAGAACCGGCGTCAAGCTTACAAGTAGATGATGAGACAAATGTTCCTGAAAGCTGCTGCCATATCGGGAGTTTCCCTAAGTGGCGCGGACCCGACGCACCGGACCGGCAAACGTTACCATTCGCGCGCCGGTCGGGGCCGCGCTCCGCCTTCTCAGGTGGAATCCGACCCCGGCCCGAGCTAACCGCTCGACTGCTCCATCGCCGATGCCAGCCTACCCGGCCACAGTGCTCCGGCGCCAGTTCGACCTTAAGGCGACGCGCGATCCGCGCCGTCCGTTTCAAACGAGATTGATGATGCACGCACCTGTTTCACAGACCCGATCGTTTATGACGGTCTTCCTCATCGAAATGTGGGAGCGCTTCGGCTACTACGGCATGGCCGCGCTCCTGGTCCTCTTCATGGTCGACCGGCTCGGCTTCACCGACAGCCACGCGAACCTGACCTGGGGGGCCTTCACCGCACTCGTCTACGCCGCGCCGTCGATCGGCGGCTGGATCGGCGACAAGGTGCTCGGCGCCCGCCGCACGATGATCATCGGCGCGGCCGTGCTGTGCGCCGGCTACCTGATGCTCGCGGTGCCGAACGATCAGCTGACGTACATGTACGCGTCGCTCGGCGTGATCGTCGTCGGCAACGGCCTGTTCAAGGCCAACGCGGCGAACCTCGTGCGCCGCATCTACGAAGGCGACGACGCGCGCATCGACAGCGCGTTCACGATCTACTACATGGCGGTCAACATCGGCTCGACGGTGTCGATGCTCGCGACGCCGTGGATCAAGGATCACTGGGGCTGGCACACCGCGTTCGCGGTCTGCTGCGGCGGCATGCTGCTCGCGATCCTGAACTTCATGCTGATGCACCGCACGCTCGCGCACGTCGGCTCGCAGCCGGACGACCAGCCGATCCGCTGGAAGCGCCTCGGCGCGGTCGCGGCCGGCGGCGTCGCGCTCGCGCTGGTCACGCTGTACGTGCTGCAGCACAAGCAGCTCGCGGTCGCCAGCGTGTGGGCGGCCGCATTCGCGATCCTCGCGATCTTCGCGTACATGATCGCGAAGTCGGAGCGCTCGGAGCGCGCGGGCCTGATCGCGGCGCTCGTGCTGATCGGCCAGGTGATCCTGTTCTTCATCTTCTACGTGCAGATGTCGACGTCGCTGACGCTGTTCGCGCTGCGCAACGTCGACCCGCGCTTCATGCTGTTCGGCACGACGCTGTTCACGTGGAGCGCCGCGCAGTTCCAGGCGCTGAACCCGATCTGGATCATGCTGCTGAGCCCGGTGCTGGTGTGGGTCTACAACGCCGTCGCGAAGGGCGGCCGCGACCTGCCGGTCGCCGCGAAGTACGCGCTCGGTTTCGGCGCGGTCGCCGCCGGCTACCTGGTGTTCACGATCAGCGGCCGCTACGCGGTCGACGGCCGCGTGTCGTCGTGGTTCATGGTGTGGGGCTACGGGCTGTACTCGCTCGGCGAGCTGCTGGTGAGCGGCCTCGGCCTCGCGATGATCGCCCGCTACGTGCCGGCGCGCATGAGCGGCTTCATGATGGGCGCGTATTTCGTCGCGACGGGCGTGTCGCAGTATCTGGGCAGCGTCGTCGCGAACTTCGCGCAGATGCCGTCGCACGAGCTGCCGGCCACCGAATCGCTGCCGCTCTATCTGTCGCTGTTCGAGAAGCTCGGCTGGCTCGCCGCGATCGGCATGCTGCTCGCGCTACTGCTGCTGCCGCTGATGAACCGCCTGTCGCGCCAGCATCAGCGCTGCACGGACGAGCGCCGCGAAGAAGCGCTGCAGGCGCAGGCCGCCGCCGTCGCCGCGCAGTAAGTACTATCCCTCGGCGTGCGGCGTGCACGCCACATTCTCCCGCCGGAAACGCGAACGCGTCCTACACTGGTTGCAGGCAACGCATCCGCTTCCCGAGATGCGCACTGGCGGGAGAACCCGATGAAAAGCAAGACGACGCGGCTTTTGAGGATACTGTCGGACATCCGGCACGCGCAGCGCTGCACCGCGATGCGCGCCGCCCGGGCCGCGGCCGAAGCCGACGCGGTGCTCGCGGAGCGCGAGGACCCGACGCAGGACGAACGCTACGACGCCGAAGCCGACGACGCCACCGCCACGCCCCGCTCCCGTATCGGCTCACCTCACTGACGCTGCGCGGCGCCTGCCGCGCCGCCCTTCTTGCGCGCGCCTACGCCGCCGCGCCGCGCCATCGCGCGATCCACGTCCCCGAACCGGCCACCGCCATCATCAGCCCGACCGCGCACGCGTCGGCCACGAGGCCCACGCCGACCTGCCGCAGATCGGCGCTGCCCGCGACCGGATGCAGCAGCGAATCGATCACGAGCGAGATCGCCGCCCCCGCGACGAAGCAGATCAGCCCGCGCTGGCCAACCGCCACGACGGGCCGCACGCCCTGCGCGATCCGCGCGATCCAGCCGAAGCGTACGCAATCGGCCATCAGCCACGCGATGGCCGCGAAGCTCACGACGCGCGGCAGCGCGAGATCGCGCTTGAGCACGCCTTCGGGCGCCGGCAGCCCCGAGAACAGCTTGTAGCTCGCGCAACCGAGCACGATCGCGCACGCGAGCCCGGTCGCCGCCGCGCCCCAGCGGCCGAGCGCGACGCGCCGGTAGAACGGCTGGCCGCGCGCGAGCACGCCGGCGACGAACATCAGTTGCCACGCGAACGGGTTGAAGCTCCAGCGGAAGCCGTCGGTGTCGAGCAGTTCGGGGCCGAGCCAGCCCGCCGCGAGCCACGACCCGGCGCTGAGCGCGACGAGCGGCCACGGATGGCGCCGCGCGAACGGCACCAGCACCGGCGACGCGAGCGCGAACAGCACGTACATCGGCAGCACCGACGCGAGATACGGCTGGCGCTGGAACGTCAGCAGCTCGGCGAGACCCGTCAGCGGCGACGCGAGCATCACGCTGACGTCGTCGAGCGCGAGGTTCGGCGCATCGATGCCGAAGTGATCGAGCACCGCCGACACGACGAGCATCAGCGTCGACGTCGCGAGAAACGCGCGGTAGATCTGCGTGGCGCGCCGCACGAACCGCTGCTGCGCGGCGCGCGCGCCGTGCCGCTCGGCGATCGCGCCGTACGCGCTCGCGGTCGCGAAGCCGCCGAGGAACACGAACACCTCGGCCGCATCGCACAGCGCGAACGCGTGCAGCGTCACGCGCGACAGCACGCTCGCGCCGATGTGATCGACGACGATCATCAACAGCACGAGCCCGCGGAAGAAGTCGATTTCGATCAGGCGGCCGCCGCGCGACGGCTGCGCCGTGGCGGCATGCAGCGGGCTCAACGACATGAGCGCACCTGCACGGCGGCGGTGCGACGTGCACCGGCGAAGGGAGCGGGAGAAAGACGGCGAGCGCGATCGGCGACGACACGCGTATGCCCGTATCGTGCCAACCCGGCCGGCTTGGCACGGAGGTGACCGTTCATTGAAAGCTGCATACGAAGGGAAGTCGATCGGATCAGTCTAATGGCCGATCAGGGGCGACCCTAAGTAACAAAATGCAACTGAATCTTCTCTTCGATTACAAGCGTGAGCGTGGCGCGGCGAAGCAGGCAGCGTCGCCAGATTCGCGTCAGCGCGGCGTCAGTCGGCGGTCAGTATCGACGGATTCGAGAGGACGTGGCAGCGGAACGAACGCGGTTCGACGGCCGGACGATGCGCGATGCGCGGCACGGCCCGCACATCGCGACGATGCGCTTATCCGCGCGCGGGCAAGCGCCGCATCAGCATCGCGCTGTGCCATGCGGTGAGCGCGACGGCGACCCAGATCGGCCCGTACGTCGCGAGCTGCGAGGCGCTCAGCGTCTCGCCGAGCAGCAGCAGCGACACCACGACGAGCAGCACGGGCTCGACGTAGCCGAGAATCCCGAACAGCGCCATCGGCAGCATCCGGCTCGCCTTCAGGTAGCTCGCGAGCGCGAGCGTGCTGAGAAGGCCGAGCCCCGGCAGCAGCGCGGCCCACAGCAGCGGATGGCCGGCGACGCGCGTCGCGCTCGTCGCGACCATCGCGAACGCGATCGGGCACAGCAGCACGATCTCGATCGCGAAGGCGGCGAGCGAATCGGCGTTGATCCGCCGGCGCAGCACGAAATACGGCGGATAGCCGAGCGCGACGACGAGCGTCGGCCATGCGAACGCGCGCGTCGCCCACACTTCGTGCGCGACGCCGAGCGCCGCGCACGCGACCGCCGCCCATTGCAGCGGGTCGAGCCGTTCGTGATAGTAGAAGCGGCCGACGAGCACCATCGTCAGCGGCAGCAGGAAATAGCCGAGCGACACTTCGAGCATGCGGCCATGCAGCGGCGCCCACAGGAACAGCCACAGCTGCACGCCGAGCAACGCCGCGCTCACGGGCAGCGCGATCAGCAGGCGCCAGTCGCGCGCACCACGGCGCGCCAGCTCGACGAGCGCCGGCCAGCGGCCGCGCAGCGCGATCAGCGCGAGCGCGCCCGGCGCGGTCCACACGATGCGCCACGCGAAGATGTCGAGCCCCGTGAGCGGCGCGAGCAGTTTCGCGTAAGCCGACATCAGCGCGAACAGCGTCGACGCCATCACCGACAGCAAGAGGCCGCGCCCGGCTTCCGGATACCCCGTCATGTCGTAGTGCGCCGCTTACTGCTGCTGGAAGCGTTCGAAGCGCTTCTCGGTCCGGCGTTCCTCGAACGTCACCTCGGTCACGCGCGCGGCGGGCGGCCCGTGACGCAGCCATGCGAGCATCCGGTCGATCTGCGCGCCGGGCCCCTGGATCATCGCCTCGACGGTGCCGTCCTCGAGATTCGCGACCCAACCGCGCAGCTTCAGCGCATGCGCTTCGCGCACCGTCGCATGACGAAAGCCGACGCCCTGCACGACGCCGCGCACCCGCACGTAGTAGGTCTCGATCCGTTCGTCCAGTTCATTGCGGCTCATCGCGTCGCCCTCCCGTTGCATTCAAGCCCGGCATTGTAGTCGCGTCGGCGGCTTCGCACACGCGCCGGCCGGGCGTCGCCGCGCCCGCCGACCACGTACAATCTCGCCGATGCCCAACCGCCGCGCCGCCCGCGCGGCCCAGAAGGAAACGCATGACTGATACTTCCCGCGATCTCGTTCTCGTCACCGGCGCGTCCGGTTTCGTCGGCTCCGCCGTCGCGCGCATCGCGCAGCAAAAAGGCTATGCGGTGCGCGTGCTCGTACGCCCGACCAGCCCGCGCACGAACGTCGCGGATCTCGACGCCGAGATCGTCACCGGCGACATGCGCGACGAGGCGTCGATGCGCGCCGCGCTGCGCGGCGTGCGCTACCTGCTGCACGTCGCGGCCGACTACCGGCTGTGGGCGCCCGACCCCGACGAGATCGAGCGCGCGAACCTCGAAGGCGCGGTCGCGACGATGCGCGCGGCCCGCGCGGAAGGCGTCGAGCGGATCGTCTACACGAGCAGCGTCGCGACGCTGAAGGTGACGAGCGCCGGCGATCCGTCCGACGAGAACCGGCCGCTCACGGCCGAGCAGGCGATCGGCGTCTACAAGCGCAGCAAGGTGCTCGCGGAGCGCGCGGTCGAACGGATGATCGCCGACGAAGGGCTGCCCGCCGTGATCGTCAACCCGTCGACGCCGATCGGCCCGCGCGACGTGAAGCCGACGCCGACCGGCCGCATCATCGTCGAGGCCGCGCTCGGCAAGATTCCCGCGTTCGTCGACACGGGGCTGAACCTCGTGCACGTCGACGACGTCGCGCACGGCCACTTCCTCGCGCTCGAGCGCGGCCGGATCGGCGAGCGCTACATCCTCGGCGGCGAGAACCTGCCGCTGCAGCAGATGCTCGCGGACATCGCGCAGATGACGGGCCGCAAGGCGCCGACGATCGCACTGCCGCGCTGGCCGCTGTACCCGCTCGCGGTCGGCGCCGAAGCGATCGCGAAGTTCACGAAGAAGGAGCCGTTCGTCACCGTCGACGGGCTGCGGATGTCGAAGAACAAGATGTATTTCACGTCCGCGAAGGCCGAGCGCGAGCTCGGCTACCGTGCGCGCCCGTATCGCGAAGGGCTGCGCGATGCGCTCGACTGGTTCGGCTCGGCGGGCTACCTGAAGTAACACAAAGCGGCGCACGTCGCGCCGCTTTGCGCACTTTGTTACACGTCGCGCACGGACCGGCATCGGCGCAGCGGTTAAAATCGCGGGTCTTACGCAGAGAAGACACGCATGAACCTGAACGATCAGATCGCTTCGCTCGCCACGGGCGTCGATCAGCTCCTCCACGATCACCACGCCGCCCAGCAGGCGGCACGCAGCGCGGAAGCCTTCGCGCGCGCCGCGGCAGCGGAAGCCCGGGCCGCGGCCGAGCGTCACGCGGCGGCGGAAGCCGAAGCGCAGGCGGCCGCGCAGCGCCACACGGCCGCAGCCGCCGACGCCGAAGCTGCGCAGCGGCGCCACGCCGACGCCACCGCCGCCGCCGAAGCGGCCGCCCAACGTCATACGGATGCCGCCACGCAAGCCGAAGCCGCTTCGCAGCGCCATGCGGAAGCCACCGCGCTGACCGAAGCGCTCGCGCAACGTCACGCGGATGCCGAAGCCGCGTCGCAGCGCCACGCGGCGGCGATCGCCGAAGCCGAGGCCGCCGCGCAGCGTCATCACGCCGCGGCGACCGAAGCCGAAGCGGCCGCGCAACGTCATGCCGCGGCGACCGCCGAAGCGGAAGCCGCCGCGAAGCGCCACGCGGAAGCGACCGCCGAAGCCGAAGCCGCCGCGCAGCGCCACATGGCCGCGATCGCCGAGGCCGAGGCGCTCGCCCAGCGTCATACGCAAGCGCTCGCCGACACGCAGGCCGCCGCCCAGCGTCATGCCGACGCAACCGCCGAGGCCGAAGCCATCACGCGGCGTCACGCCGAAGCGATCGCGCAGGCCGAAGCCGCCGCGCAACGCCACGCGGAAGCGACCGCCGCAGCCGAAGCGATCACGCAGCGCCATACCGAAGCGATCGCGCAGGCCGAAGCGGCCGCGCAGCACCACGCGAAGGCGATCGCCGACGCCGAAGCGCTGGTCGAGGCCGTCGTCAAGGAAGCCGCGACGAGCGCGGTTGCCGTGACGGCCGATGTCGTCGAGCCGTCCGTGGCGGCGCAAGCGTCGGTGAACACGACCGCGCTGGCGGCGGCGGAAACGGTGGAAACGATCGATGTGGTCGAAGTCGCCGACGCCCCGGCCAATGCCGAAACCGCGCTGATTCCGACGACGCAAGCCGAAACCGCGGTTGAAGCCGACACCGCTGCCGCGCCGGCCGACAAGGCGACGCTGCACGTCGCGCGCCCGTCCCAGAACGAACTCACGCTGACCATCAACGGCCAGTCGATCACGCTGCATCCGGAGCAACTGGGCCAGCTGATCGAGGAACTCGCGCACGCCCGCGCGTCGATGCAGCCGGAGCCGCCGCCCGGCATTCCGGCCGGCTGGCGTTTCGTGACGACGAAGAACCCGATGATGGCCGTGCAGAAGCAGTCGAACGGCGACCGTCTGCTGGTCGCCCGCCATACCGGCTACGGCTGGGTGCCGTTCACGTTCTCGCCGGACGTCGTGATCCAGATGTACATGATGCTGACGCAGCGGTAAGCGCGCGCATCGGCCGGAAGGCGGCCAAAAAGCACACAGCCCGGATCGGCTCGAGCCGATCCGGGCTGTGTGCTTTCAGCGTTCCGGTTGATCGGGACGGCCGGCCTCCGCCGGCGCGGGTCAACGCTCCACCGGCGCCTGCACGCGCGCCTTCCACTGGCCGCCCTTGCCGCGCCAGTAACGCCACGCGGATGCGAACGTCGCGCCGACATAGAACAGCGCGACGAGCGGCAGCGCGGGCGCCCACAGCGGCGAGCGCCGGTAGTAGCGCAGCATCGGCGCATACGCGGCGCACATCGACGCCCACGCGAGCCACGCCGGCCACGCGCGCGCACCGTAGGCGAGCGCGACGACCGGCGGCACCAGATAGATGATCGTCATCCCGAGCAGCGTGCCGGCCAGCAGCAGCGGCGAATAGTGCAGTTGCGTGAACGCAGTGCGCGCGATCATGTTCCAGATGTCGCGCCAGCTGTCGTACGGGCGCAGCGACACGCTGCGATCGGCGAGATCGAGCCGGATCGGATGGCGGCCGCTGCCGCGATGCTTGATCTGCGCGGCGAGGCTGCAGTCGTCGATCAGCGCGCCGCGAATCGATTCGATGCCGCCCGCTTCCTCGAGCGCCGTGCGCTTCACGAGCATGCAGCCGCCGGCGGCGCCGGCCGTCCGGTTGCGCGGGTTGTTGATCCACGAGAACGGGTACAGCTTCGCGAAGAAGAACACGAACGCCGGGATCAGCGCCTTTTCCCAGAACGAGTCGCAGCGCAGCCGCACCATCAGCGACACGAGATCGCGCTGCTCGGCCTGCGCGCGCGTGACGAGTTGCGCGACGGCGTCCGGCGGATGGCCGATGTCGGCATCCGTCAGCAGCAGGTAGTCGGCCGGCAGGCCGAGCGTGTGCACCGCGGCGATTCCCTGCGACTGCGCCCACACCTTGCCCGACCAGCCGGCCGGCAGCGGCTTCGCGCTCAGCACCGTCAGCCGGTCGGCGCGGTTGATCGCGAGCGCGGCCGCGCGGGCCGCGTCGGCGGTGCCGTCGTCGCTGTGGTCGTCGACGATGATCAGGTGGAAGTCGCCCGGATAGTCCTGCTCGAGCAGCGAAGTCGCCGCCCGGGCGATCACGTCGGCTTCGTTGCGCGCCGGCACGACCGCCACGACGGCCGGCCAGCCGGCCTCGGCCGCCGCGCCGCGCGCGTCGGGCGGCAGCGGCCGTGCGGGCTGCGCGCGCCAGAAGCCGCCGCGCGCGACCAGCAGCAAGATCCAGATCACCAGCGACAGGCCGGACACCAGGAAGGCGATCGCGAGCATCATCGGCCTGCCTCCTGCCGCCCGCCGGCTCGTTCGGTAGAAATAAGGGTCTGGAACACAACACCCGACGCCGCACGGGCGGACGGGCAATACGCGTGAGAATCGACGGTCATCGAAGGGCCTTGAAATGAGCGCGATGGCGGGCAGCCGGAGCGGCCGCCCGCGAAACCGCGCAGTTTACCGGGTTCCGCGCGCGCCAGCGCCGACGCGGCTCTCCCGCAATTGCAACGGTGTCGACACGGCACCGAAGCACGGACGGCCCGATAGGGTTAAAATGCGCGATTAATTCGGGGTTCCGGGGCCTGGCCGGCCGGTTCGTTCCTGCCTTCATAACATCAAGCCGGGGCGAGCAAGCGCGTGCCAAGCGCCTCGAACCCCGGCGTCTGTCGTCGGAGTTCGCTCACTTATGCGAGTCATCCTTGCCCAGCCCCGCGGCTTCTGTGCGGGGGTTGTCCGTGCGATCGAGATCGTCGATCGCGCGCTGCAACAGCACGGTGCGCCGGTCTATGTGCGTCATGAGATCGTGCACAACCGGCATGTCGTCGAAAATCTGCGTAATAAAGGGGCACGATTCGTTGAGGAACTCGACGAGGTGCCGCACGGCGCTGTCGCGATCTTCAGCGCGCACGGTGTCGCCCAGACGGTCGAGCGCGACGCGCAAACGCGCGGGCTCGACGTGCTCGACGCGACCTGCCCGCTCGTCACGAAAGTGCACGTGCAGGGCCGCCAGTACGTCGCGGCGGGCCGCCGGCTGATCCTGATCGGCCACGCGGGCCACCCGGAAGTCGAAGGCACGATCGGCCAGATTCCGGCCGAGGTGATCCTCGTGCAGAGCGAAGCCGAAGTCGATACGCTGACGCTGCCCGTCGACACGCCGGTCGCGTACATCACGCAGACCACGCTGTCGGTCGACGACACGCGCGGCATCATCGAAGCGCTGCAGCGCCGGTTCACCGACCTCGTCGGCCCGGACACGCGCGACATCTGCTATGCGACGCAGAATCGCCAGGCCGCCGTGCGCGAGCTGAGCGAACAGGTTGACGTGCTGCTCGTCGTCGGTGCGACGAACAGCTCGAACTCGAACCGCCTGCGCGAGATCGGCACCGAAAGCGGTGTACCGAGCTATCTCGTCGCCGACGGCTCGGAAGTGAAGGCCGAATGGTTCGCGGGCGTGCAGACGGTCGGCCTGACCGCCGGCGCGTCGGCGCCCGAGGAAATGGTCGAGGATGTAATCGGCGCGCTGCGCGCGCTGGGGCCCGTCGATGTCGCGACGATGGCGGGCCGTGAAGAAAAAGTCGAATTCAAGTTGCCGGCGAAGCTCACGCAAGCTGTCGCCCGCGAAGTTTAAGGAGGACATCCCTTGTCTATTCCGCTGCTCCAGCAAGTCCGTGTCGGCGCCTACATCGTGCGCCAGCACCTGTCCGGCAACAAACGCTATCCGCTCGCGCTGATGCTCGAGCCGCTGTTCCGCTGCAACCTCGCGTGCAACGGCTGCGGCAAGATCGATTATCCGGATCCGATCCTGAACCAGCGCCTGTCCGTCGAGGAATGCCTGCAGGCCGTCGACGAGTGCGGCGCACCCGTCGTGTCGATCGCCGGCGGCGAGCCGCTGCTCCACAAGGAGATGCCGGAAATCGTCAAGGGCATCATGAAGCGCAAGAAGTTCGTGTACCTGTGCACGAACGCGCTGCTGATGGAAAAGAAGATGGACGACTACCAGCCGAGCCCGTATTTCGTCTGGTCGGTCCACCTCGACGGCGACAAGGAAGCGCACGATCACTCGGTGTCGCAGGAAGGCGTGTACGACAAGGCCGTCGCGGCGATCAAGGAAGCGAAGCGCCGCGGCTTCCGCGTGAACATCAACTGCACGCTGTTCAACGATGCGGTGCCGGAACGCGTCGCGAAGTTCTTCGACACGCTGGGCCCGATCGGCGTCGACGGCATCACCGTGTCGCCGGGCTATGCATACGAGCGCGCGCCGGATCAGCAGCACTTCCTGAACCGCGACAAGACGAAGAACCTGTTCCGCGAAATCCTGAAGCGTGGCGAAGGCGGCAAGCGCTGGTCGTTCAGCCAGTCGTCGCTGTTCCTCGACTTCCTGGCCGGCAACCAGACGTACAAGTGCACGCCGTGGGGCAACCCGGCGCGTACGGTGTTCGGCTGGCAGAAGCCGTGCTATCTGGTCGGCGAAGGTTACGTGAAGACCTTCAAGGAACTGATGGAAACGACGGAGTGGGACAACTACGGCGTCGGCAACTACGAGAAGTGCGCGGACTGCATGGTCCACTGCGGCTTCGAGGCCACGGCCGTGATGGACACGATCTCGAACCCGCTGAAGGCGCTGCGCGTGAGCCGCAAGGGCATCAAGACCGACGGCCCGTTCGCACCGGATATCTCGATCGCGAAGCAGCGTCCGGCCGAATACGTGTTCTCGCGTCACGTCGAGATCAAGCTCGAGGAAATCCAGCGCGCCGGCAAGGGCAAGCTGCAGAAGCCGGCGAAGTCGGCAACGGCCGCTTAAGCAGCGCGGTGAGCCGCGCGGAGGGTCGCACCTTCGCAGCGGTCTGGTATCGAAGAAGCGCCACGGAGTTCGCTCCGCGGCGCTTTTTGTTTTGGCGGACGCCGCGTGCCGCATTGCGCTGACGCGCCTGCGTGCGGCGGCGAACGTCGGTTGCCTAGCTGCGCGACTCCGCCGCGGCGATCAGTTGCCACGCGGTGGGCCCCGGATCGAGCAGCGGGTCGGACGGCGGATCGAGATCGTGCGGATGCGCGTCCTCGGACGGCAGCATCTGCCATTTCGCAATGCCGATTTCGTCGCCGCACACGGTGCATCGATAGATGCCCGCCACCGTCACCTTGCTGCCCGGCGGCAGATTCTCGCTGAATGCGCGGCCACTTCCGCACGTGAAGTAGCCGCCGCTCCTGTATAGCGCCATCGCTCCTCCTGACCGAAACGAATGCGTTCGCGTCGACACGCACGATCGCCGCAAACGCGAGGATGGATCCTCGTCGCCCGGACTCGCCGGGTTCCAGTCATGTAATTAGACGGCGCGCGGCCGCATCTTCGCCGCCGCCTGCGCGACGATTCCCGGCTGTTCGGCGGAAGCGAACGTGCAGACGTGACGCCACAGCTCGGCCAGCCGATGCCGCATGAGCGTCGCGACGCATGCGTCGTTCGCGGCGAGCACGCGTTCGAGCACCGCGCATTCGTCGTCGTGCAGCGTCCATGCACCGCTTCGCGCGGCGCGCGCCATGCTCGCGTCCAGCACGCGCTCCGCGTCGACGCACAGGTCGATGGTCGCGTCGGGAGAGACCACATCGTCGAGCGCGAGGAACACCAGATACACGCTCGTGCGCAGCCTCATCAGCAGCGTTTCGCTACCGTGCTCGCCGCGCAGCGCGACCAGCGCCATGTGGCATTTCAGCGAGATGTCGCGGGCATGCGCGGGCGGCAGCGGCAGCAGCCATTCGCGCGTCAACGGCGGATGGCGACGGCCTTTCCGGGCAGCCTTCATGATCCGCCCTCGCTCGCGCTCGCGTCGTCCGCCGCCTCGGACCGCGCGCCGCCGCACGCGGCCACGCACCGGCCCGCGTCGCGCGGGTCGTCCGCCCGGCGTCGCATGCCGCGCACCTCGGCGCGCCGCCGTGCCGCGCATGCCAGCCTGCGTATCGCCGACGCACGCCACACGCCGAGCAGCCGGTGTGCGCATGCCATGTTCGTCTCCTGCGTCAAAACGTGTTCTCGCCCTTCAGGTAGTACGCGGTTTTCACGAAGAACGCCTTCACCGGATGGCCGCTCTGCACGTCGCGGGCCGCCCGCGCTTGCATCGCGGCTTTTTCGTCGGGCCACCGGTTCGGCTCCGGGTTGTACACGCGCTCGAGCGCACGTTGCATCGCGAGCGGATAGTTCTGGTTGCCGGCCGTCGTCGCGCGATAGCCGGCACGCGTCATCTGCATCAGCTGCACATCGGTTTCGGCACGCGCCGCCGACCAGGTCAACGGCGCGGCATGCGAAGTGTCGGCGACGCCGATCGACTGCGCGAAGCTGACGGCCGGCAGCGCAGCGAGTGCGCAGGAAAGAACGGCAACGGGAACGAGGGATCGCATAATGGCCTCCAGATGGTTGTCCCCGCATCGATCCAGCATCGATGCGTTGAAATCATCGTATGTCGGGCCGCATCCCGCTTGAATAGCCGAATCCGCAATTGTTATTTTCAGCCGCGCATTCGGCGGGCGCGCTGCGTCATTCGCGTATCCCCTCGAAATGGAATTTCTTTATTTCATTCAACGATCTGATCGGATTTTTACCGGCGATCCGGTGGGGCGCTCACCGCGCTCTTTCAATTTCCGAAATGACGTGTTGCCGATGGAAATCCGGCCGGCGCGCCTGCGCACAAGGCTTCCGGCGTGATATCGCGCACGCGGATACCGCCGAAGCGATTTCGTCGGATCAGCCGATTCTTCTGATGCAGGACAAATCACTCGCATCGGCCTGCCGGATTGAGACACGACGCAATCTGCAAGGACGCGCGATAATCACGCATCGGCCGTTTCGCACGGCATCTCAGGCATTTTCATTTTTAATCGAGTCTTCCCATGGCTGCTCTCGACACTACCGCCATCGACAGCTGGCACGCGCACGTCTATTTCGATGCGGCGAGCCGCGACGCGGCCTGGGCGTTTCGCCAGGTCGTCGACGCGCGGTTCGGCGCGATCATCGAACTCGGCCGCTTTCACGAACGCCTCGTCGGCCCACATCCGGCGTGGTCGTACCAGATCGCGTTCGACGCCGCGCGATTCGACGACATCGTGCCGTGGCTCGTGCTGAACCACGGCGCGCTCGACATCTTCCTGCATCCGAATACGCACGACGAACTGCGCGACCACCGCGATTGCGCAGTGTGGATCGGCAAGTCGTATGCGCTGAATCTCGACGCGCTGGCCGGCTAAGAGCCACCCGCAGAGCGCCCGCGGCCCGGCATCCACGTTTCGGGTCGACGTGAAACGTCTCGCGGCGGCGCACCCCTACAGTGGTTTCCGTGATCGACTTCCGGAAACCCGCCATGACGCCCGCAGACACCGACGCCGCCGCCCGGCGCATCCATGACGACTGGCACGCGGCCGTCGTCGCCCGCGACCTCGACGCGCTGATGTCGCTGTATGCCGACGACGCGGTGCTCGAAACGCCGCTCGTCGTCGCCACGCTGCCCGAACATGGCTCGGGCGTGCTGCACGGCAAGGCCGCGATCGGCGCGTTCTTCGCGGCCGGCCTGCGCAATCCGGACAACCCGCTCGGACGCTGGTACCGGACCGGGCTGTTCTTCTCGAACGGCCGCCAGCTCGTCTGGGAATACCCGCGCGCCACGCCGGACGGCGATCAGGTCGATCTCGTCGAGGTGATGGATCTGCGCGACGGGTTGATCGCGCATCATCGCGTGTACTGGGGATGGGTGGGCTTCGGCGCACTGCGGGACGCGTCGCGCCGGTAGCGCATGCTGCGGCCGACTCGCGACGCGCGGAGCATCCCGCGCTCAACGCGCCATGCCGCTCACGCGACGTACATCGCGACACTGACGAACTGGCACAGGCTGCCGGCCAGCACGAACAGGTGCCAGATACCGTGCCCGTGACGAATGCGTTCGTCGTTGATGAAGAAGTAGATCCCCGCGCTGTAGATCACGCCGCCGGCCACGAGCCATGCGGTGCCGACCGGCGGCAGCGCGTGGATCAGCGGCCGCACGGCGACGAGCGCGAGCCAGCCCATCAGCACGTACAGGATCATCGACAGCAGGCGCGTGCGACGCCCGAGCGTCAGCTCCTGCACGATGCCGAACACGGCGAGCCCCCAGCTCACGCCGAACAGCGACCAGCCCCACGGGCCGCGCAGCGTGACGAGCGTAAACGGCGTATAGCTCCCTGCGATCAGCAGATAGATCGCCGCATGGTCGCATTTCTGCAGGATCGCCTTCAGGCGCGGGTTGCGCACGCTGTGATAGGCCGTCGAGATCGCGTAGAGCAGGATCAGCATCGCGCCGTACACGCTGAAGCTCACCACCTTGTACGGGTCGCCTTCGAGCGCGCCCATCGTCACGAGCGCGACGAGGCCGGCCACCGACAGCACCGCGCCGACGAGATGGGAAATGCTGTTGAAACGCTCACCGACATGCACGACGTGTTCTCCTGCGGTCCATCGGGAAAAGAAAGTGCCCTAATGATACCGGCGGCCGGATGCCGCCGCGCTGCGCGCGGGCAAACCGCGCGCAAGCGCCGTGCGGTGCGCGTCGTCGGCCCGCCAAAGAAAAAAGCGCCGCGACAGCCATCGCGGCGCTTCCGTTTCGATCCCGAACCGATTCGTCAGGCGATTGCAACGGCCCGGTTCAGCAACACTTCCCCGCCCCCGATCCGTACCGCGCATTCTGACGCTCGCGGAAGAATTCCTCGTACGTCATCGGCTCGCGGTCCGGATGGGTTTCGCGTATGTGCGCGACGTAGGTATCGTAGTCGGGCAGGCCGACCATCAGCCGCAACGCCTGCCCAAGGTAACGCCCCGCGCTGCGCAGGTCGCCGCCGAGATCGCTGAACATCGCGGCCTCCCCTTAACGTCCGCTGCCGAGCGCCTGCGCGGCCGGCATCGCTTCGTACGGCGTCTCGCGCACGGTCGGCTTCGACTCGCGGCGCGCGCGCAGCACGGCGAGCAGGCCGTACACCGCGATCGCCACGACGACGAAGATGAACAGCCCGGCCAGCGCCGCATCGATGTAGTCGTTGAAGATGATCCGTTTCATCTGCGCGATCGACTTCGCCGGCGCGAGTACCTTGCCCTCGTCCACCGCGGCCTGCAGCTTCGCGGCGTGCGCGAGGAAGCTGACCTTCGGGTTCGCGTCGAAAATCTTCTGCCAGCCGGCCGTCAGCGTGCAGATCAAGAGCCACGCGGTCGGCACGATCGTCACCCAGGCGTAGCGCTCGCGCTTCATCTTGAACAGCACGACGGTGCCGAGCACCAGCGCGATCGCGGCGAGCATCTGGTTCGAAATGCCGAACAGCGGCCACAGCGTGTTGATGCCGCCGAGCGGATCGACCACGCCCTGGTACAGGAAGTAGCCCCACGCGGCCACGCACAGCGCGGTGGCGACGAGGTTGGCGGGCAGCGACTCGGTGCGCTTGAGCGCCGGGTGGAACGTGCCGAGCAAATCCTGCAGCATGAAGCGGCCCGCGCGCGTGCCGGCGTCGACGGCCGTCAGGATGAACAGCGCCTCGAACAGGATCGCGAAGTGATACCAGAACGCCATCATCGCTTCGCCGCCGATCACCTGGTGCAGGATGTGCGCCATGCCGACGGCCAGCGTCGGCGCGCCGCCCGCACGCGCGATGATCGTGGTTTCGCCGACGGCCTTCGCGGTTTGCGTGAGCATGTCGGGCGTCAGCACGAAGCCCCATTGCGTGACGGTGTTCGCGACCGCTTCCGGCGTTGAGCCGAGCACGGCGGCCGGCGCGTTCATCGCGAAGTAGATGCCCGGTTCGATCACGCACGCGGCGACCAGCGCCATGATCGCGACGAACGATTCCATCAGCATCGCGCCGTAACCGATGAAGCGCGCGTTGGTTTCGTTGTCGATCAGCTTCGGCGTCGTGCCCGACGAGATCAGCGCGTGGAAGCCCGATACGGCGCCGCACGCGATCGTGATGAACAGGAACGGGAACAGGTTGCCCGCCCACACCGGGCCCGTGCCGTCGACGAACTTCGTCAGCGCGGGCATCTTCAGTTCCGGTGCGACGACCAGGATGCCGATCGCGAGGCCGAGGATCGTGCCGATCTTCAGGAACGTCGACAGGTAGTCGCGCGGCGCGAGCAAGAGCCACACCGGCAGCACCGACGCGACGAAGCCGTAGCCGATCAGGATCCACGTGAGCTGCGTGCCGCTGAACGTGAACCACGCGGCGATCGCCGGCGAGGCGGCCACGTTCTGACCGAACGCGATCGCGGCCATCAGCCCGATGAAGCCGATGATCGACACTTCGCCGATGCGGCCCGGGCGGATGTAGCGCGTATAGACGCCCATGAACAGCGCGATCGGAATCGTCGCGGCGACGGTGAACGTGCCCCACGGCGAATTGGTCAGCGCCTTCACGACGATCAGCGCAAGCACCGCGAGGATGATCACCATGATCAGGAACGCGCCGAACAGCGCGATCACGCCGGGCACCGTGCCGAGCTCCATCTTGACGAGATCGCCGAGCGAGCGGCCGTCGCGCCGCGTCGAGATGAACAGCACGATGAAGTCCTGCACCGCGCCGGCGAACACGACGCCGGCCAGGATCCACAGCATGCCGGGCGTATAGCCCATCTGCGCGGCGAGCACGGGGCCGACGAGCGGCCCGGCGCCGGCGATCGCGGCGAAGTGATGGCCGAACAGCACGTACTTGTTGGTCGGCACGTAGTCGAGGCCGTCGTTGTACTTGACCGCCGGCGTCATCCGCAGCCCGTCGAGCTGCATGACCTTGCTGGCGATGAAACGGCTGTAGAAGCGATACGCGATCAGATACACGCAGACTGCGGCGATCACGATCCAGAGGGCACTGACGCGTTCGCCGTGCGCGAGTGCGATCGTGCCGAATGCGAACGCGCCGAGCAGCGCGACCGCGATCCATAGCAGGGTACTGGAAGCCCGATTCATGGCGTCTCCTGGTCTCCAATGTGTTTTTGAGTGGATGCGGCGAGGCGCCGAACCCGCGTGACGTCGATGCGTCGTGCCGCAGCCTCGCAGAGGCCGCGGCGATGGGCCGTAGTATTCCGCGCGATGGGGGAAGCTTACAAGCGCACAACTACGTATGACGATCTACGTAGAATTACGTAGATGCCCGCCGCTGCCCGCCGTCAGGCCACGATTGCCCGCGATCGGCGAGCCACGTACAGTATTTGCCTGCCTCCATTCCGGAACCGCCATGCCGATCGGATTTCAGAAGTTGAACGCGAATGGCGATGATTTCGTCATCGTCGACCTGCGCGGTCAGGAACACGATCCCGCGCAGCGCCTCGATCGCGACCTCGTGCGGCGCATGGGCGACCGGCATCGCGGCATCGGCTTCAACCAGCTCGCGGTGATCTCGGACGGCGACGACGCGGCCGCGCGCGTCGCGTTCCGGAACCCCGACGGCTCGGCGCTCGATACCTGCGGCAGCGCGACGCGCGGCGTCGCATGGAAGCTGATGCGGGAAACCGGGGCGGCGTCGGTCGTGCTGCGCACGAATCGCGGGCGCCTGCATTGCTCTCGGGATGCGGACGGGCTGATCACAGTCGAAATGGGCGCGCCGCGACTCGGCTGGCAGGACGTGCCGGTCTCGGAAGCCGTCGATACCCTCGCGCTGCCGCTGCCCGGCGCGCCGGCCGCATGCAGCATGGGCAATCCGCACTGCACGTTCTTCGTCGACGATGTCGCCGCACTCGACCTCGAAACGCTCGGCCCGGCGATCGAAACGCATCCGCTGTTTCCGCAGAAAACCAACGTGCATGTCGTTCAGGTCATCGACCGCACGCACATTCGCCTGCGCATCTGGGAACGCGGCGGCGGCGTGCCGCTCGGCTCCGGCTCGTGTTCGTGCGGCGCGGTGGTCAACGGCATTCGGCGCGGGCTGCTCGACGCTACCGTGCGGGTGACGTGCGACGGCGGCGACGTCACCGTTCGATGGGACGGCGCCGGCAGCGTGTTCCTGAGCGGGCCGGTGACGTTCGGCTTCAGCGGGGTGTGGCTGTGACGACCGACGACGCACGAACCTTCCACGCGCTGCGCCCGCGCCTGCAGAAGATCGCGTACCGGATGCTCGGCTCCGTCGCGGATGCCGAGGACATCGTGCAGGACGTATGGCTGCGCTGGCACGACGCGGCGCACGACAGTATCGAGAACGCCGAGGCGTGGCTCGTCGCGGTCACGACGCGGACGTCGATCGATCGTCTGCGCGCGGCGAAGCTCCGGCGCGAGCACTACACGGGTATCTGGCTGCCGGAACCGGAACTCGGCGAATCGCCCGCGACGCCCGAGGAAATGACGGAGCGCGCGAACGACGTATCGGTCGCGTACCTGCTGTTGCTCGAACGGCTGACGCCGGAAGCGCGCGCGGCGTTCCTGCTGCATGAAATCTTCGAATTCGACTACGACCGGATCGCCGACGCGATCGGCAAGACCGAAGCCGCGTGCCGGCAACTAGTCAGCCGGGCCCGCGCGCGGCTGCGCGACGATACGCAGCCGCGGCATGCAGTGCCGCACGAAACGCATCGCCGGCTGCTGCAGACGTTCACGCATGCGCTCGCGCACGGCGACTTCCCGTCGATCCAGGCGCTGCTCGCCGAAGACGCGATGCTGATTGGCGACGGCGGCGGCCACGTCCAGAGCTTCCCGAAACCGATGGTCGGCGGCCGGCGGATCGCTCAACTGTTCTATGCGACGTGGTTGCGCTGCGGCAGCGGTGTCGAGATGCGGCCGGTCGTGCTGAACGGCCAGTGGGCGATGCTGCGCTTCATCGACGGGCAACTCGAAGCGGCGATGTCGTTCGAGACCGACGGCACGCGCATCGGCCGGATTCTCGTGCAGCGCAATCCCGACAAGCTCGCGCGAATCGCGGCCGCCTGCGCCGCCGGCTGACGGCCGGCGGCGCGCAACGCGCCGGCCGTCGCGCGCGGATTGGTGCAGCGCGCGCAACACGATGCGTCCCTGTGCGTGGCTACCGCGCACCGGCGCACACTCCTAAGATGATTTCGCGCGGCGCCCTGCCGCCCACGACACCCGCGCCACGCGGGCCCGCCTCTTCGTCGCCAGGAGAAATCATGACGCAGCGTATCAACTACATCCAACAGTCACCCGAGTTGTTCAGAAAATTCCTCGAACTCAGCAACCTGCTGCGCGACAGCGCGATCGAGGAACCGATCCGCGATCTCGTGTCCGTCCGCGCATCGCAGCTCAATGGCTGCGCATTCTGCGTCGACATGCACGTGAAGGAAGCGCGCATCCACGGCGAGCGCGAACTGCGTCTGCATCATCTGACGACGTGGCGCGAATCGACGCTCTTCTCGCCGCGCGAGCGGGCCGCGCTCGCGTGGACCGAAGCGCTGACGACGCTGGCCGCGCACGGCGTGCCGGACGAACTCTACGATCGCGTGCGCGGCCAGTTCTCCGAAAAGGAATTGTCGGACCTGACGTTCGAAGTGATGGCGATCAACGGCTGGAACCGCGCGAATATCGCGTTCCGCACCGTGCCGGGTTCGTCCGACAAGGCGTTCGGCCTCGACAAGGCCAATCTCGTCTGACGGCCACCCGCCGCCCTCCCTCGCTGCCGGCCGACGGCCGGCGGCCCACCGGAACCACCACCATGATTCGCATGAAACACGTGATCGCGTCCGCGCTCGTCGTCGCGGGCGCCGCGACCGGCGCCGTTCGCGCGGCGCCGTCGGCCATCGTCACACCGCTGATGACGAAGCCGCTCGACGCCTACCCGGGCAAGGAAGCGCAGATGATCTCGGTCGAGTATCCGCCCGGCGCGGTCGACCCCGTCCACCGCCACCACGCCGAGGCCTTCGTCTATGTCGTCGAGGGGTCGATCGTGATGCAGGTGAAGGGCGGCGAGCCCGTCACGCTGAAGCCGGGCCAGACCTTCTACGAGGGCCCGAACGACCTGCACACGGTCGGACGCAACGCGAGCAGCACCCGGCCCGCGAAGTTCATCGTGCTGCTGTTGAAGGACCAGGGCGCGCCCGTGCTCGTGCCGGAAAAATAACCGGCTCGCACACCGCCGCGCCCTTTTTTTAAAAATGCGGCGGGCGGTGTCACAGGCGGCAGCGCTGAAACGTCTAGTCGCATACGGACACCACGATTCCAGCGCCTCCATGCCCGACACCTCCATTCCCCGCCCCGATGCCGACGATCCGTTCGCGCGCAGCTTCTCGACCTGCTATGCCGGCGTGGTCACGTTCCTCGCCGTCGTCACCGAGGGCAGCTTCGCGCGCGCCGCCGATCGCCTCGGCGTCGGCCGCTCGTCGGTCAGCCGCCACGTGCAGCGCCTCGAGGACCGGCTCGACGCACGCCTGTTCCAGCGCACCACCCGCAGCATGTCGCTGACGCGCGAAGGCGAACTCTTCTACGAAAACTGCCGGCCCGGCATCGAGCATCTGGCGCAGGCGCTCGAGGACATGCGCGAGCTGCGCAGCGGGCCGCCGAGCGGGCACCTGCGCGTCGGCTCGACGCCGGGCTTCGGCCGCAAGGTCATCGCGCCGCTGCTGCGCGATTTCCATGCGCGGTATCCGGACATCACGCTCGACCTGCTGCTGAACGATCGCCCGGCCGATTTCTCCGCCGACCGCATCGACGTCGCGTTTCGCGACGGCCGCATGGAGGACAGCGCGATCGTCGCGCGCCGGCTGATTCCGATGCAGATGATCGTGTGCGCGTCGCCGTCGTACGCGCACCGGCACGGCTTGCCGCGCCACGTCGACGAACTCGCGCAGCATCGCTGCATCAACCTGTGCACCGCGTCGGGCCGCGTGACGGAATGGGAATTCAGGATCGACGGGGTGACGCAGCGGCGCCAGCTCGCCGCGCATCACACGTTCAACGACATCGACCTCGTCGTGCGCGCGGTGCTCGACGGGCTCGGCATCGCGCAACTGCCCGCGTACCAGGTGTGCGACCTGCTCGCCGACGGCCGGCTGCTGAGCTGTCTCGGCCAGCACGCGCCGGACGACGGCGGCCACTATCTCTGCTACCTGAGCCGCAAGCATCTGCCCACGCGCATCCGCGTGTTCATCGACTACATGATCGAACAGACGCGGGCGCGCGATCTGCAGTGCCTGACCACGATGACGACGCTGGCGCCGCTGGAGACGATCGATTGATGCATTCCCGGCAACATGGTGAGGGCTTGCCGGCCTCTACCGGATCGCGCGGCGCATGCCTACGATGCGAGCTGTTCGACAGGCACGCGAATACGGCGCTGCGCCGTTCGGCAACGTACCGGCCCGATCGCGCGCACGCGATGGGCGCCGGTTTCGGCAGATTCAAGCGGCGCGCATGTCGCGCGCCCGTTCAAGGAGAGCAATCGTGAAAATCGTCGTGATTGGTGGTACCGGCCTGATCGGCAGCAAGGTCGTCAGGAACCTGATCGCACGCGGCCACGACGCGGTCGCGGCCGCGCCGTCGACGGGCGTCGATACGATCACGGGCGCGGGGCTGGACGCCGCGCTCGCCGGCGCGGAGGTCGTCGTCGATCTCGCGAATTCGCCGTCGTTCGAGGAAGCGGCCGTGAAGGCGTTCTTCGAGGCGTCGGGGCGCAACCTGTTCGCCGCGGAGCGCGCGGCCGGCGTGCGCCATCACGTCGCGCTGTCGGTGGTCGGCACCGACCGGCTGCAGCAGAGCGCGTATTTCCGCGGCAAGATCATCCAGGAGAACCTGATCCGCGAAGCGGGCGTGCCGTACACGATCGTGCGCTCGACGCAGTTCTTCGAATTCGTCGGCGCGATCGCGCAGGCGGGCGCGCAAGGCGACACGGTCCGCTTGACCACCGCGCACTTCCAGCCGATCGCATCGGACGACGTCGCGGCCGCCGTGACCGACTTCGCGCTCGACGCGCCGCGCAACGGCATCGCCGAGATCGGCGGCCCCGAGCGTGTGCGGATCGCCGACCTGGTCGAGCATTTCCTGTCGGCCACGCACGACGCACGCACGGTGACGCGGGATGCGGGCGCCGACTACTTCGGCGCGATGCTGCAGGACGACACGCTCGTGCCCGCGCCCGGTGCGCGCCTGGGTGCGACGACTTTCGACGCGTGGTTTCGGCAGAACGCGCTCGCGCGGTGACTCCCGCCACCGGATCACGCTCGCCATGACGCCATTACGCCCACCGCCGCTGTCGCTGCTCGACCGGTATCGCGGACAGGAACCGCAGAAGCTGTACTCGACGACGGTGACCGTCACGGGCGGCGCGGCCGATCACGGCCGCGCATCGGGCGTCGCGCGTTCCGACGACGGGCGCCTCGATGTCGAGCTGCGCCTGCCGTCCGCGCTCGGCGGCCCCGGCGACGGCCCGAACCCGGAGCAACTGTTCGCCGCGAGCTATGCGGCGTGCTTTCACGGCGCGCTGAGCCTGCTGGCCGCACGGGCGGGCGTGTCGATCGCCGGCGCATCGGTATCCGCGTCGATCGACTTCTGTCGCGATCCGGTGGACGGATTGTTCATGCTGAACGCGAACATCCGCGTGCGGCTGCCGGGCATAGAACGCGCGGTGGCGGAAGAGCTCGTGCGCAATACGGAGCGTTTCAGCCCGTATACGAAGATGGCGCACGAAGGGATCAGCCACGTCGTGGCGCTCGCGCCGGCGGACGAGACACCGAAGCGTTGAACGAAAACGCGGCGCCCGCCGCATCGCGCAACGGGCGCCGCGTCGATACGGCGGATCAGTGCTTTTCGTCGACCTTCTTCGGCTTCGGCGCCGACGGCACCTTCGCGTACTGGAACGCCGGCGTGGCTTTCAGCGCTTCCTTGGTCGCACCCGGCAGGTAGATGTTGCCGTTGCGCACGTCGAGCGACGCGATCGGCACCGCGACGTCGTGCGCGGCCACGCCGAGGAAGCCGCCTGCCGACACGATCGCGGCCGACACCGAGCCGTCCGGCGCGACGATCAGGTCGCGCACCTTGCCGACTTTCTGGTTCTCGTCGTTGTACACGGTCTTGCCGAGCACGCTCTTCTTCACGCTCCAGCCTTCGAGCAGCGCCTGCGATTGCTCGACGGTCACGCTGATCGGCTGCGCGCCCGCGATCTGCGCATGCGCGCTGATGCTCGACGCGAGGACGGTTGCTGCGAGGAGGGTCTTGTAGAACTTCATGTGTGATGCACTCCGGTTCGGTTGTTGTGGATTCCGGGAGCGAAGCGGGCGCAACGGCTGATCGGTGAGCGCCCGCGGATGGCCGCCCCGCGCTTCGTCGGTCGCGTGACGGCCGGCCGCACCGCCACTGCGTGTGTGCGTGGCCGGACTGCAGCGAGCAACACGTCTTTCATGGTAGCGGGATTCGCCGGATCGTGCGTTGAGCGTGCAACGTGGCAAGCGGGGCGAGCAGATCAGGATCAAGGATCGTGCAGACAGACGGGAGGCGCGGCGCGGAAAAATGGCGCCGCGGCCGGTCGATCAGGACAATCTCACGGACGAGCGCCCGATCTTCGCGGCGTATCGAACACATCGAACGACGCGACGGGCGCCGCGCTGCCCCACGGCATCACGCATTCCGCGAATACACCCGGCGATGCCGCACCGCCTCCGCCAGCACGTCGAGCACCGGCTCCGTCTGCGTCCAGCTCAGGCACGCATCGGTGATCGACACGCCGTATTGCAGCGGCACGCCCGGCTTCAGGTCCTGCCTGCCCGCCTCGAGATGGCTCTCCACCATCACGCCGACGATCCGGTGCTCGCCCTGCCCCAACTGCCGCGCGAGATCCTGCGCGACCTCGATCTGCCGCTCGTGCGACTTGTTCGAGTTCGCATGCGAGCAGTCGACCATCACCTGCTCCCGCAAACCGGCCTTGCGCAGCACCGCGCAGCTCGCTTCGACGTGCTCGGCATCGTAATTCGGGCCGTTCTTGCCGCCGCGCAGGATCACGTGCGCATCGTCGTTGCCGCGCGTCTCGAAGATCGCGGCCATCCCCATCTTCGTCATCCCCATGAACGCATGGCTCGCGGCCGCGGCGACGATCGCGTCCGACGCGACCTGCACGCCGCCGTCGGTGCCGTTCTTGAAGCCGATCGGGCAGCTCAGCCCCGACGCCAGCTGGCGATGGCTCTGGCTCTCGGTCGTGCGCGCGCCGATCGCGCCCCACGCGATCAGGTCGGCGATGTACTGCGGGCTCAGCAGGTCGAGGAATTCGGTCGACGCCGGCAGGCCCAGCGCGTTGATGTCGAGCAGCAGTTGCCGCGCGGCGCGCAGCCCTTCGTTGATGCGGAAGCTGCCGTCGAGGCGCGGATCGTTGATGTACCCCTTCCAGCCGACCGTCGTGCGCGGCTTCTCGAAATAGACGCGCATCGTGATCAGCAGGTCGTCCTTCAACGCGTCGGCGGCGGCCTTCAGGCGGCGTGCATAATCGAGCGCCTGGTCGTGATCGTGGATCGAGCACGGGCCGACGACGAGCAGCAGCCGGTCGTCGCGGCCGTGCAGGATGTCGCCGATCGCGCGGCGCGTATCCTCGACGAGCGTCTGCGTCGCGGCCGGCACCGGCAGCTCGTCGAGCAGCAGCGCGGGCGAAATCAGCGGACGCACCGCGCCGATGCGGACGTCGTCGATGCGCGTGGTGTCCTGCGTCGCGTCGGCGCTGCCTACCTCGCGATCGTGGGAAGG
Organism: Burkholderia sp. BCC1047; assembly: GCF_902833155.1. Lineage (NCBI taxonomy): Bacteria > Pseudomonadati > Pseudomonadota > Betaproteobacteria > Burkholderiales > Burkholderiaceae > Burkholderia > Burkholderia sp. BCC1047. Next base: position 172,257 of record NZ_CADFEH010000002.1, on the reverse strand, counting down.
ATTGTCGAGGTTCTGCATGGTGATTCTCCGGGGGACATCTGTCTGGAATGATGGGCAGGCTCGATTATGGCACCCGTGCGGGACGATAGCGGGTTGCGGGGAAGTCGACCGAAATCGATACGACGGTCGCGACGTGACGGCGATCGCGGTCCGCCGGCCATTCGGCCGAGTGGTCGCGTGTCACCGCGGTGCCGTACGATCGTGGCTGTCCGCTGCCGATGCGGCCCCTCGCTCGACACAGGCGGCAACATGCGCCGCCTGCCTGCGACCGATCGTTCACCCCTTGCCCGACACGCCACGATGACCGTATCCGACCTCCTCAGCGCCATCCGCCAACCCTACGCCGACCTGCTCGCGCAAGCGGCCACGCAACCGGCCGCCGTCGTCGAGCCGGCCTACCGGAAAGCCGACGGCACGCTCGCCACCGAAGGCCCGCTCGCGCTGCCATGCCGGGCCGATACCATTCACGGCGAAGGCGAATCGGCTGGCCAGCCGGCGATGGTCGATTCGACCACGCAACTGGATTTCGAGCCGTTCGCGTTCGAGCTCGAAACGGTCGCCGTATCGATCCATCCGTTCGTGTGGGACTGGGCGACGATCGAAGCCGACGGTCTCGACGAAGCCGCGGCCACCGAGGTGTTCAAGACCTGGTTCTTCGCGTGGTTCGATGCCGACGACGAAAGCATGCCGGCCGAAGACGGCCTGCACGGCATCGTTCACTATCTGTCTGAACCGGCTAACACCGAGCACGGATGGCGCGTCAACGCGGATCTCGGCTCGGCGCCGGGCGCGGCGGTCGAGGACCTGCTGTTCCGGCTCGTCGATGCGGGCGCCACGCGAATCAGTGTCGGTTGAAGCGCTTTTCCATGACGGACAGACGAACATGAAAAAAACATTCGCGGCGTTGTTGCTGTGCATCGCATTGCCTGCGTCGGCGGAAGTCAGTACCGAAGTGCTGTGTTTTCAGACGAGCGGAGACAAACCCGTGCGCTTCGAATTGCGCACGTACTACGACGACGTGGCCAAGTGGCGAGGCGGTGTCGTCCGGTATGCGAAGTCGAAGACGGCGATCCCGCTGCTGTTCAAGCACGAGGATCACGAAGAACTGGCGGAGGGCCGGCCGTACCAGTTCACGACCACGTGGTGGGAAATGGTCGACGGCAAGATCAACGGCGAGTACGAAATGACGAGCCAGGGCGCGATCGTCTATTCGATGACGTACCGCAACGCACGCACCGGCAAGCAAACGGATTTCGCGTGGGCGCAGGACGTCGATGCGTCCGCGAAGGCGGGGTGCCGCTGGTAATGCGGCTTCGGGCAGGGTGGCGGAGCGCGTTCGTCACCCGGCGGGCGCGTAAGCGCGTGTGCGCCGGTGTCACTCCGTTTCAGGTGCCTTGGGCGTCTGTCAGCCCGCGTCGCCCGGCGCGTCGACGTCGATACCGAGTTCGCTCGCCATCCGCTGAACCAGCGCATTGAGTCGCGCCACTTCGTCCGCGAGGCGCTTCTGCTCGGCCTTCAGTGCCTCGAATTCGGAAGGCGGCACCGAATCCGCGCCACCGCCGGCATCCGCGCTCGCGAAGTCGGCCATGTTCACTTCGCCGCACATCAGGTGCATCCAGCGGTTCTCGCGCGCACCCGGTGCACGCGGCAGCCGGACGACGAGCGGCTGCGTGCGCGCCGCGAGTTCGTCGAGGAACGCCTCGACCGACGAGATATCCGCGAAGCCGTGCAGGCGCGCGCTGTTCAGGCGCAGCTCGGCGGCCGTCTGCGGGCCGCGCAGCAACAGGATCGTCAACAGCGCGATCGCCTGGCTCGGGATGCCGAGCACGCGGTTCATGTTGTGCTCGAAACGCGGCACGCGGCTGCTGCTGCCTTCCATCACGAGGCTCAGGTGCTTCAGCCCGTCGAGCGCGGTCGTGACTTCGTCCTCGCTGACGTTCATCACCGGCGCGCGCGCGGTTTTCTGGTTGCAGCCCGCGGTCAGCGCGTTCAGCGACAGCGGGTAGGTATCCGGCACCGTGTGCTGTTTCTCGACGAGCACGCCGAGAATGCGGGCCTCGAGGGGCGTGAGTTCGCGAAGGGCGCGGGGCGTGGGCGTATCCGGCGTGGTGTTCATGAGTAGCGTCGCGGCGTGCAGCAGGTGAAGGGAAACGATCGCGGCCCGCGCGGCATCGCGCACGGGCGAGCCATATGATAGCTTGCGACGCACGCCCCGGCGCCCGTCATCGCACCAGCGCGCGCACGTGCTGCGGCATGCTTTCGTCCGACGTAGCGGCGCGGCCGATCGCGCGCGGTGCAATGCGACGATGCGTGGGCCGCAGCGCCGCAGATTCGGCCTTCGCGCACGCCCCCGCGTTTGCGCGATGCCCATGCCGGCGCTACGATAGGCGTTCACCCCGATATCAACCGCGCCGCGCGCGACCGTCGTCGCTCGTCGATACCACGCATCACCCGTCCCGAATTCACTGCCGCCGTGCGTGCGCGCCGCTCGCCACTACCGTTCACCCCTCACCGGTTCACCACCATGACTGCATCTTCTCCCGCACCCGTGCGCGCCATCGTCACCGGACACACCCGCGGCGTCGGCGCGGCGCTCGCCGAACAACTGCTGCAGGAAGGCATCGCCGTGCTCGGCGTGTCGCGCAGCCGCCATCCGTCGCTCGCGTCGCAGGCCGGCGAGCGCTTCGCCGAAGTCGAACTCGACCTGTCGGATTCCACGGCCGTCGCGACCTGGCTGGCCGGCGATACGCTGCGCCGCTTCGTGGACGGCGCGTCGCTCGTGCTGCTGTTCAACAACGCGGGCATCGTCGATCCGATCGGCCCGCTCGCCGTGCAGGACCCGACGATCGTCGCCCGCGCGGTCGGCCTGAACGTCGCCGCGCCGCTGATGCTGTCGGCCGCGCTCGTGCAAGCCGCGTCGGCCGCGACCGAATGCCGGATCGCGCACCTGTCGAGCGGCGCGGCGCGCAACGCGTATGCGGGCTGGAGCATCTACTGCGCGACCAAGGCCGCGCTCGATCACCATGCGCGCGCCGTCGCGCTCGACGCGAACGGCGCACTGCGGATCTGCAGCGTCGCGCCGGGCGTCGTCGATACGGGCATGCAGGCCACGATCCGCGCGACCGACGAAAAGAATTTCCCGATGCGCGAGAAATTCGACGAGTTGAAGGCGAGCGGCGCGCTCGCCACGCCCGAGGCCACCGCCCGACAGCTGATCGGCTATGTGCTGAGCGACGCATTCGGTAACGAGCCGACGGCCGACGTGCGCAACCTGCCGACGAAGTAAGCATCGGACGCGGCCCGTCATCCTTCGAGCCGCTTCGTCCAGTCCTCGACCTGCCGCTCCGTGCGGCGCTTCTCGAGCATCTTGCGCCAGCCGGGCGGCAGCAGCGGCACGTCGCACAGCGCGTCGAGCGCGGCCATGTCGAGCGTGCGTCGATACAGCACGTCGAGCACCGCCGACAACGGCCATTGCGGGTAGCGGCGCGCATGCAGCGCCAGCACGTCGCCCGCCGCCACCCAGCCTTCCTGCAGCACGCGGTAGTACCAGCCGGTCCGGCCGCTTTGCTGCACGAGCGCCGCCATGCGCGGATGATCGAAACGCGCGTTGAGCTTCGAGCACGGCTGCCGCGACTGCGACACCTGGAGCACCGCGCCGCCCAGCGTGAACACGTCGCCGAGACACACGTCGCGCTCGGTGATGCCGCGCGTCGACAGGTTCTCGCCGAACGCGCCCGGCCGCGCGAGCACGTCGCGCGCGCCGATCTGCCCGGACCACCACGCATAGTGATCGTGCGCATAGTGATGAACGGCCTTGTCGGGGCCGCCGTGATGCCGCGCATCGGCCTGCTCGTCGCCGGCAAAGCCGAGCGCGCCCAGCCACAGGCGCGCATCGACCGGCTGCTTGTCGATCGCGCTTGCGTGTGGCGTGCCGGCGAGCGGCCGGCTCGTGCCGATCCGCACCGCGTCGATGGCGGCGGCGATCGCCGGCCGTGCGCCGTCGCTCATGCCGTCGCTCATGCCGTCACACCGTCCGGCAGCGCCGCGAGCAGGCGCTCGAGTTCGCGCGTGCGTGCGTCGCCGAGCGGCAGCAGCGGCCGCCTCGGTTCGCCGGCGTCGAAACCGCGCAGCCTCAGCCCGGCCTTCACCGTCACCGGCAACCCGCCGTTGACGATGAACTGCAGCAACGGCAACTGCGCGTGAAAAACCGATCTGGCGCGCGCGAGATCGCCCGTGCGCATCGCGTCGAACAACGCGAGCGGCAACGCGGCATTCAGGTTCGGCGCGGCCGTGCACCATCCGGACGCGCCCGCGGCCAGCGCGGCGAGCGCCATCGGATTGCTGCCGTTGTAGAACGGAATCGTCCCGTCGCTCAACTGCGCGAGCCGGTGCATCCGGCCGATGTCGCCGGTGCTTTCCTTGACCATCGTCACGTTGTCGACGGCCCGGCAGATCGTCGCGATCAGGTCGGGCGACATGTCGACGCCGCTCGTCGCCGGGTTGTTGTACAGCATGATCGGGATGCCGATCGCGTCGCCGATCGCGCGATAGTGCGCGACGATCTCGTCGTTGCCGAGCTTCCAGTACGACACCGGCAGCACCATCACCGCATCGGCGCCGGCCTGTTCGGCGAAGCGGGCGCGGCGCACCGCGCCCGCCGTGGTGAGATCGGAAATTCCGACGACGGTCGGCACGCGCCGGCGCACCGCGCGAATCGATGCGGTGGCGACGGCCTCCCATTCGGCATCGGACAGGTATGCGCTTTCGCCGGTACTGCCCAGCGGCGCGATCGCGTGAACGCCGTCGGCGATCAGGCGTTCGATCAGCGCATCGAGCGCGTTCAGGTCGACGTCGCCGGCGGCGGAGAACGGCGTGACCGGGTAGGCAATGATGCCTTTCAGCAGGATGGACACGATTGGTATTCCTCAATGATTGTGTGAAGAGATCGAAACGGCGCACGCGCTCAAGCGACGCAATCCCGATGCGTACGCAACGCACGGCGTGCGTAGTAGTCGAACGTCACCGCATCGCGCTTCGGCTTCGAGATCCAGTCGTGCGCTTCGCGCGCCAGCGCCGGCGGCACCGGTTTGATCTCGCCGGCCGACATCGCGAGCAGTTGCAGCTTCGCCGCGCGTTCGATCAGCAGCGCGAGGATGCACGCCTCCTCGATCGTCTTGCCGACCACCAGCTGGCCGTGATGCGACAGCAGGATCGCGCGCTTGCTGCCCAGCGCCTTCGAGATGATCTCGCCCTCCTCGTTGCCGACCGGCACGCCCGGCCAGTCCTTCAGGAACGCGCAATCGTCGTACAGCGGGCAGGTGTCCATGTGCGACACGACCAGCGGCTGTTCGAGCATCGACAGCGCCGCGACATGCGCCGGATGCGTGTGGATGATGCAGTTCACGTCCGGGCGCTCGCGATAGATCCACGTATGGAACCGATTGGCCGGGTTCGGAATGCCTTCGCCATCGACGACGTCGAGATCCTCGTTGACGCGCAGCAGGTTCGCGGCCGAAATTTCGTCGAAACCGAGCCCGAGCCGCTGCGTGTAGTACGTGCCGGCCGCATCCGCGCGGCAGGTGATCTGCCCGGCCAGGCCCGAGTCGTGGCCGGCGTCGAACAAGATCCGGCACGTCAGCGCGAGCTTTTGTCGCGCGGACCAGCCGCTGTCGCCCACTTCGTTTTCAAGCCGCCGCTCCGCCAGCGCGACCAGCGCTTCCTTCGTCAAGTTCAGCGTTTCCGCCATGTTCGCCTCCTGAATGAACCGGGTCTGCCGCGCCGTCCGCGGCCGTTTTTCCCGGCGTACGTGACACACGATACACCGAATGACACTTTGTGTCATGCGTTACAATCGGTTTTTCGAAGGACACCTGGCGCCCCATGACGATTCGCCTGAAGCTGCTCAGAAAACAGAAGGGCTGGACACTCGACGTGCTGGCCGACGAGACCGGCCTCACCAAGAGCTATCTGTCGAAGGTCGAGCGCGGCCTGAGCGTGCCGTCGATCGCGGTCGCGCTGAAGCTGTCGAAGGCGCTGAACGTCGACGTCGAGCAACTGTTCTCGGAAAGCCGCAACCGCGAGCTGATCACGGTCACGCGCGCCGGCGAGCGCACCGCGATGGGCGCGGCAGCCGATAGTCACGCGCACCGCTTCGAGAGCATCGCGGCGGGCGTCGCGCCGAAGAAGATGCTGCCGTTCGTCGTGCATCCGCCGCACGAATTCGTCGCGTCGACGTTCCGCGAACACGAAGGCGAGGAATTCCTGTTCGTGCACAAGGGGCGCGTCGAAATCGAATTTCCGAACGAGACGGTGCAACTCAGGACCGGCGATTCAGTCTATTTCAACGCACTCATCCCGCACCGCACGCGCAGCCTCGGCGCCGCGCAGGCGGAGATCCTGGTCATCGTCAGCCACGACGACTAGCCTCGTCACTTCTTCGCGCAAGGATCTTCCGATGGTCACCAAGGCCACCGCACCGTTCCAGCAGATCAAGACGCTCGTTCGCCAGCACGTCGAGTCCGGCGACTGGCGCCCCGGCGACCGCATCCCGTCCGAGCTCGATCTCGCCGCGCAGTTCGGCGTCGCGCGCATGACGGTCAACCGCGCGCTGCGCGAGCTGACCGAGGAAGGCGTGCTCAAGCGCATCGCGGGCGTCGGCACCTTCGTCGCCGAGGTGAAGCCGCAGTCGAACCTGCTGATGATCGCGCATATCCGCGACGAGATCCGCGCGCGCGGCCACGAGTACCGCTGCCGCGTGCTCAGCCAGTCGCGCGAGCCCGCGTCGTTCGACGTCGCGGCCGCGTTCGGCCTGCCGGTCAACACGCCGGTCTTTCACGTAGTGTGCGTGCACGAGGAGAACGGCCGCCCGATCCAGCTCGAGGATCGCTACGTGAACCCGGCCGCCGCACCCGGCTTCATCGATCAGGATTTCCAGACCGAGCCGCCGTCCGAGTACCTGTACAACAACGTATCGCACCACGAACTGGAAATCGAGCACGTCGTCGACGCGTCGCTGCCGACCGGCGAACAGGCGCGGCTGCTCGACATGCGCGCCGACGAGCCGTGCCTGACGCTCACGCGCCGCACGTGGACGGACGGGCTGCCCGTCACGTTCGTGCATTTCCTGCATCCGGGCAACCGCTACCGGCTCGGCTCGCGCTTCAAACCGGGCGCGGGGCGCCACCCGACCTGATCCTTCGTCGCACGCGCCCAACGCACGACGGCCGTTTCGTCCCTGAAGCCGCCGCCGGGTTCGTTACCTCGACGCGCGAGAGTCAGATCGCGCCGACCTGCCCCGCATCGCGCGACCACACGACCGGAAACAGCGGGTGATCGAGCGGCGCACCGTCCGGCAGTTGTTCCGCGAGCCCGGGGAAATGGGGCGACGTTTTCCAGCGGCGCGGCGCGTGACGGATGTCGTCGCCGACGAAGCGGATCGAAAACGCACGCCGGCGGTTCTGCGTGCCGCCCGACGCATGCAGCGTGAGCATCCGGAAGCACACCATGTCACCCGGTTCGAGCGCCCAGTGGCGGATCGGGAAGGCCGCACGGTCGGCTTCGATGTCGGGCAGGTCGGCGAGGCTGCCTTCCGGAAACCACTTCGCCTCCTTGTCCATGAACGTACGCGGCATCAGCCACGGCCCGCGATGCGAACCCGCGACGAATTCCAGCGTCGATTCGAGCGGCACCGGATCGACCGGAATCCACATGCTGACGTTGTCGTCGCCTTCGATGTCGTAGTACGGCTGGTCCTGGTGCCACGGCGTGCGCTGCCGCGTGCCGGGCTCCTTCACGAGCAGGTGGTCGTGATGCAGCCGCACGGTGTCCGTGCCCATCAGCGCGGCGGCGACCGACGGCGCCGGCGAGCGCACGATGAAGTCGCGATACGCGTCGTTGTGCTGCCAGTTGCAGAAATCCTCGAAGAACCAGCCCGGATCGTCGGGCCGGCTCGCGACCTTCGCGCGTTCGCTCGGCTGCGCGAGGTTCGCGTCGATGCCGGCCTGCAGCGCGGCCACTTCGTCCGGCGAAAAGATGCCCTTGATGCAGACCGCGCCTTCGTCGCGGAACGCGGCGATCAGTTCGGGCGTCACGGCTTGCGCGACGCGATCCTGGATACTCGTCATGGTGTGCCTGTCGATGGGATGAGTCACGGGGTCACGGCGCCGAAGTCAGTTGCTGCTTTGCGCCATAGATGTCGAAGTCGAAGTATTTCGCGGCGATCTTCTGGTACGTGCCGTTCGCACGGATCGCGACGATCGCGTCGTTCAGCCGCTTCTTCATGTCGCCGTCGCCCTTGCGTATGCCCATCGCCACGCCGTGGCCGGTGATCCGCGCGTCGGTCACGTCCGGGCCCGCGAACGCGTAACCCTTGCCGCGCGGCGTCTTCAGGAACGAGTAGCCGGCCTGCGTCTTGTCCTGGAACGTCGCATCGAGACGGCCGTTCACCAGATCCTGATACACCTGGTCCTGATTCTGGTACGACACGATCGTCACGCCCTTGGTCGCCCATTCGGCCTTCGCGTACGCCTCCTGCGTCGTGCCCTGGTCGATCCCGACGCGCTTGCCGGCGAGCGACGCGGCATTCGGCAGCAGCTTCGAGCCGACCGGCGCGACGAGCGCGCCCGGCGACGCATACAGCTTGTTCGAGAAGTCGATCTGCTTGAGCCGCTCGTCGGTGGCCGTCATCGCGGACATGATCACGTCGAACTTGCGCGCGCGCAGCGCGGGGATCATCCCGTCGAAGCTTTGCTCGACCCACAGGCACTTCGCATGCAGTTGCTCGCAGATCGCATTGCGCAGGTCGATGTCGAAGCCGGCCAGCGAGCCGTCGGGCTGCTTCGCCTCGAACGGCGGATACGTGGGGTCGATGCCCCAGCGGATCGTCGACGCGTCCTGCGCGAACGATACGAGCGGTGCGAACGCCAGCGCGGTGACGAGGAGCTTTGCGGTGCGGTTCATGGCGGGTCCTTGAAAGTCTCGACGCGGGCGGGCGATGCCGGCGTCCGGTGGGGCGACGCGACGGGATGCCGGCGCGGGGCGCGAAAGACGGGACTTCGATGAAACTGCGATGCAGTCTAGACCGCTCGATTTTTGAGCGCAAGCGGGGGAGAACCGGGGGCGAAGCGAACCGAGGGCAAGCAGGGATCGGCGTGGTAAGACAGAGCTCGATCTACAGCGCTAATGCGGGAGTTTCGGGTGTTTACCCTGTTTAACGCGCGCTCGCCATCGAGGGCGTCCTTTTTGGATATCCATGGCGCAGCGATATCAATACGAATGGCCGACGCGAGGGTGTGTCCAGGGGGAATTGACGTTGCGCCCTATACCACCCGGCGAGTCGCTCGGCACGGTCGCCGCGTGTTGCGCCTTTTCGGCGGGGGCGACGACTACTTGATCAACTGCATTCCAGCGACCTTCGAGGCCGTTACGTCGAATGTAGCCGTATATTCGCACTCGGCTGCAAACCCCGAGCGCTCGATCAGGCAATCCGAGAAGTCCGCCTTCGGGGACGCCGCGAAAACACGAAGCGCCTTTCGCACCGTATCGGCGCCTTCAACCACGAGTTCCTTCGTGCCGATCATCGAGTCGATGATGTCCTTCATCTGCTCACGCTCGACGCCGTAGCAGCGCGCGAGCACCCACACGACCTCGACCAGGGCGACCTGTGAAACATACCCCGGCCGCTCGGCCGATAGGGACTCCATCAGCGCCGTCGCCTTCTTCGATTGCACGACATCATCCTGAGCGAAGTAGCGGACCAGCACGTTCGTATCCAGTCCGATCATCGGTCGGATGCCCCCTGCTCGGCGATGGCCCGATTCATGTCCTCGATCGACACCGGTTTCGCGGGCTTCTTCACGATGCCTTTGAGCGACGCAAGCGAGCGCGTGGCCGGAATGACTTCATACCGGCCCGTTGCCTCGTTGAAGCTGAATTCGATCCGGTCGCCCGACTGCAAACCAAGCTGATTGCGCACGTCTACGGGAATCGTAACCTGACCCTTTGAAGTGATCGTTGCTGCCGTCATGATGGCACCTCCTTGGCTCCTTACTTTACGGTAAGGCAAATGACAAAGCAAGGGCCGTGCTGCCGTCTATCCGGGCGCCGCCGTCGGCGGCGGCCACCGCCGACGCGAGCATGGTCAATTCAAACGAGCCGATGATCGCGATCCGGTTGAAGGGCATCCGGTTTCCTCATGGCGTGCCCGCGCTCGCCGACGCGCGGCCGATACGATGCGTCGGACGCGTCAAAAGCGCCGCGAAACGCCGCGCCGGGTCCGGCGAAACCGCGATTGCCCGCGATGCCTTGCCATGTTAAAAGTCGTCGCACGCATTTGAAAATGCAATGCCAGAATCCCTAGAAGTGCATAAATGAATAGACCCCTGTTCGACATCGACCTGCTGCGTGCGCTGGTGATGGTCGCCGACTGCGGCAGTTTCACGACGGCATCCGCGCGCCTGCATTCGACCCAGTCGACGGTCAGCCAGAAGGTGCGCCGGCTCGAGGAAATCGCCGGCCACCGCCTGCTCGACCGCGGTGCGCGCGACGTGCGGCCGACCGATGCGGGCGTGACGGTGCTCAGCTATGCGCGGCGCATGCTCGCGCTGAACGACGAGATGCTGGAGGCCTTGTCGGGCGCGACGGTCGCGCTGACGATCCGGCTCGGCGTGCCCGACGATTTCGCGGCGGGCCGCACGACGCATGCGCTCGCGGCGTTCAAGCGCGAGCATCCGCAGGTGAAGCTCGAAGTGACGTGCGGGCTGAGCCGCGACATCAGCGCCGCGTACGATCGCGGCGAACTCGACCTCGTGCTGATCAAGCAGCGGCGCGACAGCCGCGAGGCCGTCGTGCGCTGGCCGGAGAAGCTGCGCTGGATCGACAGCGCGAAGCATCCGTCGATCGATCTCGACCCGGTGCCGATCGTCGTGTTCCCGCCGCGCGGGCTCTATCGCGACGACATGATCAAGGCGATCGAGGAGCGCGGCCGCCGCTGGCGGATCAGCTTCACGACGTCGAGCCTGAGCGGCATCCAGGCGGCGGTCGCGGACGGGCTCGGCATCAGCGTACTGCCCGCGCGCGTGGTGACGGACGAGCATGTGGTGCTGACCGCGAAGCAGGGCTTCGCGCCGATCGAACACATGGACATCGCGATCCTGCACCGGCCGACCGCCGACCCGATGGTCAGCGCGCTGACGAAGGCCCTCGCGGCGATGCTGGAACTCGAAGGGCGGTAGGCGAAGCGGATTTCAAACGGGAGCGGCGCGCAGGGGGCGTCGCGCGTCACACGCGTCAGAACATCGTGTTGCCGTTCGCCGCCTGCTCGGGCACCGGCTGGTTGACGTCCCAGTGTTCGACGATCTTGCCGTGCTCGAGCCGGAAGATATCCATGATCGCGCTGCCGCGCGTGCCCGGTTCGCGCACCGCGTGCACATGCAGGATCACGTAGTCGCCGTCGACGAACGCGCGCTTGAACTCGCTGTGCGACTGCGGATACTTGTCGCGCAGGAACGCGACGAACTTGCGGAAACCGTCACGCCCGTCGGCCGCGTTCGGGTTGTGCTGCACGTAGCGATCGCCGACATACGCGAGCGCGGCGTCCGCATCCTTCTCGTTCAAGCCTTTCTCGTAGAACGCGAGCACCGTGCGCCGGTTCGCTTCCTGCTGCGCGTCGGCCGGGCCGGCCGCCACCGCATGCGCGGCGCTCACGGCGAACAGGGCCGCCGCCATCCATCGCGTTGCGGCCCGTGCCGCGGTCGTGCGTCGCATCGTCGTCTCCCGACATCCGGTTGAAAACCGGATCATACCGGGGCGACGCGGCGCTCAGACCAGCGCGCCGTTGCGCGCGACGATCTTCCCGGACGATACGACGAGACGCCGCACCGGCCGCGCGACGACGGCCTCCGCGAACGTCAGCGCATCGACGAGCACGACGTCCGCAAGGCTGCCCGGCTGCAGCCCGTAATCGGCGAAACCGCAGCCGCGCGCCGCGCCGTGCGTCACGCAGTCGAGCGCGACTTCGAGCGCATCGTCTCGGCGGAAATCGTTGCGCATGCCGATCAGCATCGCGCGTTCGAGCATGTCGGGCGAACCGTACGGCGTCCACGTGTCGCGCACGCCGTCGTTGCCGCCGATCACGGTCACGCCCGCCGCGCGGCACGCGGCCACCGGCGGCACCGGCACCGCGGCCGGCGCGGTCGTGACGATTCCCACGCCGAGCTCGGCCATCCGCGCGAGCAGCGCATCGCGCTCGCGTTCGGCGAGATCGCCGAGACAAAAGCCATGGCTGATCGTGACCTTCCGCTGCATGCCGTGCGCCGCGGTGCGCTGCAGGATCAGGTCGAGCGAGTACGCGCCCATCGACCCGCGCTCGTGCAGATGGATATCGAGCCCGCGGCCATGGCGCTCGGCAATCGCGAACAGCACGTCCACCGCCTCGACCGGATCGCCTTCGATCGCGCACGGATCGAGCCCGCCGAGCAGGTCGGCGCCGGCGTCGAGCGCGTCGGATAGCAGCCCATCGGTGCCCGGCCGCTTGAGCACGCCCGATTGCGGAAACGCGACGATCTGGATCTCGACCTGCCCGCGCAGCGTCTCGCGCGTCGCGAGCACGCCGTGCAGATGGCGCAACCCGGCTTCGGTATCGACGTCGACGTGCGTGCGGATGCGCGTCGTGCCGGCCGCGAGGAACGCGCGCGCCAGCCCGAGCGACGCGGTGCCCGCGTCATGGCCGCTCGTCGCGCGATAGCGGCGTTCGTTCTCGATACGGTCGACGAGACGCGGCCCGACCGCGTTGCGATACCACGGCATCCCCCAATGGGTCTTGTCGAGGTGCGTGTGGCCTTCGACGAGGCCGGGCAGCGCCAACGCGAGCGCGCCGTCCTCGATCGCGCAGCCGGCGGGCGCGTCGAGCGACGGGCCGACGCGCGCGATGCGATCGCCTTCGATCAGGATATCGAGCGCGGCGTCGGCGTTCGTGCGGACATTGCGGATCAGCAGGTTCGTCATGTCGGTTCCGGTCGGGTCGGTCGGTGCAAGGTGCCGCGGATCGGGTGGATCAGCGCGTGAAGCGCAGCGACGGCGCGAGCGGTGCGCCCGGATCGCTTTCGCCGCGGCGGAATACCCGGCGTTCGGCCGGCACGCCCGCGACGGCCGCCGCCGCGTTCGGCGCACGCACCGCGACGAAGCTCGCGTCGCAGCCGACCGCGATTCCGTAGTTCTCCTTGCCGATCACGCGCGCGCCGGCGTGCGTCGCCATGTCGAGTGCGATGCCGAGCGCGTCGTCGGTGTAGAAGCCGGACCGGTAGCCGACCATCATCGCGCGCTGCAACATGTCGCCGTTGCCGTACGGCCACCACGCGTCGCGGATGTTGTCGTTGCCGGCGAACACGTGCACGCCCGCGTCGCGCAGCCGTTGCACCGGCGGGAACGCGCAGTCGCCCGGCGCATTCGTCAGGATCGATACGCCGGCGTCGGCCAGCGTCGCAGCGGTGCGCTGCACGTCGTCGTCGCTCACCTGGCCGAGCGCGTACGCATGGCTCACGTTCACGCGTCCGCCGAGCCCGGCCGCGCGCGTGCGCGCCGCGATCCGCAGCAATTGCGCGATGCCCGTTTCGCACGGCTCGTGCAGGTGGATGTCGATTTTCGCGCCGCGCTTCTCGGCGATGCCGAACACGATGTCGAGCTGGCCGTCCGCGTCGCCGTCGAGCGTTGTCGGGTCGATTCCGCCGACCACGTCCGCGCCTTCGCGCACCGCCGCATCGAGGATCTCGGCGGTGCCCGGGCACGTGATCACGCCGGCCTGCGGAAACGCGACCAGTTCGATGTCGACGATCCCGCGCCACTGTTCGCGCGCGGCCATCACGGCCTGCAGGTTCGACAGCCCCGTCGTCGCATCGACGTCGACGTGGCTGCGCATCGCAATCGTGCCGAACGCGGCGGCCTGCGCGATCAGCGCGTTCGCGCGCTCGACGATCGGCGGCGCGGCCGCGAGCTGGCGCTTCTCGACCGCGAGCCGCTCGCGCAGCGAGCCGACCGGCTCATGCGGCACCCAGCGATCGCCGACGAAGCTCTTGTCGAGATGGATGTGGCCGTCGACGAAACCGGGCAGCACGACGCGGCCGTCGAGGTCGATCGTCTGCGCGCCGGGCGCGGCGGTGCAATCGGCGCCGATCGCGGCGAAGCGGCCGTCGCGGACGACGAGATTGACGGGTTGGCCGCTGGCGTCGCGGGCGTTGATGAAGAATCGTTCGGTCATGGCTTCGATTGGGGCGGTCGCGGCGCGACACCGGCGCGGACAGGGGAGGAACCGCGGCCGGCGCGGCGCGACCGTTGGCAGGGAATCCGGCCACGATATCGGACGCCGCTGCGCGAGGCCAATTAAAAGTCGCGATGCCGCGCATTCGATTTCGCGATGTGTGGCGCGCAAGGCCGGCGGACCGAGCGCGAAGACGGGTGTCGTTGGCCGTGGAAGTGGCTGGATGTCGGCGGCCGCGCGGGGGTGCAGCGCCCGCACGCGTGCGCCGGGAAACCGCGTCGCGCCGTTGCCGGCCGCCCCTTCGACGCCCCGCCCCACCGGCGATTTACGCGGCAACAGACTTTACACGTTGTTACCCGGCCGCACCGGACGCGCATCCGGCCATTCCTTATACTCACGCCGAGTTCGCCACCCTGACGGGAATCCAGCGGCGGACACGTTGCCGATGCAGGAAACATCATGATGCGCATGCCTTCCACGAAGACCGTTCTGTTCGCCTCGCTCGTCGCCGTGGCGGCGCTTCCGCTCACCGCTTGCGTCGCGCCGGGCTACTACGGCGCGCAGCCGGGCTATCCGCAGCAGCAGCAATACGCGACGCCCGGCTATGCGCAGCCCTCGTATTCGCAGCCGGGCTACGTGCAGCAGCAACCGGCGTATCCGAACCAGGCGCCGCAACCGTACGATCAATACGGCAATCCGTCGCAATACGGCTCGCAGCCGTATGACCAGTACGGCAACCCGCAACAGCAATACGCGACCCCGTACGGCACGCAGTACGGCACCGTGTCGAACATCCAGCCGGTCAACGGCTCGGTCGCTCCGTCGGGCATCGCCGGCACCGTCGTCGGTGCGCTGGTCGGCGGGCTGGTGGGCAACCAGTTCGGCCGCGGTCACGGCCGCGATGCGGCGACCGTGATCGGCGCGCTCGGCGGCGCGGTGGCCGGCAACCAGATCGGCCAGCAGATGGGCGCCGCGCAAGGCCCAAGCAGCTACCGAATCGACGTGCAGGTCAGCGACGGCTCGATGCGCTCGTTCGACGTGCAGTCGCCGGGCAACCTGCGTCCGGGCGACCGCGTGCGGATCAACGGCAATCAACTGTCGCGCTATTGATTCCCGTGGCGTGCGCGTGAGTCGATCGCGCGCACGTCGCCTGTTCGACGTCGTGCGCCGGACCGGCGCGACCGCGCATACGCTTGACGCGCACCCTCCTTGATCGCGGTACGACGCGCCGCCATCAGTGTCTTCTCGTTCACGCCCGTGCGACGCACCGCGCATCGCCACGCGGCATCCGGATTCCTATTAGGATTAGGACGATGCATCCCCGCGACCGCCGCAGCGGCGCGCCGGCATGCATGCCCCTCAACCGGAATGCCGCCGATGACGATCACGATCCGCCTGCTTGACGCCGCCGACGCGGCGCAGTTCCAGACCGTCCGCCTGCGTGCGGTCGACACCGCCCCGACGTCTTTCCTGCCGACGCTCGACGAAGAGTCGCAGGTGCCGGTCGACGAATTCGCGAAACGCCTCACGCCGACGCAGGCACAGGCCGTGTTCGGCGCGTTCGACGGCGACACGCTCGTCGGCATCACTGGCGTGCGCCGCGATGCGCGCACGAAGATCGCGCACAAGGCGACGATCTGGGGCGTGTACGTCGACGCCGCGTATCGCGGGCAACGCGTCGCGCAGGCGCTGCTCGACAGCGCGACCGCGCATGCGGCGAACGCGTGGGGATGCAGCCAGCTGATGCTGTGCGTGAACGCGGTCAACCACGCCGCGGAGCGACTGTATGCATCGCAGGGATTCGTGCGGTTCGGCACGGAGCCGCGCTCGATGTGCGTCGATGGCCGCTTCTACGACGAGCACTACATGGTGAAGACGCTGGCGTAGCGTATTCGTGCTCGCGTGCACATCGCATCGTTCATCAGTTGGTCGTCGCAGCCGAGCGTGACGATGAAGGCGTGGCACGTTACCCGCTTCGATGCGGGTGATCGGAGAGAAAGATGAACGACGACGATGGGCGCCATGGGCGCGCCTTCCGGGGAAGGGTATCGATGCGCTGGGCGACAGATCGCACTTATACGTCGTCATACCATATCGCGCAGTCGGTGCAAGCTTCGCACGGATCATGCATCCGTCGCTTACTCAGCTTTTACGCACATAGCTTTCTGTATGTGTGCACACACTCACATTTCACCGCCTACGCTTAGAGATAAGTTGTCGTATGTTTATGCGCAAAAACTTCAATTAAATCGTCTCGGCCGACCTATCCGCCAAAGCGCTTTCCCTGCTCGCCAACCGCCGCCGCCTCGCCTCGGTAATTCCGCCTCTGTTCAGCTCCCTGCTGCCCGCGCTATCGTTTCCCCTCTCCCCACAGCCGAGGAGCTGCCTTTGCCTACCCGCCACGGAGTCGACCTCATCCGCGCCCGCGCGCTGTTCGATCGCGAGCGCCGCGCGTTCACCGAAGCCATGCCGGTCTCCCGCGCACTCTCCGCGGAAGCGTCCGAGCACTTGCTGTTCGGCGTGCCGTTGCACTGGATGCAGGACTGGTCGACGCCGTTCTCGCTATACGTGAAGGAAGCACGCGGCGCGACGTTCACCGACGTCGACGGTCATCGCTACGTCGACTTCTGCCTCGGCGATACGGGCGCGATGTTCGGCCATGCGCCCGAACCGGTCGCCCGCGCGCTCGTCGAGCAGGCCACGCGCGGCTATACGACGATGCTGCCGAGCGAGGACGCCGCCTGGGTGTCGCGCGAACTCGCGCGCCGCTTCCAGCTGCCGGTCTGGCAATTCGCGCTGAGCGCGAGCGACGCGAACCGCTTCGTGCTGCGCTGGGCGCGCGCGGCCACCGGCCGCAACACGATCGTCGTGTTCAACGGCTGCTATCACGGCACCGTCGACGACGTGTTCGTCGATCTCGTCGACGGCCGCCCGGTGCAGCGCGACAGTCTGCTCGGGCAGTCGTACGACCTGCTCGCGAACACGCGCGTCGTCGAATTCAACGATCTGGACGCGCTCGAAGCGGCGCTGAAGGACGGCGACGTCGCGTGCGTGCTCGCCGAGCCCGCGATGACGAACATCGGGATGGTGCTGCCCGACCCCGGCTTCTGGGAGGCCGCGCGCGAACTGACGCGCCGCCACGGCACGTTGCTGGTGATCGACGAGACGCACACGATCAGCAGCGGGCCCGGCGGCTACGCGGTCGCGCACGGCCTCGAACCGGACATGCTGGTGGTCGGCAAGCCGATCGCGGGCGGCGTGCCGTGCGCGGTGTACGGCTTCAGCGCCGAATTCGCGGAACGCGCGAAAGCGGCGAAGCTGAACGCGCCGCCCGGCCATTCGGGGATCGGCACGACGCTCACCGCGAACATGCTCGCGATGCATGCGATGCGCGCGACGCTCGCCGAAGTCGCGACCGACGCCGCGTATGCGCACATGTTCGCACTCGCCGCACGGCTCGCGACCGGGCTCGACCAGGCGATCGCAAAACACCGGCTGCCGTGGTGCGTGACCCGCATCGGCGCGCGCACCGAGTTTCAGTTCGCGCCCGTGCCGCCGCGCAACGGCACGCTGGCCGGCGCGCAACTCGACAGCGAACTCGAGCACATCGTGCACCTGTACCTGCTGAATCGCGGCGTGCTGATCACGCCGTTCCACAACATGATGCTCGTGTGCCCGCAAACGACGGCCGACGATGTCGATACGCTCGTCGCACAGTTCGATGCGTGCTTGGGTGAACTGGCCGGTTGATCGAATGCGACGACGGACGATCCTCGACGCGCCGGCAAACCGGTGCGCTCGAGCATCGACGCGTCGTCGATGACGAAGTGCACCGCACGCGCGGCGAACCGAATACGCAGTGCCCCGCGCCGCTACGCCGCCTTCAACGCGCGCCGCGCCACTTCCGCGAAATAGCGCGCACCGGTCGGCAAGATCTCGTCGTTGAAATCGTACGTCGCGTTGTGCAGCGGCACGCCGCCCTGCCCGGCCACTTCGCCGTTGCCGATGAACACGAAATTGCCCGGCACCGCCTGCAGGAACGCGCCGAAATCCTCCGAGATCATCATCGGCTGCACGTCGGCGTTCACCGCATCGGCGCCCGCGACGTGCGCGGCGGCCTGCACGGCCGTGTCGACCCATTCCGGCGAATTCACCGTCGGCGCGAACTCGTGCGTGTACTCGAACGTGCAGGCCGCACCGTGCGCACGGCAGACCCCTTCGCTGATCTCGCGCATCCGCGCCTCCAGCAGCGCCTGCACGTCGCGCGAATAGCTGCGCGTGTCGCCCTTGATCGTCACTGTCGACGGCAGCACGTTGCGCAGCCCGTCGGTGATGAATTCCGTGCACGAGATCACCGCCTGCTGGCCCGGGTCGAGATTGCGCGACACGATCGTCTGCAGCGCGAGCACGACCTGCGCGCCGATCACGATCGGATCGATGCCCATGTGCGGCCGCGCCGCATGCGTGCCGCGCCCGTCGATCCGGATCACGAAATTGTCTTCGCTCGCCATGATGCCGCCCGCACGCGTCGCGAACGTGCCCGCGCGCATGCCCGGCATGTTGTGCGCACCGAAGATCGCGTCGACCGGAAAGCGCTCGAGCAGCCCGTCGGCCATCATCGCCTTCGCGCCGCGGCCGTGCTCTTCCGCCGGCTGGAAAATGAAGCGCACCGTGCCGTCGAAATCCTTGCGCTCGGCCAGCAGCTGCGCGGCGCCGAGCACCATCGACATGTGGCCGTCGTGCCCGCACGCATGCATCTTGCCGGGCGTGCGCGACACGTGTTCGCGGCCCGGCGCGTGCTCGACGATGTTCAGCGCGTCCATGTCCGCGCGAATGCCGATCGCGCGCTGGCCGGTGCCAGCCGTCAAGTTCGCGACGAGCCCCGTGCCGCCGATGCCGCGATGCACGTCGAGCCCGAGCGTCGTCAGAATCCGCGCGACGTAGTCCGACGTGTTCACCTCTTCGAAACCGGTTTCCGGGTGCTGGTGCAGATACCTGCGCCAGGTCTTCAGTCGGCCCTGCAGCGTGCTTTCTGCCGTTGCGTCGATTGCGTCCATTGCGTTCGCCTCGTCGGTGGTCATGTCGATGGTCATGTCGTTCAGGCCGCCACCGCCGCGCGGCTCAGCCAGTCGCGCTGGCGCGCGAGCACCGCGTCGGCCGTCTCGCCGACGCAGTTCCGGTACACGGACGGCGCGGTCGCCCCTTCCGTGTTGATCGCCAGCACGCGCGCGTTCGCGTCGAGCCCGACCTGCCGCGCGCGCGCCGGGTCGCGCATCAACACGGCCAGCCCCGCCACACCGGCCGCGCCCGATTCGCCGGCGACGAGCGGCACGTCGCGTTCGCTGCCGGCCGCGAGGCCGCACATCGCCTGCACCGCGTCGTCGTCGTCGATCAGCATGAAGTAGTCGATGCACATCTCGAGGAAATCCCACGCGAGCGGCGACGCCTCGCCGCACGCGAGCCCGGCCATCACCGAATCGACGCTGCCGCTCGCCTTCGTCGCGCGGCCGGCCAGCGCGCTCTGGTACAGGCAGTCGGCCTGGCGCGGCTCGACGACGACAAAGCGCGGCCGCTGCACGCCGTCACGCTCCCACAGGTAACTCGCGACGCCCGCGGCGAGGCCGCCCACGCCGCCTTGCAGGAACACGTGCGTGAACGGCCGCCCGTCTTCCTCCGCGGCCTGCGCGGCCGCTTCGGCGGCGATCACGCCGTAGCCCTGCATCACGTCGCGCGGAATCGCTTCGTAGCCGTCGTACGACGTATCCGACACGACGTACCAGCCGTTCGCCTGCGCGAGCTGCGCCGCGCAGACGACCGATTCGTCATAGTTCCCCGCGATGCGCACGATCCGCGCGCCGTACGCGGAGATCGCGCGTTCGCGCTCGGCGTCGACGTGCGCGTGCAGCACGATCACGCAGCCGCAGCCGATCGCGCGCGCGGCGGCGGCCAGCGCGCGGCCATGATTGCCGTCGGTCGCGCTGATCACCGTCAGGTCGGCCAGTTCCGACGCGTAGCGGCCAGTGACGAGCCCTTGCGGATCGAGTGCCTGCGTGCGGCGCAGCCGCTTCACGAGCCGCACCAGCGCGATCGGCGCACCGAGCGCCTTGAAGCTGCCGAGCGGCGAACGGCACGACTCGTCCTTCACGCTGACGCTCGCGACGCCGAGCCGCGCGGCGAGATCGGGCAGCGCGCGCAGCGGCGTGCGTGCATTGCCGACGAGCGGCCAGTGCGCGAGCCATGCGCCGCTTTCGTCGGCCGACGCGATGTTCATCACGCGGCGCAGCGCGTTCGGGTAGGCGGTGCGCGACGCGCGCGGGTTGGCGATCAGCATGGCGAAAGGCTCCGGAGCGGGACCTCGGGCGGTCCGTCGGGTGAGTCGGGTCGGGCAGGCGCGGGTTGCGCGCCGTCGGTTGGAAAAATAATATTGCGCAGGCGGGTGAACGAAATCGCCAAATCGACCGCTTCGATGCAAAAATTTCTCATTCTTTCGAGGTTGCACGCGCCATCATGACGACTCCACTCGATGCGTTCGATCGCAAGCTGCTGATGGAAGTCCAGCGCGACGCGCAGACGCCGCAGGCCGAGCTCGGCGCGCGCGTCAACCTGTCGACCGCCGCCGTGAACCGGCGGCTGCGGCGTCTCGCGGAAGCGGGCGTGATCGAGCGTTATACGGCCGTCGTCGCGCCGGACAAGGTCGATCATCCGCTGACGATCGTCGTGAACGTCGAGGTCGAGAGCGAGCAGATCGACCAGCTCGACGCGATGAAACGCGCGTTCGAGCGCTGCCCGCAGATTCAGCAGTGCTACTACGTGACGGGAGAATGGGATTTCGTGCTGATCCTCGCGGTGCGCAACATGGATCAGTACAACGCGCTCACGCGCGAGCTGTTCTTCGCGAACAACAACGTGAAGCGGTTCAAGACGCTGGTCAGCATGAGCCGCGTGAAGGTCGGGCTCGACGTGCCGGTCGATGCCGGCGAGTGAATGTGAATGCGGCGATGAAACAGCCGGCGCGAGACAACGTGCGCCGGCCGTTTCCCATCGACGGTTACCTCAACGACAACTGAAGCTCGCCGCCGAGTTCAAGTCGCCCGAACCGTTGTAGCGCGCAACCTGCGGATACGGACACAGCGGCCGCGTACGCCCCGCACCCCATGACGTCGGCACGTCCGCGTTCGGCACCGCGTTCGTCGTGTCGCGCGCGGCAGCCACGACCGCCGCGGGCGCCTGCCCCTGTTCGACCCACGCGACGAGCGGCGTCAGCATGTCGAACTGGTCGGCGGCCGGCCCGCCCGAGCAGTGGTTCATCCCCGGCACCGGATAGAAGCGTGCGAAGCTCGACGCGTCACCGCCGTTCGCCTGCGCGACCTGCGCGTACCAGTCGCGCGTGTCGTTGAACGAGAACACCGGGTCGCCCGTGCCGTGATAGACGAGCAGCTTCGCGCCGCGCGACTTCAGCGCGGCGAGGTTCGTCTCGTCGGGCGGCGTCATGAACGACCATGACGATTGCGTATAAGTGCCGTTCGTCGCGAAGATTGCCGGCGCATCGTTGTCCATGTCGAAGCCGAGCGCGAAGCCGGCGAGGTTCGCGAGAACCGCGGCGGTTTTCGGCGGCGTCATGAACGTGAACGCCATCGCGGCCGGGTCGAGCATGATCGAGTTCGACTGCTTCCATGCAGCCCAGCCAGGGCCCGACAGGCCCGGATCGTACGGAAAGCTCGCGTACAGCGCCGTGCCCGCGCTGTTGCGCGCCCCGGCGAACACGTTCTCCAGCGCGGTTTTCTGCGCAGGCGTCAGGCACGACCCGGTGCGCGTGCCGTTCGCGCAGGTGGGAACATCGGCATCGACGCTGAAGTGCGCCTGGCACGCGGCGACGTCCTGCACCATCCCGTCGGCCGCGCCGTCGAGCGCGTCGCATTTTTCGAGAATCTTCGCGCCGACGAACTGGCGTTCCGCATCGTTGAAACCGCTGCGGATATCCGGCAACCCGTTCGTTCCCGTGGCCGATGCGATCTTCGCGAACTGCTGCGCGCCGTACATCTCGCCGATCGCCGCCTTCGGCAGATGGAAGCCCGGATCGCCCGCGATGATGCCGTCGTAGTCGGCCGGATTGCGCACCGCCGTGACCATCGCGTGACGGCCGCCGTTCGAGCAGCCGCCGAAATAGCTGCGATCGGGCGCCTTGCCGTACGCGAGCCGGATCACCTGCTTCGCCATCGGCGTCAGCGCGTCGACGGCGCCGTAGCCGTAGTCGGTCCGCGCCTGCGGATCGAGGCCGAACAGCGGATTCTGCGCGGCGCTGTGCCCGGAATCCGAGCTGATCACCGCGAAACCCTGGTTCAGCGCGTTGGTCAGCGGCCCGCCGCCGCCGATCTCGCCGGTCGCGGTCACGACGTTGCCGTCGAGCCCGCCGTTCGCCTGGTAGAAGAAGCGGCCGTTCCATGCTTTCGGCAAGCGCATCTCGAAGCCGATCGCATAAGTCTTGCCGTCCACCGCGCTCACGCGCTCGTTCATTTTCCCGGCGATCACGCAGTGCTCGGCGACCGGCTTGCCGGCCACCGTCAGCGCGCCGACCGCCGCGGTCGTCGCCGACGTGAACGACGTGTTCGCATACGCGAGCTTCGCGGCGAGCGCGTCGCAGGTCTGCGCCATCGCGGCCGGCGTCGCGGCGCTCAGGTGCGTGGGCGGCGCGCCGATCGAATCGTCGCCGCCGCAACCGGCGAGCAGGGCGGCGGCGGACAGCGGCGCAATACAGAGGAATGCAGATTTCCTGTTCAAGATAACTCCCATTCGGTTCGTCACGCCGCTGAATCAGAACATGTGCCGCACGCCGACCATCGCGCCGAGCTGCCCCATCCCTGCGCCGGGCGTCGTGCCGGGCCCGCCGCCGCTGACCGAGTAGCGCGCGTGCGCGCTGTTCCACAGATACGACGATTGCGCATAGACGGCCGTGCGCTTGGTCAGCAGATAGGTCGCGCGCAGCGTGGCCATCGTCGCGCGCGTGTCGTGCGCGCTGTTGACGATCCGGTAGCCTTCGCCGTCGACGATGAAATCGGGCTTCACCGCATACGACGCGCCGACGAAGAACAGATCCGAATGCGCGCCGGGCGCGGCTGGCGAACCGGTCGACACGCGCCGCCCGATCCAGCCCGCGCCGATCTTCGCGCCGGCCGCCTGCGCATACGCGCTCACGTGCGTACGCGCATCCTTGCCGCCGCTGCTCGTGAACGGGACGGGCGCCACGCCGTCGAAGAAGTTGGCGGCCGCGCCGGTGCCGCCGCGCTGTTCTTCGTACGATGCCGCCGCACCGAAGTACGCGCTGTCGTACTTGAGCATCACCGACCAGTTGCGGCACTGCACCGCGTCGCCCGGCACCTGCCCCGCGCACGTGCCCTGCCCCGGCGAGTTGCCGGTGCCCGCGCCGTCGCGGCCGAACGAATACGCGGCGCCGAACGTCACGCCGCGATACGCGCCGACGTAGGTCACCGCGTTGTCGGCGCGGCCGTTCGGCACATACGCGTCGAACGAGCCGAGCCCGTAGATGTCGGGGCCGATGATGTCCGCGCCCTGCAGCGCGAGATAGGTCATCGTGTACTGACGGCCGAACGCGAGCGTACCGAAGCCGCTCTTCAGCCCGACGAAGGCCTGGCGCCCGAACAGCCGGCCACCCTGGCCGAGATCGCCGCCGCGCACGTTGAAGCCGCTTTCGAGCGTGAACACCGCCTGGTAGCCGCCGCCGAGATCCTCGGTGCCGCGCAGCCCCCAGCGCGACGGCAGCTCGCCCGTCACGCCCGGCATCCGCACGACGTGGTCGCCGGCCGCGTTCGCGTGCGACACGAACTCGACGCCCGTGTCGATGATCCCGTACAGCGTCACGCTCGACTGCGCGTGCGCGCCCGGCGCGGCAAGCGCGCAGCACGCGCCGGCGGCCAGCAGGCCGTTCCTTGTCTTCGTCTTCATTTCGTTGCGTCTCCAGACCGTGTTGAATTGCGCGCTCTGACGGCGCGCCTTGAAAAAAAACGAAACGTTAGTCGTCGGCTTGCGGGCGACGAATCAGCACGAATGCAGCGAAGGCCGCGACGAGCGTGACGGGAATGCTCGCGCCGATCACGACCGGCGCGCTGCGGCCCGCGGCCAGCAGCGTCGCGGCCGCGAGCGGCCCGACGACGGAACCGAGCCGGCCGACGGCCACCGCCGCGCCGACGCCGGTGCCGCGCATCGCGGTCGGGTAGTAGATCGCCGCGAGCGCATACAGCACCGACTGCCCGCCGACGACGAACATCCCCGCCGCGAACGCGGCCGCCGCGAGCGACGCGAAACCGGGCGCGGCCGCGAGCGCGGCGAGCGACAGCACGATCCCGACATACATGCCGCCGACCACGCGCGACGCGCGCATGCGGTCGAGCGCCGCGCCGATGCCGAGCGCGCCGAGCCCCGCGCCGACGTTGAACGCGATCTGCACGAGGCCGACATGTGCGCGATCGAGCCCGCGCGAAGCCATCAGCGACGGCAGCCAGTTCAGCAGGAAGTAGAGGACGATCAGCGTGCAGAAGTAGCTGACCCACAGCGCGACCGTCGACGTCGTGCGGCCGTCGCCGAACAGCGTCTTCCCGACGCTGGTACGCGCGGCCTGCGTGCCCGCGACGTCGAGATACGCGCGCGATTCCGGCAGGCACCACACGAGCAGCGGCACGAGCAGCAGCGGGCCCACGCCACCGACGTAGAAGATGTGCCGCCATTCGGTGTCGCCCGCGAGCAGCACGCCGATCACCGACGCGATCACGCCGCCGAACGGAATCCCGCAGTACATCGTCGCGACCGCGCTGCTGCGCGAGCGCGGCTCGACCGCTTCGGACGACAGCGCGATCAGGTTCGGCATCGCGCCGCCGAGGCCGATGCCGGTCAGCACGCGCACGACGACGAGCATCGCGAACGTCGATACCTGCGCGGTCGCGATCGACAGCAGCCCGAACAGCACGACCGATGCGATCAGCACGCGCTTGCGGCCGATCCGGTCGGCGAGCCGCCCGCCGAGCATCGCGCCCGGCAGCAGCCCGAAGGTGCCCGCGCTGAACGCGATGCCCATCTGCGACACGGACAGCCCGAATTCGCGCGCCATGCGCGGCGCGGCGACACCGACCGACTGCAGGTCGAGCCCTTCGAGGAGAGCGATCGCGAAACACAGCGCGAGCGTGGTCGCGACCGTGGATTTTTCGGCAACGTAAGTGTTCATGTCTCCATTCCCATGTCTTTGTAGTCGGTCGGCCCTGCAACGGCCGCCGCGCGCCGCCGCCGGCCAGTGGCGGTTCGGCGCGCGAGGTGTCGTATGAACGGCCGCCTTTATCAGGCAACCTGATTCACTGGCCGAAAAAATGCCTGCCGGTGTCGTGGCCGGCCGGTCGTTGTGCGTGCGTGCTGCTTACCGCTGCAACTGCCCGTGCGTGCTGCTTACGCGTAAATCACGTCGGGATCGCGTCGCGCCGGGTCGTATAGCGCGTCGATCGTCGCCGCGCGATGCTTCTGCACGGCCGCCTGGTTCAGCGAACCCTTGTCGGTCACTTCGCCGAGATCGAGCGACGGCGGCGTGTCGATCAGCCGGATCCGCGCAACGAACGTCGACCCGCCGCTCGCGTTGCGGTTCAGCGCGGCGAGCCACGCCGCGAACGCCGCGCGCACGGCCGGCGCGCGCAGCACGTCGGTCACGGGCGCATCGGCCGGGAGCCCCGCCAGCGCACGGCAGGCATCGACGCGCGGGAACACCAGCAAGCCGATGTCGTCGCGATTGATCCCGGTGACGACCACGTCCTGCACGTACGGCGCGCCGGTCGACACTGCATTCGCGCGCAACGGCCCGACGCTGACGAACGTGCCGCTGCTCAGCTTGAAGTCCTCGGTCAGCCGCCCGTCGAACAGCAGCCCGAGTTCCGGTCGCTGCGGATCGGCAAAGACGCCTGCGTCGCCGCTGCGGTAGTAGCCTTCTTCGTCGAACACGTCGCGCGGATCGACGTCAGCATGCCAGTAGCCGCGCATCACGTTCGGCCCCTTGAAGCGCAGTTCGTGCTTGCCGCCGCACGGCACGAGCTTCGCGTCGCAGCCGGGCGCGGGCAGCCCGATATAGCCGGCGCGCATCAGCGGCCCCGTCGTGAACAGGCACGACGGCGACGCCTCCGTCATCCCGAGGCCGGCCATGATCCGGATGCGCTCGCCGCAGTGCGCTTCGGTCACGCGGTCGAGCCGGTCCCACGCGGCTTGCGACAGCCCCGCGCCGCCGAAGAAATACAGCTTCACGCGCGAGAAGAACGTATCGCGCAGCTCGGCATCGCGTTCGAGCGCGGTAGTCAGCTCTTCCCAGCCCTTCGGCACGTTGAAGTAGATCGTCGGCGCGATCTCGCGCAGGTTTCGCACGGTTTCGTCGAAGCGACCGGGCATCGGGCGGCCGTCGTCGATATACAGCGTGCCGCCGTTGTACAGCGCGATGCCGAGGTTGTGACTGCCGCCGAACGTGTGATTCCACGGCAGCCAGTCCACCAGCACCGGCGGCTCGCGCGTGAGTTCCGGCATCGTCTGGCGCAGCATCTGCTGGTTGCTGCACAGCATCCGGTGCGTGGTCGGCACGGCCTTCGGCTGCTTCGTCGAACCGGACGTGAACAGGACCTTCGCGAGATGGTCGGGGCCGACCGCCGCGTGGATCGCGTCGATCGTGCGCGGAACGGTGGCGAGCAGGCGCGACAGCGGCACTGTGCGGCGCTCGACATCGGTTTGCGCATCGGCGTCGCGGGCCACGATCAGCGTCGCATCGGCCGGCAACGTCGCGTCGAGCGCACGCGCGAACGGCGCGCGGTCGGCAACGAACACCGCACCCGGCCGCAGCACGCCGAGCGTGTGACGCAGCTTGCCGTAGTCGGTCGACACCAGCGAATACGCGGGCGAGATCGGCGAATACGGCACGCCGGCCAGCATCGCCGCGAACATCATCTGCAGATGCTCGAGATCGTTGCCGGACAGCACCGCGAGCGGACGCTCGGCCGACAGCCCGAGATCGACGAGGCCCTGGCCGAGCACGCGCGCGCGTTCGAGCATCTGTGCATACGTGATCTCGATCCAGCGGCCATCGGCGCCGCGCCGCGCGGCCAGCACGCGGTCGGGATGCGCGTGCGCGCCGCGCACGAGGCAGTCGGTAAGGCGCGTCGGGTAATCGCCGAGCGGCTCGCGCGAGCGCAGGTACCACGTGCCGTCGTCGTCGCGGCGAATCTCGGCCGCGCCGACCGCGACGGCGGCCGCGCGATAGCGCACGGCGTCGGCGTGTTGGCCGACCTGAAGCGGCGCCTTCTCTGCATTCATCGTCGGCTCGCTCATATCGGGTAATGGCGCGGCGCGGTCTGCACGGTGATCCAGCGCAGCTCGGTGAATTCGGCGATCGACGCGCGGCTGCCGAAGCGGCCGTAGCCGCTCGCCTTCGTGCCGCCGAACGGCATCTGCGCTTCGTCGTGCACGGTCGGCCCGTTGACGTGGCAGATCCCCGATTCGATCCGGCGCGCGACCGCCATCGCACGTGCGATATCGCGGCTGAACACGCTCGCCGACAGCCCGAATTCGCTGTCGTTCGCAAGCGCCACCGCTTCGTCGTCGCTGTCCGCACGCAGGATCGCGACGACCGGTGCAAAGGACTCCTCGCGATAGAGCCGCATGTCGCGCGTGACGCCGTCGACGATCGCCGGCTGCATCGTCGCGCCTTCGACGCGACAGCCGAGCGGCAGTTGCGCGCCAAGCGCACGCGCATCCTCGACCAGCGACGCCGCGCGCGCGGCGGCCGACGCATCGACCATCGTGCCGAGCGGATGGCCGGCCAGCGGATCGCCCGCGACCAGCGGGCGCACCTTCGCGGCGAGCCGCTCGACGAGCGCGTCGGCGATCGGCCGTGCGGCGATCACACGCTCTGTCGACATGCAGATCTGCCCCTGGTTGAAGAACGCGCCGAACGCGATCGCGTCGACGGCCGCATCGAGATCGGCATCGTCGAGCACGAGCACCGGCGCCTTGCCGCCGAGTTCGAGCAGCACGGGCTTCAGGTGCGCGGCCGCGTGGCGCGCGATGATGCGCCCGACGTGCGTCGACCCGGTGAAGTTGATCCGCTTCACATGCGGATGCGCGATCATCCGCTCGACGAGCTCGGGCGCATCGGCCGCCGCGTGCGTGATCACGTTCACCACGCCCGCGCCGAGCCCTGCTTCGTCCAGCACCGCACCGATCAGCGCATGCACGCCCGGGCACGCCTCGGACGCCTTCAGCACGACCGTGTTGCCGCATGCGAGCGGCATCGCCAGCGCACGCGTGCCCAGGATCACCGGGGCGTTCCACGGCGCGATGCCGAGCACCACCCCGCACGGCACGCGCATCGCGAGCGCGAGGTTGCCCGGTACGTCGGACGGAATCACGTCGCCGGCGATCTGCGTCGTCATCGACGCGGCCTCGCGCAGCATGTTCGCGGCGAGCGTCGCGTTGAAGCCGAGCCAGCCGGGCGTCGCGCCGGTTTCGGCGACGCCGGTCGCGATGATTTCGTCGATGCGCGCGTCCATCAGGTCGGCCGCCTTCAGCAGCCGGCGGCGCCGCTCGGTCGGCGCGAGGGCCGCCCACGCGGGGAACGCGCGATGCGCGGCGTCGATCGCCGCGTCGGCGTCGGCCACGCCGGCCGCCGGCGCGCGCGATGCGAGCACGCCCGTCGCGGGGTTGAAGCGATCGAAGGTGCGGCCGTCGCGGGCGTTGCACCACTCGCCGCCGATCAGCATCCGTCTGTCGGTCATTGTCGTCTCCTGCCTTGCCTGTCTCTTGCGATTACGCCGGCGGGGAAGCCGGCGGCTGCGTCCGCGCTTGTCTCAGCGCTTGTATGCCTGCAGGCCCGGCTTGATCGTCTTGTCGTCGAGGAACTGCTTCAGCCCCTGCTCGCGGCCGCGCTCCGGGTCGCGCAGTTGCGCCTGGTCGAGCTTCGCATACAGGTAATCCTCGCACTGCTCCCACGTGAGTTCGCGCGAACGCTTGAAGCCGTGCTTCGCCGCGCGCAGCACGACCGGGTTCTTGTCCATCAGCCGCGCGGCGAGCGCGATCGTCGCGTCGCGCAGGTCGGCCAGCGGCACGCTGCTGTTCACGAGGCCCATCTCGGCCGCTTCCGCACCGGTGAACGTATCGCCGGTCATGATGTAGTGCAGCGCGCGGCGGTGCCCGACCGTATCGGCCATCGCCTTGCTGACGAGGTTGCCGGGCGGGATGCCCCAGTTGATCTCCGACAGCCCGAACACCGCGTCGTCCGCCGCAATCGCGAGGTCGCACGCGACGAGCGGCGAGAACCCGCCGCCGAAGCACCAGCCGTTCACCATCGCGATCGTCGGCTTGTTGTACATCCGCAGACGGCGC
This sequence comes from Burkholderia sp. BCC1047, assembly GCF_902833155.1. NCBI lineage: Bacteria > Pseudomonadati > Pseudomonadota > Betaproteobacteria > Burkholderiales > Burkholderiaceae > Burkholderia > Burkholderia sp. BCC1047. Next base: position 142,598 of record NZ_CADFEH010000002.1, on the reverse strand, counting down.
CACTGCCATTCCGACGCGTCGCGGCGCACCTTTTCCTGCAGCGCGTCGGAGCCGCCGTCGATCTCGCGGAAATATTCCTTCAGATCCATGCCGGCCGTCCACGCGGCGCCCGCGCCGGTCAGCACCAGCACCTTCGCCTCGTCGTCGAACTCGACCGCGTCGAGGACATCCAGCATCTCCCGGTTCAGCGTCGGGCTCATTGCGTTGCGCTTCTCGGGGCGATTCAACGTGACCCACGCGATGCCGGCCTCCACTTTCACTTCAACGGTCTGCCAGCGGTTGTCGTACTTGCTCATTGTCTGTTCCTGTCGTTCGTTTCCAGTGCGATTCGGTGCGCAGCATGCGTGCTGCGGACGACTTCATTTAATATCAGGCTACCTGATATTGCAAGCGGCACGAGCGCCGGTGTAAACCCGGAGCGGAACGCGGAGAAAGCGGCGGGAAATCAGGGAGCGGTGGGGCGACCGTCGATGGCGTGGACGAAACGAGCGCGGGTCTGGCGGCGGGTCCGCGTCGCGAAAATGCGGGAAGCCGTCAGCCGCGCAGGTTGCGCGAGAACAGTTCGAGCGCGCGCTGCACGTGCGCGGCGTCGTCGGCCGGGATGTCGCCGAGCATGCGCGCCTCGACCGGCCGCAGCGCGGCTTCGCATTCGCGCAGCATCGCCGCGCCTGCGGCGGTCAGCGTCAGCAGGATGATGCGGCCATGCGACGGGTCGGCTTCGCGCGTGACGAAACCGCGGGCGGCCATCACGCTCATCACCTCGTTCGCCGATTGCGGCGTGATCCACGAGCGCTCGGCCAACTGCGCGTTCGACGATGCACCGCGCGCCTCGAGCACCGACAGCGCCGTGTATTGCGCGAGCGTGATGCCGAGCGGCGCGAGCGCGTCGGTCATGTGGCGGCGCAGCAGCCGGTCGAGGCCGCCGATCACGTAGGTCAGGCGCTGTTGCACGCGCGGCTTCGGCTTGTCGGCCGGGGAGCGGGCAGCGTCCTTCGCGGCGGGTTTCGAACGGGCGGGCTTGGTCGGGGTGGAACTCATGGCGCGTGCTGGGTGGAATTGCGGGCCATCTTACCAGCAGGTGGGGGGGACGAACGCATAGTCGCGACATCACGCTCAGCGTCCCTCCATGTTCTCAGTTGCCTCGTATAAGTACGAAATTATCGGTCCGCACATCCATTAAATTACCAAAAACAATCGATTCTCATCTTGAAAATGGTTCGTCACTTCGTGACGGGGTAAAAGAACAGTGACTGCGATACTGAAACCAACAATGGTTAATACAGGAAGAAATATGCAGACCAGCCTCCCAAAAATCACTGGGCTAGCCATTCTTGTGTTTTTGCTGATTGGCTTTTCCATTCATATGACCAGACCCAATTATGGTCAATGTGATTTTTTTGAAAAATAACTGAATGGAGGGAAGAAAGAATTTGGAGGTGTGGAATATTACGCAAAGTTGTGCGGCGCGTATGTTCGGAATGGGCATGAAGTGAGGCTTCAGCTTTTTGACGGAACTGGGGAATTGCGCGCTCAACGCTATTTTTCATACTACGTAAATTCGGCGACCGAGCGAGAACTGGTAGATGGTGCCGGCGGAATCGTATATTACGATAGCTCGAGCAGCGATGTGATGCAGTTACTTGCGATTCCGCCTACCAAATGGGATTGGATTCGCGCCCGACTACCTTTATTTTAATTGTGGTGATCGTGTGCAAAACAAAAGCCCCCGACCTTCACAAGCCGGGGGCTTTCGTCATTCTGAGCAACTTCCGGTTGCCAGCCGATAGAACCTGCCGTCCACACCCGCTATTCATCCAGTACGAGTCCCCGCAAACCGCGCGGTCGGCAGCCCCACATGGCGCGTCTGCGCGACGAACACACCGCCCGCGTGCGCATCGCCCGCCAGCGCGTCGTCGCTCAGGTCAACACGCGCACTCGTCACATACAACCGGCCTTCGCCATCAATCGCAACGCAACTCGGCTGCGCGGTCGGCACTTCAACGCGATCTGTCTCGACTCCATCCGGCCCATAACGCACCACCCGCCGCCCACCCCACTGCGCATTCCACAGTCCGCCGTCACGATCGACGATCGAGCCGTCCGGGTCGCCATCGGCATCGGTTAGCCGCGCGAATGGCCGCACGTTCGCGACGTCACCACCTGAGCGGTAATCGCACACAAAAATCTCGCGCACCAGCGAATCGCAGAAATACATCTTCGACCCATCCGGCGAGAACCCGATGCTGTTCGCGATCGCGGCCGGCGGCAACGCAAGCCGTTGGAGCGTGAGATCCGGATTGAGCCGATAGAACCCGCCGACCGCGCGCGGCGGCTCACCGCCTTCGTCCTTCATCCCGAACACGAACGCGCCGGCCCCATCGCAGCGCCCGTCGTTCAGCCGCGTCGGCAGCTCGGGCTCGACGTCGACGATCCGCGTGAACGCGCCGCTGCGCAGGTCGAAGAACGCGAGATGCGTCGCGAGCCCCACGAGCAGCACGTCCGGGTCGTCGGTCAGCGCGAAGCACGCGAGCCGTTCCGGCATCGCCCACTGCGTGAGATCGGAACCGTCCGCGCGGCAGCGCCACAGCTGCGCGCCTTCGATGTCCACCCAGTACAGCGCGTGCGTCCTGTCGCACCACGTCGCGCCTTCGCCGAGCGTGTTGCGGCTGTCGGCCAGCAGCGTCGCCGCCGTGCCCGGATGAGTCTGTTGCATGCCGTCTCCAATATCTGATCTGTCGCGTTCGCGGGCGGCCGCGCAATCACCGAAATCAGATCTTCATCGCGCGCCGCTGGTTGCGACGATACTGGTCGAACAGCACCGCGAGCAACAGAATTCCGCCGCGTATCAGATATTGGTAAAAGGTCGGCACGTTCAGCAGGCTCATCGCGTCCTGCACGGAGCCCATGATCAGCACGCCGACCAGCACGCCGGAGATCGTCGCGACGCCGCCCGTCAGCGACACGCCGCCGAGCACACACGCGGAAATCACGCCGAGCTCGAGGCCGACCGACGTCTTCGGGTCGCCGAGGCTCATCCGCGACGCGAGCATCACGCCGGCAAACCCCGTCACGAGCCCCTGCAGCACGAACACGGCGATCTTGATGCGCATCACCGGCAGCCCCGCGAGCAGCGCGGCCTCGCCGTTGCCGCCGACGGCCAGCACGTTCTTGCCGAACACCGTCTTGCGCAGCAAAAAGCCGAACACGACGAAGCCGATGATATTGCTCCAGATCGGAAACGAGATGCCGAGGAACGACCCGCCGCCGAGATCGAAGAAGCGCTCTTCCGAGATCATCACCGCGTCGCCGTTCGACGTGATGAATGCGAGCCCGCGCACGACTTCCATCATCGCAAGCGTGACGATCAGCGAGTTGATCCGGTAGCGCGCGATCAGCACGCCGTTCACGAGCCCCACCGCGCCGCCGGCGAGCACGCCGGCCGCGACACCGAGCACGATGCTGTGCGTCGCGGTGATCAGCGTCGACGCGACCACACCCGAGAACGCGACGATCGACGCGACCGACAGGTCGACTTCGCCGAGCGCCAGCACGAACATCATCGTCACCGAGATCGAACCGATCAGCGTGACCGACAGCAGCAGGCCCTGGATGTTGCGCGGCGTGAGAAAGTCCGGCACGGTCAGCGACAGCGTCGCGAACAGCACGAGGAACACCATCACGATGCCGGAGCGGTTGATCAGCTGCCACACGCCGCCGCGCGCGCGCGCGGGCACGGCGGGGGTATCCGGGGAGGGGGAAGTACGTTGGGGTTGCATTGCCTGGCTCATAACGTTTGCTTTCCAGTTTGACTGCGGGCCGCTAGCGCGGCAGCGCGAGCTTGATCAGCGCATCGGGCGTCGCCTGCGCCTTCGCGACCTCGCCCGCGATCCGTCCTTCCTTCATCACGACGATGCGGTCCGACACGCCGATCACCTCGGCCAGATCGCTCGACACGAGGATCACCGTGCGGCCCGCTTCCGCGAGTTCGTAGAACAGGTTGTAGATTTCCGCGCGCGCGCCGACGTCGATGCCGCGCGTCGGCTCGTCCATCAGGAACACGTCGATGCGCTCGGCCAGCCAGCGCGCGAGCACGACCTTCTGCTGGTTGCCGCCCGACAGCGCGCCGATCGGCGTTTCGCCGTCGCGGGTCTTGATCGCGAGGCGCTCGATGTATTTCTGCGCGAGCTCGCGTTCGCGCCGCCCGTCGAGCAGCACGCGCGCCGGGCTGAAATGACGGCGCGCGCTGATGTTCAGGTTGTCGGCCACCGACGCGATCGCGACAATGCCTTCCTGCTTGCGGTCTTCCGGGCACAGCGCGATGCCGGCGCGCACCGCGTCGCGCGGGCTGCCGAACGCGACGCGCTTGCCGTTCAGCTCGACGTGCCCGGCGCTCGGGCGCACCGCGCCGTACAGCAGCTTCATCAGCTCGGAACGGCCCGCGCCGACGAGCCCGAAGAAGCCGACGATCTCGCCGCGCCGCGCGGTGAACGACACGGGCTCGGCGAGCCCCGGCCCCGCCAGCCCTTTCGCTTCGATCAGCACGTCGCCGGCCGGGCGCGGCCGATAGCCGTACACGTCCTCGATCGAACGGCCGACCATGCAGCCGATCAGCCGGTCGCGGTCGAGATCGGCGACGGAATCGAACGTATCGATGCGGCGGCCGTCGCGAAACACCGTCACGCGGTCGCACAGTTCGTACACTTCCTCCATCCGGTGCGTGACGTAGATGATCGCGCGGCCTTCCGCGCGCAGCGCGCGGATGATCCGGAACAGTTGCGTGGTTTCGCGCGCGGACAGCGAGCTCGTCGGTTCGTCGAACGCGATCACGCGCGCGTCGCGCATCAGCGCCTTGCCGATCTCGATCATCTGGCGCTGGCCGATCGACAGATACTTCACCGGGATGCCCGGATCGATGTGCTCGCCCAGCCGCTCCAGCGCATCGAGCGCGCGCGCGGCGAGCGCACGTTCGTCGACCACGCCGAGCCGGCTCGGCAATTGCCCGAGCATCAGGTTTTCCGCGACCGTCAGCTCAGGCACCAGATGCAGCTCCTGGTAGATGATCGCGATGCCGGCCTCGAGTGCCGCGCGCGTCGACGCGAAGCGCTGCTCCGTGCCGTTCAGCGTCAGCGTGCCGGCCTGCGGGTGGTTCACGCCGGACAGCACCTTCAGCAGCGTCGATTTCCCCGCGCCGTTCTCGCCCATCAGCCCGTGCACTTCGCCCGCGCGCACCGACAGCGACACCGCGTCGAGCGCACGCACGCCCGGAAACGTCACGGTGATGCCGTCAAGCGCGAGCAGCGGGCCGTCCGGCGGCGTACCCGCTTCGGCGTCGTGGCCGCGCACGGCCGTCATCGTCTGCATCGTCATCGCGTTCTCGCCTCGCCCCGCTCAGATACCGAGTTCGGCACGCACGGCCTGCCAGTTCGCGCGGGTCATCAGCTTGCCGCTCGTCTGCGTGTCGGCCGGCGGCGTCTTGCCGTTACGGATCCAGTCGACGAGGTTCTGCGTGCTGTCCTTGCCGTGGTTCGTCGAGCTGACCGCGATCGTCCCGTAGAAGCCGGTCGGCTCCTTCTTCTGGAATTCGGCAAACGCCTCGCCCGCGCCGTTGATGCCGACGCCGATCACGTCGGCCGCCGGGATATGCAGCTGTTCCGTCGCGCGCACCGCGCCGAGCACGGTTTCCTCGTTCAGCGCGTAGACCACCCATTTCTTCACGTTCGGATGGCGGGCGAGCACCGGCGCCGCCGCGCTGAAGCCGCCTTCGTCGTCGGTCGTCTTCTGCGGCGCGTCGAAGATGTTCTCCTTGCGGAAGCCGTTCGCGAGCAGCGCCTGCGTCGCGCCGTCGGTGCGCAGCTTCGCGGTCGGCAGCTCGTAGTTCGTGATGCGCAGCGCGCCGACTTCCTCGGGCTTCCAGCCGCGCCGCTTCATCTCGTCGGAGATCGCCTGACCGACCTGGTTGCCGATCTTGGTCGCCGACATCCCGAGGTGCGGCACGTTCGGCAGCGGCTTGCCGCTCGAATCGACGAGCTGGTCGTCGACGGTCACGAACTTCATGTTGTAGCGCTTCGCGCGCGACGCGATCGCCGGCCCGAGGCGCACGTCCGGCGCGCAAATCACGAAGCCCTGCGCGCCTTGCGAGCCGAGGTTGTCGATCGCGGCCAGCACCTTCTCGCCGTCGGGCGTGCCGATCTTCACGACCGAGAAGTTCTCCTTCTGGCCGAGCGCGGACGCCGCGTTCTGCTCGTTGATGAACCACGCCTGCTCCGGCATCTTCACGAGGAAGCCGATCTTCAGCGGTGCATCGGCATGCGCGGCGCCCGTCATCCCGAGCGGCGCGATGCAAAGCGCGGCCAGCAGCGCGCGCAGGGTGTGTCGACGGATCGTGTGAGTCGTGCGGTTCATGGTGTCTCCTTGGTATCGGCTGATGCCGTGATGCGTGTCGAAATATCAATCAATCGTCGCGTGCGCTTCATGCCGACGCGCACGCAGGTTCAGCGGCCGAACGCGTCGGTCTGCACGCGCCGGCCGAACAGGAAGGCATCGGCGACGAGCCGCAGCGGCCGCACGTCGACGTCGCTTTCGCCACGCGCGATCAACGCGTGGAAGTGCGCATACAGCGCCGGGTACTCGCGTTCCGGCCCGATCTCGACCGGCTCGCCCGCGATCGACAATTGCGCGCCGCCGCGGCTGATCGCGAGCACGCCGTCGGCCGTGTCGACCGCGATCTCCCATTGCTCGACCGGGCCGTGGCGCCAGTCGAATTCCGCGCGCACCGGCACGCCGTCGGTATCCGCGCAATCGAGTTCGGCCGCGATCGGCATCTGTGCGTCGCTCGGTACGATCAGCGTCGCCTCGCGCAACACGAGCTCGCGCGGCAGGATTCGCGTGACGATCGACAGCGCGTTGATGCCCGGATCGAATACGCCGAGGCCGCCCGGCTCCCAGATCCACTGCTGACCCGGATGCCAGCGCCGCACGTCTTCCTTCCAGCGCACCTGCACCGCGCGGATCGTGCGTGTGGCGAGCCACGCGCGCGCCGGTTCCACCGCGCTCGCGCAGCGCGAATGCCAGGTCGCGAACAGCGTGAGGCTGCGCTCGCGCGCCAGCGCGTCCAGCGCGGCCACTTCGCCGAGCGTCGCGCCCGGCGGCTTCTCGAGCATCACATGCTTGCCGGCTTCGAGCGCCGCGCGCGCCTGCGCGTAGCGCACCTGCGGCGGCGCGCACAGCGATACCGCGTCGAGCTCGGGCTCGGCGGCCAGCAGCGCGTTCAGATCCGGATAATTGCGCACGCCGTCGACTTCCGCGTGACGGCTCGCGCAGGCAGTCAGCGCGAAGCCCGGTTCGGCGGCGATCGCCGGCAAATGCTGGTCGCGGGCGATCTTGCCGATCCCGACGACACCCAGCGAAATTGGATGGCTCATCGTGCGTCTCTCCTTCGCGAATCGCTCAGCGCGCCCAGCGCAGCACGAGCGGATCGAGCCGGCGCGCGATCGCGAGCAATTCCGCGCGCGTGTCCGGGTGCAGTTCCGGCATCGGATGCCGCGGCCGCTCGCATGCGATCACGCCGCCCGCGCGCATCAGCGCCTTCGCGGTGAGGATCCCGGACTGGCGGTTCTCGTGATTGATCAGCGGCAGCCACGTCTGGTAATGCGCGAACGCATCGTCGTGGCGCCCGTCGCGCCATGCTTCGAGGATTGGCCGGATGCCGTCCGGGAAGCCGCCGCCCGTCATCGCGCCGGTCGCGCCCGCATGGAGGTCGGCGAGCAGCGTGATCGCCTCCTCGCCGTCCCACGGCCCCTCGATCGCGTCGCCGCCGAGCCGGATCAGCTCGCGCAGCTTGTTCGCCGCACCCGGCGTCTCGATCTTGAAGTACGCGACCTGCTCGATCTCGCGGGCCATCCGCGCAAGGAACGGCGCGGACAACGCAGTGCCGCTCGCCGGCGCGTCCTGGATCATGATCGGGATGTCGATCGCATCCGACACGCGCGCGAAGAAATCGAAGATCTGCGCTTCCGGCACGCGGAACGTCGCGCCGTGATACGGTGGCATCGCCATCACCATCGCCGCGCCGAGCTGCTGCGCGCGCAGGCTGCGCGCCGCGCAGACCTGCGTGCTGTAGTGCGACGTCGTGACGATCACCGGCACGCGGCCGGCGACGTGTTCGAGGATCGTGCGCGTGAGCACGTCGCGTTCGTCGTCGGTGATCGCGAACTGCTCGGAGAAGTTCGCGAGGATGCACAGCCCGTCCGAGCCGGCGTCGATCATGAAGTCGACCGCGCGCTTCTGGCTCGCGAGGTCGAGCTCGCCGGTGTCGGAAAACGTCGTCGGGACGACGGGGAAGATGCCGCGATAGCGCGGTGTGCTGCTCGATGTCATGGTGGGTCCTGCGTCAGTCGAATCGGCGTTCAGCCGGAAAACAAGGCGTTCAGGATTCGCGTGCGAATGCGCCCGCGGCCGGCTCGGGCGCGCGCAGCGCGGCCCGGACCACGAACGTCATCAGCACCGCGAATAGCAGCGTCGCCGCGAGAAAGTACAGGCCGGCCGCGAGGCTGCCGGTGGATGCCTTGATCAGGCCGATCCCGTACGGCCCGACGTAGCCGCCGAGATTCGCGAGCGAATTGATCGCGGCGATGCCGACCGCGGCGCTCGTGCCGGCCAGGAATTCGCCGGGCAGCGCCCATACGACGGCCTGGATCGAATAGAGCGAGAACGCGGTGAGGCAGATGAACAGGAATTGCAGCGCCGGCTGCCGCACCCACGCGCTCGCGGCCATCGTCACGGCGGCGGCCGCCGACACGACGACGATGTGCCAGTAGCGCTCGCGCTTGCGATCCGAATGGCGCGGCACGACGAGCAGGCCGACCACCGCGAACAGGTAGGGCACCGCGGACAGCAGGCCGGTCGTCGCATCGCCGGCGCCGAACGCGTGGATGATCGTCGGTAGCCACAGCGACAGCCCGTAGATGCACAGCGGGAACGGCAGGAACAGCGCGGCGAGCAGCAGCACGCGGCGGTCGCGCAACGCGGCAAGCGGATTGCCGTGCGAATCGGGGCGATACGTGTCGCGGTCGGCAGCGAGCTGCCGCGCGATCCAGCGGCGTTCGTCGTCGTTCAGCCAGCGCGCATGCGCGGGCGATTCGGGCAACAGCCGCAGCGTCGGCCATGCGAGCAGCACGGCCGGCAAGCCGCTGACGACGAACAGCGTCTGCCAGTCCGACAGGCCGAACCACCCGTGCGTCGACAGCAGCCATCCGGCGAGCGGCCCGGTGACGATACCGGCGAGCGGCTGCGCGAGCACGAGCAGGCCGATCACGCGGGCGCGATCGCGCATCGGGAACCATTGCGTGAGGAAATACAGGATGCCGGGATAGAGGCCGGCTTCGGCCGCGCCGAGCAGGAAGCGCAGCACGTAGAAGCTGGTCGGCCCTTGCACGAGCGCCATCGCCATCGTGATCGCGCCCCAGGTCGCGAGGATGCGCGCGAACCACACGCGTGCGCCGAAGCGGCCGAGCGCGAGGTTGCTCGGCACCTCGCACAGGAAGTAGCCGATGAAGAACAGTCCGGCGCCGAGCCCGTACGCGGCGTCGCCGAGGCCGATCGCGGCGTTCATGTGAAGCTTCGCGAAGCCGACGACGGTACGGTCGACGTACGCGACCACGTAGATCAGCGCGAGGAACGGCACCAGCTTGCGCGTGAGCAGGCGGGTCAGTTGCCGTTCGTCGACGGCTGCCGGCGAATCGGACTGTTCCGCCGCGGCCTGCGCGGGCGTGTACTGCGTCGTCATCTTGTCTCCTGTCGGCCCACGTTAGCGCTTCAGCGCTTACGCGGGCCGTATCTCTGCACAACCGGCGGTCACCGCCCGCCGCTCAATGCGAATGGCTCGGCACGTCCGCGCCGCGCATGCCGACCAGGAAGTCGAGATCGCACCCCTCGTCGGCTTGCAACACGTGATCGATATACAGCCGCGCATAGCCGCCCTTGCCGAGCTGCCCGGCCACGCCCGGCGCCGCGGTCGGATCGACGTCCGACAGGCGGCGCTGCAGTTCCTCATCCGTAATATCGAGATGCAGCGTGCCGGCCTCGCAGTCGAGTTCGATCCAGTCGCCGTTGCGCACCGCGGCGAGCGGCCCGCCGGCCGCGGCTTCCGGCGCGACGTGCAGCACGACCGTGCCGTACGCGGTGCCGCTCATCCGCGCATCGGAAATCCGCACCATGTCCTTCACGCCCTGGCGCAGCAGCTTCGGCGGCAGCCCCATGTTGCCGACCTCGGCCATGCCCGGATACCCGCGCGGCCCGCAATTCTTCAGCACCATCACCGAGCTCGCATCGATATCGAGCGCTTCGTCGTTGATCGTCGCCTTGTAGTGGTCGAGGTTCTCGAACACCACCGCGCGGCCGCGATGCTTCAGCAATTCGGGGCTCGCCGCCGACGGTTTCAGCACCGCGCCGCGCGGCGCGAGGTTGCCGCGCAGGATGCAGATCCCGCCGTCCGCGATCAGCGGGCGGTCAAGCGGACGGATCACTTCATCGTCGTAGTTCGGCGCTTCGCGCACGTTGTCCCACAGCGACTTGCCGTTCACGGTCAGCGCATCCGGGTGCGGCAGCAGCCCGCCTTCGCCGAGCCGGCGCAGCACGGCCGGCAGGCCGCCCGCGTAATAGAACTCTTCCATCAGGAAGCGCCCCGACGGCATCAGGTCGACGATCGTCGGCGTGTCGCGGCCGATGCGCATCCAGTCTTCCAGTTCGAGCGGCACGCCGATGCGGCCGGCGATCGCCTTCAGGTGAATCACCGCATTGGTCGAGCCGCCGATCGCCGCGTTCGTGCGGATCGCGTTCTCGAACGCCGCGCGCGTCAGGATCTTCGACAGCACGAGCCCTTCGAGCGCCATCTCGACGATCCGGATGCCCGACATGTGCGCGAGCACGTAGCGGCGCGAATCGACGGCCGGAATCGCCGCGTTGTGCGGCAGCGCGACGCCGAGCGCCTCGGCCATGCACGCCATCGTCGACGCGGTGCCCATCGTGTTGCAGGTGCCGGCCGAGCGCGACATCCCGGCTTCGGCCGACAGGAAGTGATGCACGTCGATCTCGCCGGCCTTCAGCGCTTCGTGCAACTGCCACACGGCCGTGCCCGAACCGATGTTCTTGCCCTCGAGCTTGCCGTTCAGCATCGGGCCGCCCGACACGACGATCGCCGGCACGTCGCAGCTTGCCGCGCCCATCAGCAGCGCGGGCGTCGTCTTGTCGCAGCCGGCGAGCAGCACGACCGCGTCGATCGGGTTGCCGCGGATCGCTTCCTCGACGTCCATCGACGCAAGATTGCGCGTGAGCATCGCGGACGGCCGCAGGTTCGATTCACCGTTCGAGAACACCGGGAACTCGACCGGGAAGCCGCCCGCTTCCGAGATTCCGCGCTTCACGTGCTCGGCGAGCTTGCGAAAGTGCGCGTTGCACGGCGTCAGTTCGGACCACGTGTTGCAGATGCCGATGATCGGCCGGCCGTCGAATTCGTGATCGGGAATGCCCTGGTTCTTCATCCAGCTTCGGTACATGAAGCCGTTCTTGTCGTTCGTGCCGAACCATTGAGCGGAGCGCAGCCTGGGTTTTGTTGCCGACATCGTCAGTCCTGTGGTGACGGGATACCGGCGCAGTCTAGGCAGAATTTTGATAACTGGCTAATGACGATTTAGGCGATTACGATATCGATTCAGATATCGATATAAACCCGTACGATGACCGAAGCCAGCCCGTGGGGAAACCGCGCCCGCCTGAAGACGCGCCAGTTGCTGCTGCTCGTCGCGCTCGCCGACGAAGGCAGCATTCACCGCGCGGCGGCCGCGCTGAACATGACGCAGCCGGCCGCGTCGAAGCTGCTGCGCGAACTCGAGGAATCGATCGGCGCGGTGCTGTTCGAGCGCCTGCCGCGCGGGATGCGGCCGACGCTGTACGGCGACGCGCTGATCCGCCACGCGCGCGCGGCGCTCGGCAGCCTCGACCAGGCGCGCGAGGAGCTGGCCGCGCTGAAGGCCGGCCATCTCGGCCACGTCGCCGTGGGGGCGATCACGTCGCCGGGCCTGCGGCTCGTGCCGCCGGCCGTCGCCGCGGTAAAGGGCACGCACGCGGGCCTGCACGTGTCGGTCGAGATCGACACCAGCAACGTGCTGCTCGAACACCTCGCACAGGAAAAGATCGACATCGTGCTCGGCCGGCTGTCCGCCGAACACGATAAGCTGCGCCTGCGCTACGAACCGCTGACCGGCGAGTCGGTGGCCGCCGTCGTGCGGCCCGGCCACCCGCTGCTCGCGCAGGCGCCGCTGTCGCTCGCGGACGTGCAGCGTGCCGCGTGGGTCGTGCCGCCGGCCGGCAGCGTGCTGCGTCACCGCTTCGAGCTCGTGTTCCAGCGCGCGAGCCTCGCGCCGCCGGCGAACGTCGTCGAGACGGCCGCGCTGCTGTTCATCACGCAACTGATCGAGCAGAGCGACATGATCGCGGTGCTCGCCGAGGACGTCGCGCACTACTACGCGCGGCACGGCATCGTCACGGTGCTGCCGCTGGAGATGGATTGCCGGATGGACGATTTCGGGCTCATCACGCGCACCGACCGGCTGCATTCGCCGGCCGTCGCGGTGATGGTCGATGCGATTCGGGCCGCGGCACGGGAGGTTTACGGCGTCGCGCCGTGACTGCGCAGCCGCGGTTGCCTACTCCGCGGCAAACTCGATCACCGGTTCGCAGCGAATCGGGAAGTTGACCGAATTCGCGATGTAGCACTGCGCATGCGCATCGTGATGCAGATGCGCGGCCCGTTCGCGATCGTCGCCGGCCCGGATCGTCACCTGCGGCCGCAGCACGATCTCGGTGAAGCGGCCCGCTCCGGCGCCGTCGACCATCATGCCTTCCGCGTGGTCGACGTAGGCCAGTACGCGGATGCCGGCCTCCGCGCACAGATGCAGATACCAGAGCTTGTGGCATGCCGACGCCGACGCGAGCAGCAGGTCTTCGGGGTTCCAGCGCGCCGCGTCGCCGCGGAACGCCGGGTCCGACGAACCGGGGATATCCGGCTTCGAACCGGCGCGGATCACGTGATCGCGGCCGTACTCGCGATACCCCGACGTGCCGGTGCCGCGGTTGCCCGTCCACTCCACTGCGACGCGATAGTGATGTTCACCCGATGCCATCTCGCTCTCCATTGATGTCGGTTGTCTTGACCGGTCCGAACGGGCCGGACGCCGTTACGTGAAGCCCGCCGGTGATCGCCATTCTGGCACCGGATCGTCGTTTGGTATACCATTATTCCAAAATGACGGAACACGCAGGCATGGAAGCCAAACTCGACTCCACCGCGGACGCGGTCGCCGCGTCGCTGCGCGACATGATCATCAACGGCGAGCTGGCGGCCGGCGAGCGGCTCGTCGAGCGCGATCTGGCCGAGCGGTTCGGCATCAGCCGGATTCCGATGCGCGAGGCGATCCAGCGGCTCGAACGCGAAGGCTTGCTCGATATCTTCAGGAATCGCGGCGCGGTCGTGCGGATGCTGAGCGCGTCCGACGTGCAGGAAATCTACGATTTGCGCGTGCTGCTCGAAGGCGATGCGATCTACCGCGGCGTGAAGCGGCTCGACGACGAAACGCTCGCGCGCGCCGAACTCGTGCATCGGCTGCTCGGCGATGCAACGGCGCCGCGCCGGCAAGGCGAGCTGAACCGCGAATTCCACGCGTTGCTGTATGCGTGCTGCGGCAACGCGCGGCAGTTGAAGTCGATCGCGGAGCTGCGCAGCCAGGTCGAACGTTACGAGCGCCTGCAGGCCACGCTGCTCGCCGATACGCCGTCGTTCCAGGTCGAGCACGACGATATCCTCCAGGCGTGCCGCGAACGCAATGCACGCGCTGCCCGCGCGATGACCGTCGCGCATCTCGAATCGGCCCGACGCATCGTGCTGCGGCTCGTCGAAGGCGGCTGAGGCCGGCGCGACGATGCGCGCGGCCGACATCGTCAGCGGGATATCAGCGTGAAGCGCGGCGCTTGCCGGTTTTTGTGGGCGCCGGCGCAGGAGATTGCGCCATGTCCGTCATGTGCCGCAGCGCGATTTCGCGCCAGAGCGCGAACGCGGCCCGCGCCACGGCAGGGTCACTGCCCGTCACGACATCGATGGTCAACCCGCGGATCATCGATCCGGCCAGTAACTGCAATTGCGTGATCTTGAGCGCAATCGCACGATCGAAACCCGCGACGGCATCGTCCATCAATGCGCGAAACCCCTCGTCGAACGGCTTGAGGATATGTGCCACGGCCTCGTCGAGTTCCTTGTCGGCGCGCCGCGCCAACTGGATCTCCATGCTGGCGGCGAACAGCGGCGTGCCGATGAGCGCGCCCGCGACATCGAGCATCCGGTCGATCCGCTCGAGCGGCGTCGTCGCGCTGCGCGACGCGTGTTCGAACTGCGCGAAGCGATCGCCGGTGAGCCGCTCCTGCACCGCGGCCATCAATTCCGCCTTGGTCGGAAACTGGTGCTGCAGCGCGCCCATGCTGACGTCGGCTTCGCGCCGGATCGCGAGCGTCGTCGCGCCCGAATAGCCTTCCTTGTGCAGCAGCGATATCGCGGCGGCAATGACGCGTTCGCGCGTCGCGTGGCTGCGTTCCGCCTGCGTCTGCCGGCGTGCGCGCGCCGCGCCGGAAGCCGTTGCCGCACCTGTCTTGACGGTTTTCTTCATTCACGTATGGGATCGAGCGCCGAAGCGGGCGCGGGTCGGCCGTCGGGCGCAGCCGCCGGCGGTCTGGATCGCTGCCGGGGGCTGTCTACGGATGCGAATTCTACCAATGAACGTCGCCGCCACCTGGCCCGTTCGCGGCCTTACGTGCCGCGCGCGCGCCCGGCGCGGCGCGTTGCGCGGCCGGGTACCGGCCCGGTCGTCCCGCGCACCGTCAGCGTCGGCACCGACGCGACCCGCACGCGCGATGCGTCGTCACCCTGCCCGCCCGCCTCGCGCAGCGTATTGAGCAATTCGACCGCGATGCCGGCCGCCTCGGCGGTCGGGATCGCGACGGTCGTCAGCGTGGGCCGCGTGTCGCGGGCGAGATGGATGTCGGTGATGCCGACGATCGACAGATCGTCGGGCACGCGCCGGCCGCGATCGGCCGCCGCGTGCATCGCGCCGATCGCCGGCAGGTCGTTGGTCGCGACGAGCGCGGTCAGCTCGGGATGCGCATCGAGCAACTGCCCGGCCGCGCGCACGCCGCCCTCGATCGAATCGTGCCCGGCGCCGACGCGCGACGCGTCCAGCCCGGCTTCGCGCATCACGTCGACGCAGCCGTCGTAGCGCGCGGCCTGCACGCCGTTTGCCGACCCGCCGACGATCACGCCGATCTCGCGATGGCCGAGTTCGAGCAGATGCCGCGTCGCGATCCGCCCCGCCTCGCGAAAATCGATCGCCACGCACGGCAGCCCGTCGGGCGGCGCCTCGGGCCGCTCCCACAGGCACAGCACGACCGGCACGCCGCGCCGCGCGACGTCGAGCAGATCCGGCAGATGCAGGTTCGCGTTGGTCACGAGAATCCCTTCGGAGACCGTGCCGGCGATCTGGTCGAGATACGCTCGCCCCTGCAACGGATCTTCGTTCGTGTTGCAGACGATCAGGAACTGCCCGTTGCGGCGCACCGCCCGCTCGACCGCCAGCGCGAACTCCGGATAGAACGGGTTCGCGATGCTCGATACCATCAGCGCGACCGTCGGCGCGCGCCCTTCCGCCAGCGCCCGCGCGGCGAGATGCGGACGATAGCCGAGCGCGTCGACCGCTTCGAGCACCCGCGCCCGCGTCGCGTCGCCCACCCGGCCGCGGTCGCGCAGCACGTTCGACACCGTCGCGGCCGTCACGCCGGCGCGGCGCGCCACTTCATCCAGTGTTGCCATCGTTTGCCCACTATATGAGACGTCGATCCAGTATTTGCTTCGCTCACCGAAGCGGCGCACTATCGCCGCACACCTTGCCGCCCGCCAACGGGCGCGACTCGGCCGCGATCGCATCGCCCCTTTTTTTTGATCGCGATGATTAAGCGCTTAATCAAGTCGTACGGCGCATTAAAACATGGAGCGGAGACAATGGCGAGCATCTCGATGCGACGCGTGCAGAAAGCCTACGGCGAGCACGCGCCGGTCATTCGCGACGTCGATCTGGAGATCGGCGCGCACGAGTTCTGCGTGTTTCTCGGCCCGTCCGGGTGCGGGAAGTCGACGCTGCTGCGCATGATCGCCGGGCTCGAGGATCTCAGCGCGGGCGAGCTGTCGATCGACGGCCGCCGTGTCGACGACGTGCCGGCCGCCGAGCGCGGCGTCGCGATGGTGTTCCAGAGCTACGCGCTGTTTCCGCACATGACGGTGTACGAGAACATGGCGTTCGGGCTGAAGCTCGCGCGCGTGCCGAAGGCCGAGATCGACCGGAAGGTGCGCGACGCCGCGCGCATCCTGCAACTCGACACGCTGCTCGAGCGCAAGCCGAAGGCGCTGTCCGGCGGCCAGCGGCAGCGCGTCGCGATCGGCCGGGCGATCGTGCGCGAGCCCGGCGTGTTCCTGTTCGACGAACCGCTGTCGAACCTCGACGCGGCGTTGCGCGGCCAGACCCGCATCGAGATCGCGCGGCTGCATCGTCAGTTCGAACGCGCGAGCGTCGTCTACGTGACACACGACCAGACCGAGGCGATGACGCTCGCCGACAAGATCGTGCTGCTGCACGCCGGCGCGGATACCGCGCAGCACGGCAGCATCGCGCAGGTCGGCGCGCCGCTCGACCTCTACCACCATCCGGCCAGCCGCTTCGTCGCGGGCTTCATCGGCTCGCCGCGGATGAACTTCCTGCCGGCCGTCGTGACCGCGTGCGACGCGCGTCGCACGGCCGTCACGCTCGTGCCGTCCGGCGAAACCTTCGTGCTGCCGCGCGACGGCTCGGCGCTCTCCGCCGGCGCCGCCGTGACGCTCGGCATCCGCCCCGAACACCTGACGCTCGGCGCCGCGCCCGACGCGACGACGCTCGCGCGCGACGTCGCGCTCGTCGAACGCCTGGGCGAGCAGACCTACGTGCACCTCGATCCGGCCGGCCAGCCGAACGCGACGCCGCTGATCGCGAAAGTGCCCGGCGACGCGCAGGTGCGCACCGGCGAACGCGTGCACGTGCACGCGCCGGCCGCGGCCTGCCACCTGTTCACCGAAGACGGCCGCGCGGTGCCCGCGTGCGTCGACCTTCCCGTCCACCACTACGCATAAGGATCGGGCATGCGCCTCGGAGTCTGTTACTACCCGGAACACTGGCCGGAATCGATGTGGGCCGACGACGCCCGCCGGATGAAAGCGCTCGGCATCGAGCAGGTGCGGATCGCCGAATTCGCATGGAGCCGCATCGAGCCGTCGCCGGGCGAATACGACTGGGGCTGGCTCGACCGCGCGGTCGACGTACTCGGCGCGGCCGGCCTCGAGATCGTGATGTGCACGCCGACCGCGACGCCGCCGAAATGGCTGGTCGACCGCCATCCCGACATCCTCGCGATCGGCGCCGACGGCCGGCCGCGCGCGTTCGGCTCGCGCCGCCACTACGATTTCTCGTCGCCGATCTATCTCGAAGCGTCGCGCCAGATCTGCACGGCGGTCGCCGAACGCTACGGCCGTCACCCGGCCGTGCGCTACTGGCAGACCGACAACGAGCTGGGCTGCCACCAGACCGTCGTCAGCTACTCGCCGGCCGCGCTCGTGCGCTTTCGCGAATGGCTGAAAGCACGCTACGGCACGATCGACGCGCTGAACCGCGCGTGGGGCACCGTGTTCTGGAGCATGGAGTATCGCCATTTCGACGAAGTCGACGCGCCGGTGGGCACCGTGACCGAAGCCCATCCGTCGCATCGCCTCGACTACCGGCGCTTCGCGTCCGACGAGCTCGCGCGCTATCACCGGATGCAGGTCGACGTGATCCGCGCGCACTCGCCGGGCCGCGTCGTCGCGCACAACTTCATGCAGCTGTTCACCGAGTTCGATCACTACGAAGTCGCGCGCGACCTCGACGTCGCGACGTGGGACAGCTATCCGCTCGGCGCGCTCGAAGAGCTGTGGTTCGCGCCCGACGTGAAGGCGCGCTGGCTGCGTACCGGCCATCCCGATTTCGCGTCGTTCAATCACGATCTCTATCGCGGCATGTCGAAGCTGCCGTTCTGGGTGATGGAGCAGCAGCCGGGCCCGGTGAACTGGGCGCACTGGAATCCCGCGCCGCTGCCGGGCATGGTGCGGCTGTGGAGCTGGGAAGCGTTCGCGCACGGCGCCGGCTGCGTGTCGTACTTCCGCTGGCGGCAGGCGCCGTTCGCGCAGGAGCAGATGCACGCGGGCCTGAACACCCCCGACAACCGGCTCGACGAAGGCGGCCGCGAAGCGCAGCGCGTCGCGCAGGAAATCGCCGCCGTGCTCGACGCCGGCGCGGATGCCGATGCGACCGGCCCGGTGCGCGCGCCGGTCGCGCTGGTGTTCGACTACGAAGCGAAGTGGCTGTTCGAAGTGCAGCCGCAAGGTGCCGATTTCCACTACCCGCGTTTCGCGTTCGAATACTACTCGGCGCTGCGCTCGCTCGGCCTCGACGTCGACATCGTGTCCGCGCACGCGCCGCTCGACGGCTACCGGCTCGTCGTCGTGCCGCCGCTGCCGGTCGTGCCAGACGATTTCGCGTCGCGGCTCGCCGCATCGGGTGCGCACGCGGTGTTCGGCCCGCGCACCGGCTCGAAGACGGCCGACCTGCAGATTCCGCCGGCGCTGCCGCCCGGCCCGCTCGCGTCGATCCTGCCGGTACGCGTGTGGCGCGTCGAATCGTTGCGGCCGAACCTGACCGAACGGATCGACGGCACGCTGCACGACGGTTCGCCGCTCGCAGGCGAAGCGCGTCACTGGCGCGACCTCGTCGAATTGAACGACGACGGCGCGCGCAGCGTCGTGCGCGCACGCTTCGCCGACGGCCATCCGGCCTGCGTGTCGCACGGCGCGCTGCACTACTGGGCCGCGCTGTTCGACGACGCGACCACCGCGCGACTGTTCGCCGATGTCGCGGCCGTTGCGGGCCTGGCGCCGACGCCGCTCGGCGACACCGTGCGCGTGAGCCGGCGCGGCGGCCTGACCTACGTATTCAACTATCTCGACACGCCGCATGCGATCGACGGCGTACCGCCGTCCGCGTTCGTGGTCGGCGCCGCGCAGGTCGAGCCGCAAGGCGTGGCCGTGTATCGAAGCCGTTCGTAGCAACCGCCCCCGGCGCCGCCACGCGCCGGTCACGCACAAACAACGACACACAGGACTGGAGACACTCATGACCCATCGCCCCCTTCGCGTCGCTGCCCGCCTGGCGAGCGCCGCCGCCATCGCGTTCGCATCGTTCGGCGCCACGGCGCCCGCCGATGCCGGCACGCTGACCATCAACATCGCGTTCAAGGGCGCGAGCCAGCGCGCCGTGTGGCAGTCGACGATCGAAGCGTTCCACAAGGCCCATCCCGACATCGACGTGAAGCCGACCTTCGTCGACGAGGAAGCGTACAAGGTGCAGCTCCCCGCGTGGCTCACGACCGTCGCGCCGGACGTCGTGAACTGGCACGCGGGCGAGCGGATGGCGTACTACGCGAAGCGCGGACTGTTCGAGGACCTGAGCGGCGACTGGACGAAGAACGGCTGGGATGCGATGTACGCGTCGACGCGCAGCGCGTCGTCCTATAACGGCAAGCAGTACGCGGCGCCGACCGTCTACTACTCGTGGGGCCTCTTCTACCGCAAGGACCTGTTCCGCAAGGTCGGCATCGCCGACGAACCGAAGACCTGGGACCAGTTTCTCGATGCCTGCAAGAAGCTGAAGGCGGCCGGCATCACGCCGATCGCGGTCGGCGGCCGCGACGCGTGGACGCTCGCCGGCTGGTTCGACTATCTCGACCTGCGCCTGAACGGCAACGCGTTCCACCAGCAACTGATGGCCGGCGACGTACCGTACACCGACCCGCGCGTGAAGAAGGTCTACACGACGTGGAAATCGCTGATCGACTCGGGCTACTTCATCGACAACGCGCTGTCCTACGATCTCGACGGCGCGCAGCCGTTCCTGTTCCAGGGCAAGGCCGCGATGATGCTGATGGGCACCTTCATCGCGGCCGGCTTTCCGTCGAACGTGAAGCCGGAAATGGGCTACTACCGCTTCCCCGTCATCAACCCGAAGGTGCCGACCGCCGAGGACGGCCCGGTCGAATCGCTGCACATCCCGACCAAGGCGAAGAACAAGGCCGACGCGCACACGTTCCTCGCATTCGTCGAAACGCCCGAGATCGGCGCGAAACTCGCCGACGGGCTCGGCTCGCTGTCGGCCAACAGCAAGTCGCCGGAGCCGGCCGATCCGATCTCGCGGATCGGCTTCCGGATCCTCGCCGACACGAAGGGCGGCGTCGCGCAGTTCTACGACCGCGACATGACGAAGGAAATGGCCGACGAGGGGATGAAGGGCATGCAGCAGTTCGTCGCGAATCCCGCGCAGCTCGACACGGTGCTCGCGCAACTCGAACAGACCCGCAAGCGGATCTACAAGAAGTGACCGCGTGACCCAACCGGCGGCCGCGCGCCGCCGTGTCCGTTTCAGGAGGCTTGCCGTGTCCAGTCCGATCGCGCCCCCCCCGCCCGCCGGCGCCGCGCCGCCGTCGCGCCGCTCATCCGCCGGCGCGCTGCCCGCGCGCCGCCCGTCGCCCGCCGTGCGGCGGCAACGGCGCGCCGCGTGGCTCTTTCTCGCGCCGGCCTGCGCGATGGTGGCCGTCTATGTGATCTGGCCGATCCTGTCGACGCTGTGGCTGAGCTTGTACAACTGGGACGGGATGACCGAGCGCACCTTCGTCGGCCTCGCGAACTACGCGGAGCTGCTGCATGCGCCGACGTTCTACACGGCGCTGCGCAACAACGTGATCTGGCTCGTGCTGTTCATGCTCGCGCCGCCGCTCGGCCTCGCGCTCGCGCTCTACCTGAACCAGGCGGTCGGCGGCATCCGGCTCGTGAAGTCGCTGTTCTTCGCACCGTTCGTGCTGTCGGGCGTGGTCGTCGGGCTGATCTTCTCGTGGTTCTACGATCCGACCTTCGGGCTGCTCGCGCTCATCGCCGGGCACGGCATCCCGGTGCTCGGCGACGCGCGCTACGCGACCTTCGGCATCGTGTTGGCCGCGCTGTGGCCGCAAACGGCGTACTGCATGATCCTGTACCTGACCGGCCTCACGTCGGTCAACCCGGAACAGATCGAAGCCGCACGGATGGAAGGCGCGCGCGGCTTCGCGCTGCTGTGGCACGTCGTGCTGCCGCAGCTGCGGCCGACCACGTTCATGGCGATCGTCGTCACCGTGATCGGCGCGCTGCGCAGCTTCGACCTGATCTCGGTGATGACGGGCGGCGGCCCGTTCGAGAGCTCGACCGTGCTCGCGTATTACATGTACGACCAGGCGATCAAGTACTACCGGCTCGGCTATTCCGCGTCGATCGCGGTCGTGCTGTTCGCGATCATGCTCGTCTACATCGCGTTCCAGTTGCGCCGCATGCTGCGCAACGAACAGTGACTTTCGGGAGTGCACTCCTCATGTTTCCGACACCCGTTTCCCACTGGAAGCCGGTATCGCGCCGGCTGTACAAGCTGTCGCTGCCCGTCGCGCTCGTGATCTGGCTGCTGCCGATGATCGCGGTGTTCGTCACGTCGGTGCGCTCGACCGAGGAACTCGTCGAAGGCCACTACTGGGGCTGGCCGCGGCATTTCTCGATGATCGAGAACTATCGCGACGCGCTGACCACGTCGCCGATGCTGCATTACTTCTGGAACAGCGTGCAGATCACGGTGCCGTCGGTCATCGGCTCGATCGCGCTCGCGGCGATGGCCGGCTTCGCACTCGCGACCTACCGGTTTCGCGGCAATACCGCGCTGTTCGGCACGTTCGTCGCCGGCAATTTCGTGCCGGTGCAGGTGCTGATGATTCCGGTACGCGACCTGTCGCTGCGGCTCGGCGTGTTCAATACCGTCGAAGCGCTGATCCTGTTTCACGTCGCGTTTCAGACGGGGTTCTGCACGCTGTTCCTGCGCAACTTCATCAAGCAGCTGCCGTTCGAGCTGATCGAGGCCGCGCGCATCGAAGGCGCGGGCGAATGGACGGTGTTCTGGCGCATCGTGCTGCCGCTGATCCGGCCGGCGCTGGCCGCGCTCGCGATTCTCGTGTTCACGTTCGTGTGGAACGATTATTTCTGGGCGCTGTGCCTCACGCAAGGCGACGAGGCCGCGCCGATCACGGCGGGTGTCGCGGCGTTGAAGGGGCAATGGACGACGTCATGGAATCTGGTATCGGCCGGGTCGATCCTCGCCGCGCTGCCGTCGGTCGCGATGTTCTTCGCGATGCAGAAGCATTTCGTCGCGGGGCTCACGTTCGGCGCGACGAAAGGCTGAACGCGCGCCGGTTGCGTTTTCGCATCTCCCCCTCCGCATCGTGAGGTTGCCCGCTTCGGCGGGCTTTTTTCATGCTTGGCGGGTTGGGTGGATGTCGGTTGGTGAGCCTGATCCGCCATCCAGGCTTCAACGCCGTCGACGATCGCCTGTCATCGATGCCGTTTATCCGGATGGTCGGGCTTGCGATTACTCGCCGCGACCCGAAGCGAGGTTGGCATGGATCCACGACGCCACGTCGGTGACCGGAATGGCGTGGCGTTGATTGAACGTCCCGCTCTTGTCCCATGCGACGCCTCGCCCTTGAGCAAATGCCGCACGGTACTTGCGCATCATGTTGTTCGGATCGCGCGCCAGCTCGTCGAGCAAATACTGCTCGCTCCATACCGAACGGCTGAAGGGGCGACCAAGGCCCGCTTCCAGCTTGTCGGCGACCTCCCCGTAAGTCACGGTGTCGCCGGCCAGATACACGATCTCGTTCCGGATACGGGGTTCGGCGAACACGATCGCGGCAGTCAGCGCGCCGATATCGTCGGGCGTCGTCAGCGTCACGGCGGTGTCGAGGCTACCCAGCGCGTGGACTGCGTCGTTTTTCAGGTCGACTACGCCGAAGTCCGGCTCGAATAGATAGCTCGTGAACATGCCGGTCGAGATGATGACCCACTCGGTCTCGTGCTGACTACGCAGCAATTCGCGCACGTCCAGCTGGGCGTCGAAGATGTCCTGCGGACTACCGCGACCGATCACGTCGAAATCGACGCCGAACTGCCAGGGGAAGTACCTCGGGATGCGCGCCTGCAACGCAGCCCGCGCCAACTTCATCGGCGTGTCGATGCCGGCTGTAATGCCCGCGCAACCGATTACCGTGTCATATCGCGCGAACAGGGCGGCGAGTTCATCGATGGAATGCTTCACGAAATCGCCTACGACGATCCCGATTCCAAGCGCGCGAATCTCCGCGATATCATGCCGCTTGGCGGGTGCGCTGGACTCGAGGGCACTCGCGCGCAGCAGCACGCTGATCTTCGCGCCGGCGACGTCCTTCGCTCTACGTGCAAGATTGCGGAGTACCGGGAGGCCGAGTTCGCCGGCACCGAGCACGAGGATGTTCCGAGAAGTCGCGTGAGGGTCTGTTGGGTTCATCGTCCAGCCTGCTGAGGAATGTGTTGCACGCAGTCTAGCGATGCACGGACGTGTATGAAAGAAGGTACACGCGTGATACTGGGAGCCAGATAGTTGGATCGAGACGAACTTCTCCGATATTCGCAGACCGTGTGTGACGGCCTGCGAGACGATGATGACGGGTTGCGGCGGGAGGTGCTCGCTCATGCCGGAAGCCGTTGGTCGCTCGGTGTCGTCCACACGCTCGGCGTGTACGGCAGACTGCGCCATGCGGAAATCGGCAGGCGCATGCACGGGGTGACTCAGCGCATGTTGACGCGCACGTTACGGCAGCTCGAGCGTGACGGCCTGGTGCTCCGTCACGATTTCGAAGAAGTACCGCCTAGAGTCGAATACGAGTTGTCCGACACGGGCATGGACCTGCTCGTCAGGATGGTTCCGCTGTGGACCTGGATCGTCGAGAATGCGGACCGCTTCCGGGAAGCGAGGCAGAATTTCGACAGAGCGCACCGCGACACAGACGCGTAGCTTGCCGGGATTTCGACGTGCTTCGCAAATGGGTACGACTTCGATCAACATCGGTCGTCGAGATATATTTCGACATGCTGACAAAACCTGGGAGACAGCGTCCGCGGAAGTTTGGCGTCGTGCGGAACTGCCGTCCGCACACGCCAGCCTTCGGCATCGAGCGACACCGATTCGACTACGCGTACTTGTCGCCGACCGTACTGCGAATCGGATGGGTGTCGTAGACGATGATCATCCGTTCGATGAGCCCCGCGGTGTCGAACTCGAACACGTCGACGCACTCGAAGTGCGCCACCGAACCGTCTTTCAGCGCCCAGTCGTAGATGAAGTAACCTGTCGCACGTCGAGCGCCGGTCGTGCTGACGCAGATATCGATCGGTGTAATCTTGCTTTCTGCCGATGCGGCGGCGACCTTCGAAAAGAAGGGCCCGGGGTGCATCCAGCCGAGAAATGGCGAGAAAATCTGCGCGTCCGGCGTGAATAGCGCGCAGATGGCGCCGACATCGCCGCGCTCCAGTTCCCGCAGGTAAGCGCGAACCTGTTCCGTGTAGAGTGATTCCGACGTTGAGCCCAAAATTTCCCTCCGATCGTTCGTCGACAACCCGTTCATTCGCCAGAACAGGGCATCCGGTAGACGCACGATAGCGACGCACCGATGACCGAACAATCGAAAAATTTGCAACCCGGGTATGCGGCGCATGCATATCCGCTGGCCGACCTGACGCGGCCGCTCCCGCCGTTGGCGGCGATTCAGTCGTTCGTCGCCGCGGCGCAACTGGGCAGCGTCAGCAAGGCCGCGGATCATCTATGCCGTACGCAAGGCGCGGTGAGCCGCCAGATACAGCAGTTGGAAATGCATTATCGATGCGCACTCTTCGTGCGCCATGTATCGGGGCTGACGTTGACGCCGGAAGGCAATGCATTGCTGACGGTCGCGGTCAACGTGCTCGCGCAACTGGTTCAGCACGCGGATTCCCATGCACGGGCAACCTCGGTGCTCACGTTGAAGTTGCCGTCCACGTTCGCCGTTCGCTGGTTGCTCCCGCGGCTGCCGGACATTCATCGCGCGATGAGCGGCACGGAGCTGCGTATTTCGACCTCCGCGGACGACACGCCGGATTTCACGACGTCCGACGTCGACGCCATCGTCGTGCGCGGCACGGGACAGTGGACCGGTATGGAAGCAGTACCGCTCTTTTCCGAGCGGCTCACGCCGATGTGCGCGCCTGCGTTGGCGACATCGCTGCGATCCGTTGCCGACCTTGCGCAGGTCGATTTGCTCCATCCCGGGCCCAGCCACGCAGAGTGGAGATGCTGGCTCGATCACGTGGGGGCACGCCAGACCGATGCGGGACGCGGGCTCGTATTCGATACCCTCGAATTGACGCTCGCGGCGTCGATGGAAGGACACGGCATTGCAATCGGCGACCCGCGAATGGCGAGAGACCGACTCCGTGCCGGATCGCTGGTGACCCCGTTTGAGGAAGTGGTTGAAGACGGCCTTTCCTACTTCCTCGTCTATCCGCCCCAACGGGCGGCACAACCGAAAATTCGGGCCCTCGCCGATATCTTGCTACGAC
The DNA here is from genome assembly GCF_902833155.1 of Burkholderia sp. BCC1047. Lineage (NCBI taxonomy): Bacteria > Pseudomonadati > Pseudomonadota > Betaproteobacteria > Burkholderiales > Burkholderiaceae > Burkholderia > Burkholderia sp. BCC1047. The sequence goes on along the minus strand of NZ_CADFEH010000002.1, from coordinate 116,914 downwards.
TCGCGCGAGAAGATTGATTGACAGGCGAGCGTCCGGTACGTGGTGCGGAGCCGACCTTCAAATCGCGCACCAACGTACCGACGAATGACGCGCCCGGTCAAAGATCCCCGCGCACTTCCCCGGTGCCCAACGCGCTCCGCTGCCGGTTGACCTCCGCCCACAGTTCATCGCTGTCGTCGTCGCGCAGCACGATCATCCAGTCCAGTTGCTCGTCGGTCACGCCGAAGTACTCCAGAATTTCCCGCCGCACCCCATCGATGAACGCCGCGTATTCCGGCGTGGCCTGCGCCCGCGCGTGCAGTGCGTCGTATTCCGCATCGTCCACGCCGCCGCCCTGCTCGTCGATATAGCGCGAGATCCACTGGTCTCGTTCGTGGTCGTAATCGGCCTCGGCGCGCATCGCTTGCACAGCCGTGTAGAAATCCAGTTGGGCAAACGCGGCGATCGCCGCCGTTGTCGCCTCGTCGAATGTCGTCGTCATTCCATCTCTCACTTCAGTCATCGCACATCATGGGTCACGCGGGGAAGCCGCTATCGCGCGCGGTTTCAGGTCGCTCACGAGAAAACCGGCAGCGCTGTTCCGAACCACCCGTATGCGTTCACTGCATCGGACGGTTCGATCGTATCGGGCACTTTGAAAGGGAAGGATTGAGCCTACCTGGACGGTTTGCCAGGTTTGCCGCGACCACCAGCAGATTTACCGGCAGCCTTCCCCGGCGCCGGCTTGCCGGCCGGTTTGCTGCGCGGCTTGTGCACGCTGAACGGGCTGCCGATGGTGTAGTCCGGGCCTTGACCGGCACCATTGGCCGCCGCGTGCTGCACCCCAGGCTTGCGGTTGCCTTCGCCACCTTGCGTATGCGGCTTCTTGCCCGGCGTCTGCTTGGCCACCGGCGCAGCTTGCGGCACCTTCGGTTTCTTCGGCTTTTTGGGTTTCTTGATGATCTGGCCCGTCGCGCTGGTTTCCGGCACGCGGTGTTCGGCTTCGAAACCCGGCTCTTCCTCCCGGCGCAGCGTCTGCCGGATCAGCGCTTCGATCGCGGCCAGTTGCGGTGCTTCATCCGCGCACACGAGCGACACCGCGACGCCGCTCGCGCCCGCGCGGCCGGTCCGGCCGATACGGTGCACGTAGTCTTGCGCGACGATCGGCAGATCGACGTTGATCACGAGCGGCAGATCGTCGATATCCAGCCCGCGCGCCGCCACGTCGGTGGCGACCAGCATCTGCACGTCACCCGTCTTGAAGCGCTCCAGCGCGCGCAAACGTGCGGGTTGCGGCTTGTCGCCGTGGATCGTATCGACCGCATAGCCGGCCTTCTCCAGCATCACCGCCAGATAATCGACGCCGTTGCGGGTCTTGACGAACACCAGCGCGTGCTCCCACTTGTTTTGGGCCACGAGGTGCATGAAGAGGTCGGGCTTGTTCCGCTTGTCGACCGGTACGACCCACTGCTTGATCTTGCTGGCCGTGGCGTTGGGCGGGCTGACGCTGATGTCGACCGGGCTGCGCAGAATGCCGGCCGCCAGCGTGCGGATTTCGTCGGAGAACGTCGCGGAGAACAGCAGCGTCTGGCGCTTGGCGGGCAACGCGGTAAACACCGCGTCGAGTTCGCGCGCGAAGCCGAGATCGAGCATGCGGTCGGCTTCATCGAGCACCAGCGTCTGGACCTGATCGAACTGCACGGCGTTCTGCCGATTGAGGTCGAGCAAGCGGCCGGGCGTCGCGACGAGCACGTCGACGCCCTTGCGCAGCTTCATCATCTGAGGATTGATGCTCACCCCGCCGTACGCGGCCAGAAAGCGCAGATCGAGGCCCTTCCCGTACTCGACGAAGCTTTGCAGCACTTGCTCGGCCAGTTCGCGCGTGGGCACCAGCACCAGCACGCGCGCACGGTTGCTGGATACCGCCGGGCCGTGTTGGACGAGCCGTTGCAACAGCGGCAGCGCAAAGCCGGCCGTCTTGCCGGTGCCGGTCTGTGCGGCGGCCATGACGTCCTTGCCGCCGAGCACGACGGGAATCGCCTTGGCCTGCACCGGCGTGGGTGTCTGGTAATTGAGGCCCTGCAGATTACGCAGCAACGGCTCGATCAGGCCAAGCGAGGCAAAAGACATGGACGTGTTCCGGGCTAAAACCGCAATTCTAGCGGTTACCGTGTCGGCCAAGCCCGCCCGCTCATGTCCACCCTTCGAGCCGCAACGTCGAACGTACGAGCCGTTGTTCCTCCTGCTCGATCTCGCGCAGATAGTCGACGCACTGACGGATATGTTCGCTCGCGGCCTTGCGCGCCTGGTCGGGCAGCCTCCCGGTGACCGCGTTGTAGAGCCGCGCATGCTGGCGGTCGATCTGCTTCTTCAGCGGTTCGCGGTGATAGAGGTTGTTCACCGACGCGAACACCGAGCTGAGCAGCAGGTCGGTCAGCGACTGCAGCGTATTGACGAGCACCGGGTTGTGCGATGCCTCGCAGATCGCCAGATGAAACGCGTGGTCGAGCTTCGCACGCGCGGCGGGATCGAGATCCTGCGCGTCGGCCGCCGTCATTTCCTCGTAGCGGCGCCGGATCAGGATGAAATCGGCCGGCGTGCCGCGCAGCGCCGCGAGCCGGGCGGCCTCGGCCTCCAGCATCCCGCGCACCTCGAACAGGTCGTACAGCGTGCGTGGCTGCGAGCCGAGCAGATGCATCATCGGCGTGATCGCGCGCTGCGGGGTCAGGCTCGCGACGAACGAACCCTTGCCGTGCGTCGTGTCGATGATCCCGCGCGCGTGCAGCAGCTTCATGCCTTCGCGCACGGCCGTGCGCGATACGCCGAGCTTCTCGGTCAGCCGCCGCTCCGACGGCAACGCCTGCCCGGCCTTCAGCACGCCGTCGACGATCAACTGCTCGATCCGCTCGGCGACGACGTCGGCCACGCGCCGCGCCGGCCGCTCTCGATCCTGCATTTCCATACTGGTATGACCACTTTGGACGGATGTCGTCGATTTTCGCACAAAGCCTTGTCGTGATTGGGTTTTATCGATCATTCAGGAAACCAGGATCGATGCCTTTCCAAAAACTGGTACGACCACTGTCAAGACGGCTGGACAGGCCCGCGCGTCCCGCCAAGAATGCCGTCCATCCGGCGTGTCGCGCATCGCGCGGCCAACTGCCTGGTGGAGACGGAGACACACGATGAGTTTCATCTACGACGAACGGATCGACGGCCCGTTGGCGACCGTCGACCGCGCCACGCTCGTCGCCGCGTTGCGCGCGGCGGCGCCCGGTCTCGACGTGCTGCATGAACGCGAGGCGTTGAAGCCGTTCGAATGCGATGGCCTCGCCGCGTACCGCACGGTGCCGCTCGCGGTCGTGCTGCCCGATACGGTCGACCAGGTGCGCGCGGTGCTGCGCGTCGCGGCCGCGCACCGCGTGCCGGTCGTCGCGCGCGGCGCCGGCACGGGGCTGTCGGGCGGCGCGATGCCGCTCGAAAAAGGCATCCTGCTGGTGATGGCGAAGTTCAACCGGATTCTCGACATCGACCCCGATGCCGGCATCGCGCGCGTGCAGCCCGGCGTGCGCAACCTCGCGATTTCGCAGGCTGCCGCGCCGCACGGCCTCTACTACGCGCCCGACCCGTCGTCGCAGATCGCGTGCTCGATCGGCGGCAACGTCGCCGAGAACGCGGGCGGCGTGCATTGCCTGAAATACGGGCTCACGGTGCACAACATCCTGAAGGTCGAGATCCTGACGATCGACGGCGACACGCTCACGCTCGGCGCCGACGCGCTCGACGCACCTGGCTTCGACCTGCTCGCGCTGTTCACCGGCTCCGAGGGGATGCTCGGGATCGTCACCGAAGTGACCGTGAAGCTGCTGCCGAAACCGCCGAGCGTGAAGGTGCTGATGGCGAGCTTCGACGACGTCGCCGAGGCCGGCGCCGCGGTCGCGCGGATCATCGGCGCGGGCGTGATCCCAGGCGGCCTCGAGATGATGGACAACCTCGCGATCCGCGCGGCCGAGGATTTCATCCACGCCGGCTATCCGGTCGACGCGCAGGCGATCCTGCTGTGCGAGCTCGACGGCGCGGCCAGCGACGTCGAAGAAGATGCCGAACGCGTCGCCGCGCTGCTGCGCGACGCGGGCGCAAGCGAGATTCGCGTCGCGCGCGACGAAACCGAACGCCAGCGCTTCTGGGCCGGCCGCAAGAACGCGTTCCCGGCGGTCGGCCGGATGTCGCCCGACTACTACTGCATGGACGGCACGATCCCGCGCCGCGAACTGCCGCGCGTGCTCGAAGGGATCGCCGCGCTGTCCGCCGAATACGGGCTGCCGGTCGCGAACGTGTTCCACGCGGGCGACGGCAACATGCATCCGCTGATCCTGTTCGATGCGAACCGGCCGGGCGAACTCGACCGCGCGGAAGCGCTCGGCGGCAAGATCCTCGCGCTGTGCGTTGCGGTGGGCGGCAGCATTACCGGCGAACACGGCGTCGGGCGCGAGAAGATCAACCAGATGTGCGTGCAGTTCAACGCCGATGAAATCACGTTCTTCCACGCGGTGAAGGCCGCGTTCGATCCGCAGCGCCTGCTCAATCCCGGCAAGAACATCCCGACGCTGCACCGCTGCGCCGAATTCGGCGCGATGCACGTCCATCACGGCAAGCTGCCGTTTCCCGAACTGGAGCGCTTCTGATGCGACGCGACATCGAATCGATCGAGTCCATCGACGACAGCGCGGCGCTCGTCGCGCAGGTCGACGCGGCGATCCACGCTCGCCAGCCGCTGCAGATCCGCGGCGCCGGCACGAAGGCGTTCGTCGGCCGGCCGGTCGAAGGCCGCACGCTCGACATGCGCACGCATCGCGGCGTCGTGTCGTACGACCCGACCGAACTCGTGATCACCGCGCGTGCGGGCACGCCGCTCGCCGATCTCGACGCGATGCTCGACGCGGCCGGCCAGATGCTGCCGTGCGAGCCGCCGTCGTTCGGCGGCGCGGCGACGGTCGGCGGCATGTTCGCGGCGGCGCTGTCGGGCCCGCGCCGCCCGTGGGCCGGCGCGGTGCGCGACTTCGTGCTCGGCTGCCGCGTGATCACCGGCCACGCGAAGCATCTGCGCTTCGGCGGCGAGGTGATGAAGAACGTCGCGGGCTACGACGTGTCGCGGCTGCTCGCCGGCAGTTTCGGCTGCCTCGGCGTCGTGACCGAGGTCTCGCTGAAGGTGCTGCCGAAGCCGCGTGCGACCGGCGATCTCGCGTTGACGCTCACGGCGAGCGAAGCCGTGCAACGCGTCGCCGCGTGGCGTCGCGCGGGGCTGCCGCTCGCGGGCGCGTGCCACGCGGACGGCGTGCTGCGCGTGCGGCTCGAAGGCGGCGACGGCTCGGTGAAGGCCGCGCGCGACACGCTCGGCGGCGACCGGATGGACGACCGCGACGACGCGTTCTGGGCACATCTGCGCGACCTGTCGCTGCCGTTCTTCGACGATCCGCGGCCGCTGTGGCGCGTATCGGTGCCGGCCGCCGCGCCGCTCGATGCGCTCGCGGGCGCGCAGCTGGTCGACTGGGGCGGCGCGCAGCGCTGGCTGAAGACCAACGCAGCGCCGGCCGACGTGCAGCGCTTCGCCGCGCAGTGCGGCGGCCACGCGACCTGCTACACGCCGGGCACGACAGCGGAGCCGTTCCAGCCGCTGCCGCCCGCGCTGCTGCGCGTGCACCGGCAACTCAAGGCGCAGCTCGACCCGCACGCGATTTTCAATCCCGGCCGGCTCTACGCCGACTTCTGACGCGAACCCGACTTCGACCCGCCGATGCAAACCAACCTCAGCGAAGCAAGCAAGGCCCTCGCCCGGGCCGACGAAGCGGAAGCGATCCTGCGCGCCTGCGTGCACTGCGGCTTCTGCAATGCGACCTGCCCGACCTACCAGGTGCTCGGCAACGAGCTCGACGGGCCGCGCGGCCGCATCTACCTGATCAAGCAGCTGCTCGAAGGCGGGCCGTGCGGCGAACGCACGCAACAACACCTCGACCGCTGCCTGACGTGCCGCAACTGCGAGACGACCTGCCCGTCCGGCGTGCGCTATCACACGCTGCTCGACATCGGCCGCGCGGAAGCCGAGAAGCGCGCGCGGCGGCCGGCGCGCGAGCGCCTGCTGCGTGCGGGGTTGCGTCACGTCGTGCCGCGCCCGGCGACGTTCGCCGCGCTGCTGAAGGCCAGCCGCGCGCTGCGTCCGCTGCTGCCCGGCGCGCTGCGGGACAAGATCCCGGCCGCCGTGCCCGCGGCCGCGCCGCGCCCGGCCGTGCGTCATGCGCGGCGCGTGCTGATGCTCGAGGGCTGCGTGCAGCCGGCGCTGTCGCCGAATACCAATGCGGCCGCCGCGCGCGTGCTCGACCGGCTCGGCATCAGCGTGACCCCGGCGCGCGAAGCCGGCTGCTGCGGCGCGACCGAATATCACCTGAACGCGCAGGACGCGGGCCTTCAGCGCGCACGCCGCAACATCGACGCGTGGTGGCCGGCGATCGACGCCGGCGCGGAAGCGATCGTGCTGACCGCAAGCGGCTGCGGCGCGTTCGTGAAGGAATACGGCGACCTGCTGCGCTCCGACCCCGTCTATGCGGAGAAGGCGCGGCGCGTCAGCGCACTCGCGCGCGATCTGGCCGAAGTGATCGCGGCGGAGCCGCTCGACGCGCTCGCCGACGCGACGCCACGGCGCGTCGCGGTCCACTGCCCGTGCACGCTGCAGCACGCGCAGCGCCTCGGCGGCGCGGTGGAAAGCATCCTGACGCGGCTCGGCTTCGATCTGACGAATGTCGCCGACGGCCATCTGTGCTGCGGCTCGGCCGGCACCTATTCGCTGACGCAGCCCGCACTCGCGACGACATTGCGCGACAACAAGCTCGATGCGCTCGAAGCCGCGCAGCCGGACCTGATTGTCACCGCCAACGTCGGCTGCCAGACTCACCTGAACGGCGCGGGCCGCACGCCCGTGCGTCACTGGATCGAGCTCGTCGACAACCGGCTGGTCGACTGACCGCCTATTCCGGAGGAAAGCCATGCAAACGAAACCCGAACTCGAACTGGCCGATGCCGAGCGCATGCTCGCCGCGGCCCGCGCGGAAGCGGAACGCCACGGCTGGGCCGTGTCGATCGCCGTCGTCGACGATGGCGGCCACCTGCTCGCGTTCGCGCGGCTGGACGGCGCATCGCCGGCCAGCAGCACCATCGCGCAGGACAAGGCGCGCGCGGCGGCGCTCGGCCGTCGCGAGACGAAGGCGTATGAGGATATGATCAACGGTGGCCGCACCGCGTTCCTGAGCGCGCCGCTGACGGGGTTGCTCGAAGGCGGCGTGCCGGTCGCGGTCGACGGCCGGATTGCAGGCGCGATCGGTGTGTCTGGCGTAAAGTCCGAACAGGACGCGCAGATCGCCCGCGCCGGTACACAAAGCGTCGCGGAATAACCAGCCAAGCCGCGCGCGCGCATTTTTCCCCGGGAGGATTCACGATGATCGACCAAGCAGGACTGCAAGTCGCGCCAGCGCTGAGCCAGTTCATTGAAAACGAAGCGCTGCCGGGCACCGGCATCGACAAGGCCGCGTTCTGGAGCGGTTTCTCGGCCCTGGTGCACGACCTCGCGCCGCGCAACCGCGAGCTGCTCGCCGAACGCGACCGCCTGCAGCAGGAACTCGACGCGTGGCATCGCGCGCACCCGGGCCCGGTACGCGACCACGCCGCGTATCGCGCGTTCCTCGAACAGATCGGCTACCTGGTACCGGTCCCGTCGAACGTCGCGGCCGCCACCGCGAACGTCGACAGCGAGATCGCCACGCAGGCCGGCCCGCAGCTCGTCGTGCCGCTGTCGAACGCGCGCTATGCGCTGAACGCCGCGAACGCGCGCTGGGGCAGCCTGTACGACGCGCTGTACGGCACCGACGCGCTGCCGGAAGACGGCGGCGCCGAACGCACCGCGGCCTACAACCCGACGCGCGGCCAGCGCGTGATCGACTATGCGCGCAACGTGCTCGACAACGCGGCGCCGCTCGCGAGCGGCTCGCACCGCGACGCGCTGCGCTACCGCGTGCAGGACGGCCAGCTCGCGGTCGAAACCGCGAAGGGCAACGTCGCGCTCGCGCAGCCGGCGCAGTTCGTCGGCTACCAGGGCGCGGCCGATGCGCCGTCCGCGATCCTGCTGAAGCACAACGGCCTGCATCTCGAGATCCAGATCGACGCGTCGACGCCGATCGGCCGCGCCGATCTCGCGAACGTGAAGGACGTCGTGCTCGAAGCCGCGGTCAGCACGATCATCGACTGCGAGGATTCGGTCGCGGCGGTCGACGCCGACGACAAGGTCCAGCTCTACCGCAACTGGCTCGGCCTGATGCAGGGCACGCTCGTCGAGGAAGTCGCGAAGGGCGGCAAGACGTTCACGCGCCGCCTGAACGCCGATCGCGAGTACACGACGCCGGCCGGCGGCACGCTGTCGCTGCACGGCCGCTCGCTGCTGTTCGTGCGCAACGTCGGCCACCTGATGACCAACGGCGCGGTGCTCGACCGCGACGGCAACGAGATTCCGGAAGGGATCCTCGACGGCGTCGTCACGACGCTGTGCGCGCTGCACGACCTGAAGGCCAAGCGCAACTCGCGCACGGGCTCGATCTACATCGTGAAGCCGAAGATGCACGGCCCGGCCGAAGTCGCGTTCGCCGACACGCTGTTCGCGCGCATCGAGGATCTGTACACCCTGCCGCGCAACACGCTGAAGATGGGCATCATGGACGAGGAGCGCCGCACCAGCGTGAACCTCGCCGCGTGCATCGCGGCAGCGGCCGCGCGCGTCGCGTTCATCAACACCGGCTTCCTCGACCGCACCGGCGACGAGATGCACACCGCGATGGAAGCGGGCCCGATGATCCGCAAGGGCGACATGAAATCGTCCGCGTGGATCCAGTCGTACGAGCGCAACAACGTGCTCGCGGGCCTGTCGGCCGGCCTGCGCGGCCGCGCACAGATCGGCAAGGGCATGTGGGCGATGCCGGACCTGATGCATGCGATGCTCGAGCAGAAGATCGCGCATCCGCGCGCCGGCGCGAACACCGCGTGGGTGCCGTCGCCGACTGCCGCGACGCTGCACGCGCTGCACTACCACCTCGTCGACGTGCAGGCCGTCCAGCAGGAACTCGAGAAGACGCCGTACGCGAGCGAGCGCGACGCGCTGCTCGAAGGGCTGCTGACGGTCCCGGTCGTCGAGCGCGCCGCGTGGAGCGAGGCCGAGATCCTGAGCGAGGTCGAGAACAACGCGCAGGGCATCCTCGGCTACGTCGTGCGCTGGGTCGAACAGGGCGTCGGCTGCTCGAAGGTGCCGGACATCCACGACGTCGGCCTGATGGAAGACCGCGCGACGCTGCGCATTTCGAGCCAGCACATCGCGAACTGGCTGCGCCACGGCGTGATCACCGAGGCGTTCGTGCTCGACGTGTTCAAGCGCATGGCCCGCGTCGTCGACCAGCAGAACGCGGGCGACCCGAACTATCGTCCGATGGCGCCCGGCTACGACCAGTCGACCGCGTTCAAGGCCGCGTGCGCGCTCGCGCTGCAAGGCACGTCGCAACCGAGCGGCTATACCGAGCCGCTGCTGCATCGGTTCCGGCTCGCGTTCAAGGCGCAACAGCACGGCGCATAAGTCCGCGCATGCGGGCGAGCCCGCATGCCGGGTGCCGGTCGTACGCCGACCCTTCGAAACGGGCAGCCCGCGCGGCTGCCCGTTTTTTTATTCGGGTTCACCCGACCGTTGAAACCGATAATCGATGCAGATCGCGCGCTTTCGCGCGCGGTGCTCATCCGGCGTTAATCCCCGTGCGTGCGCGGCGGTGCGCCGCGCGACCTTTTCCGCGCTGCCGCAAAGCCTTGCGCGGCAACGCTCCGCCCGATATTTGCAAGCCCGGGATTACGCGAAAATTTGATCCCGATCAACGGGTTGCAACATTTTCCGCGCACGCAAACACGCGCGTTATACTCCGTTCAATTCGCGTCGCGATTCGTCAGATGGTCGAATTGCAGCAGACGTTACCCGTGCTGTGCATACACGGTTTATCGGTTTCTCTGGCCGCGATGGTCGATAATCGGTGCCCGGGAAGGGCGCACACCGGATCGCCACCGGTAGTCATACGAACAATCGCATCGGCCCGCCGCCCGGCGACGATGCCCCCGATCCACGGACCATGGCAGAAACCGACTACGCAATGCCCAGCGAATCCGGCGTGACGAGCCGTGTCGCCGCTCATCTGCGCCGGTCCCTCCTGCCGCACCTGATCTTCTATACGGGGCTGCTGATCGCGCTGATCCTGCTGCTGCTGTGCGGGATCGTGCTGTACGAAGGCCGCATCGACGCGCGCGACCGCTCGCGCAGCATGCAGCAGAACCTCGCGCTGATGGCGTCGTGGGACATCGAACGCAACATCGAGATCTATTCGCTGTCGCTGCAGGCGGTCGTCGAAGGCGCGAACGACCCGGCGGTGACCCGGCTGCCGATGGCGCTGCGCCGCCAGGTGCTGTTCGACCGCGCGACGACCGCCAAGTACCTCGGCGGCATCTACGTGCTCGACGCGAAAGGCGACATCGCGGTCGACGGCATGAGCGACGTGCCGCGCAAGGCCAACTTCGCCAACGAACCGTACTTCACCGTGCACCGCGACAGCCCCGACGTCGGCCTGTACGTCAGCCCCCCGTATCACTCGCGGCTGCGCGGCGGCTCGCCGAGCATCGCGCTCAGCCGGCGAATCACGCGGCCCGACGGATCGTTCGGCGGTGTCGCGGTGATGTCGATCCGGCTCGAATATTTCCAGAACCTGTTCTCGCGGCTGTCGCTCGGCGATCGCGGCTCGGTCGCGCTGATCAACACGGATGGCAGGATGGTCGCGCGCGAGCCGTACGACCCCAAGATCGTCGGTCGCGACATCAGCCGCGCGAGCACGTTCCGGCACTTCATGACCGCCAGCGAAGGCAGCTTCGCCGATACCGCGACGATCGACGGCGTGCGGCGCCTGTACGTGTTCCGGCACCTCGAGCACCTGCCGCTCATCGTCATGGTCGCGCGCTCGGAAGCGGACACCTACGCCGCGTGGTACGACCGTGCGATCCCGATCGGCTCCGCGATGGTCGCGCTCGCGATCGGCTTCGTCGGCCTGTCGCTGCTGCTCGACGTGCAGTTGCGCAAACGCCATCGCGCGGAAACCGAGCTGCAGGCGCTCGCGCGCACCGACGGCCTGACGGGCCTCGACAACCGCCGGATGCTCGACGTCACGCTCGCGCGCGAATGGCGCCGCGCCGCGCGCTCGCAACATGCGCTGTCGCTGCTGTTCATCGACGTCGACGACTTCAAGCGCTACAACGACACGCAGGGCCACCAGGCCGGCGACGACGCACTCGCCGCGGTCGGCCACTGCATCGCCGGCTGCCTGCGCCGCCCGGCCGACTATGCGGCGCGCTACGGCGGCGAGGAATTCGTCGTCGTGCTGCCGGACATCGATACGGACGGCGCGGTGACGATCGCCGAAACGATCCGCACGGGCATCCTCGATCTCGGCATCCGGCACGACGCCGGCACGGTCGGCCGCCTGACGGTGAGCATCGGGGTGACGACCAGCTATCCCGAACACGACGACAACATCCAGGCCGCGCTGAAGCGGGCCGACGATGCGCTGTATCGGGCGAAGGAAGGCGGGCGCAACCGCATCGCCGTGCAGACGGCCACGTCGCCCGACACGCGCGAATCGCGGCGGGCCTGAGCGCACGGGCAGCGGCGGGGCGACCGCCGGGCCGCCGCCCGCATGCAAAATCGCCGACAATACCGGCTCGATACGCCACCGCGCCGCCGCGCGGCCGATGCGCCCGGCAGGCTCGCGCCTAGCCAGCCGCTTCGCACCACCATGAGACTCAAGGCAAAGATCTTCCTTCTGGCCATCGTGCCGTTCCTGCTCGCGATCGCCGGCATCGGCTTCGGCGTGCGCCAGCAGGCGACGTCGCTCGCGCGCACGCAGCACGCGACGATCCAGGCCGCGTACCTGTCGAGCAAGGAAGTCGAGCTGAAGCACTACGTCGAGCTCGCGACGAGCGCGATCATGCCGCTCTACGACGCGAGCGGCCGCAATGCGCGCGACGACGCGCTGCTGCGCACGCAGGCGCTCGCGATGCTGCAGAAGATGGATTTCGGTCCCGACGGCTATTTCTTCGTCTACGACCTGCACGGCAATTCGCTGATGCATCCGCGCGAGCCCGAGCGCGTCGGCCACAACTTCTGGTCGATGCGCGACCCGCAGGGCGCGCTGACGATCCAGAAGCTGATCGGCGCCGCGTCGCAGGGCGGCGGCTACGTGCGTTATGCGTGGCAGCGGCCGTCGACGGGCCGCGTCGCACCGAAGCTCGGCTACGTCGTCGCGCTCGAGCGCTGGGGCTGGATGGTCGGCACCGGCATCTATCTCGACGACGTCGACACCGCGCTGCAGCGCATCGACGCACGCGCGTCCGCGAACATCGAGCGCACGATGAGCTGGCTCACCGCGATCGCGCTGACCGGCGCGGCGGCGATCGCCGTGTGCGCGCTGGTACTGAACGTCAGCGAGTCGCGCAGCGCCGACGCGAAGCTCAAGCTGCTCGCGCAACGCGTCGTCGAATCGCAGGAGCAGGAGCGCGCCCGGCTGTCGCGCGAACTGCACGACGGGATCAGCCAGATGATGGTGTCCGCGAAGCTGATGCTCGAATCCGCGCTTGCGCGCTTCGAGCGCGGCACGTCGCGCGTGCCCGAAGCCGAACAGGCGCTCGCGTCGGGCGTCGGGCGGCTCGGCGACACGCTGCGCGAAGTCCGGCGCATCTCGCACGCGCTGCGCCCGTCGATGCTCGACGATCTCGGCCTCGCGGCCGCGCTCGAGCAACTCGTGCGCGAGCTGGGCGCGGAAAGCGGCATCGACATCGGCTACACGCAGGTCGCGCACGGCGGCGCGCGGCCGCTGCCCGAAGCCGTCAACACCGCGCTGTTCCGGATCGCGCAGGAAGCGCTGAGCAACATCGTGCATCATGCGCGGGCGTCGCGCGCGGCCGTCACGCTCGACGTCGGCGCGCAATCCGTCACGCTGACCATCGCCGACAACGGCTGCGGCTTCGACGCCGAACGCTCGCAGGCCGACGCGCGCCGCGGCATCGGCCTGCGCAACATGCGCGAGCGCCTCGACGCGCTCGACGGCACGCTGACGATCACGTCGCAGGTCGGTCACACGATCGTCGCCGCGCGCGTGCCGCTGCGCAGCGCGGCGTGACGACGCGCCCCCATTACAGGAGACCTTTCACGCATGAGCGCCCCCGATACCGCCCGGCCCGCCGCCCGACTGCTGCTCGTCGACGATCACCCGCTCGTGCGCGACGGCTTGCGAATGCGGCTCGAAGCGGCCGATCTGTCGGTGGTCGGCGAGGCCGGCAACGCGGACGAGGCGCTCGCGCTGGCCGCCTCGCTCGAACCCGATCTCGCGCTGATGGACGTCGGCATGAACGGGATGAACGGCATCACGCTCGCGGGCGTGTTCCACGAGCGTTTTCCGGGCATTCGCGTGCTGATGCTGTCGATGCACGACAACATCGAATACGTGACGCAGGCGGTGCGCGCCGGCGCGAGCGGCTACCTGCTGAAGGATTCGCCCGCGAGCGAGATCGTCCGGGCGATCGGCGTGGTGCTGGCCGGGCAGACGTTCTTCAGCGAAGGGCTGGCCGCGCGGATGATCCAGGCCAGCGCGACGGCGTCGCCGCTGGACCGGCTGACGCCGCGCGAGCGCGACATCCTCGACGCGCTGGCCGAAGGGCTGTCGAGCAAGCAGATCGCGCAACAGACGGGGCTGTCGGTGCGCACGGTCGAGACGCACCGGCTCAACCTGAAGCGCAAGCTGGAAATCGAAGGGCAGGCCGAGCTGATCAAGTTCGCGGTCGAGCATCGGCGGCGGTAGGCGCGAATCCGGATTGCTCGCGCGACGCGCAATTCACTTTCAAATTTCATACTTGTCCAATCGACCTCACCCTGGCGCGATGGAATTCTTTCGCTTGCCGAAACGAGCACCGTGCTCGTGATTCGCATGACACGCGTGAACTCGTCATGCGGCCCCCGGCATCACCGGCTGATATCGGTGACCTGGATCGAGGAGCGAAATCATGATGCGCCGTATCGCCGTTGTCGGTGACACGCTGGAAACCGGCGGATACATTCTCGCCTACGCAGGGCCGCCGTTCACGTTTGGCGACGCTGGCCATCAGGTTGCGCTGATCGGCGGCCTCGCGTTCTGCGAAGCGTGTGAAAGCACCGGCCGGATCGCCAAGATGGGTGGCCCCAAGCGCCTCGAATTCATGGGCGAGACGGCGGCCGACGGCGACATCGTTCAATGTCGATGCTCGTCGCCACCGCGCATCGTCGCGCTGCTCTCCGGCAATTCATGGTGCGACGACCAGGCGGAAGCGGCAGGCATCGTTACTTCCGGACTGAACCGGGCAGGCAATGTCACGAGCTCAGCCGCAGGTGCCTACGACGAATGCGTCCGCGCCGTCGGAAACGGCGCGTCACCAGACTATCCCTACATCATCGAAACATCGGACGGGCGCATTCATTCAGGCAGGCTCGACAGCACCGGGTGCCTGCCGCGCATCCATACGACCGACAGCGACGAGTACACGGTCTATTGGGGCGACGAAGCGCTCGCGAGATCGGACGGAGACGCTTAATGCCGAACGGAAAAACAGTCGTCAGGACGACCGCCGTGCAAAACTCGTACAAGGAAGTCGAGCTGAAGTCGGTGACGTTTTCCGAGCTGTGGAAGAACTACGCTCACGGCAACCCGTACGATGATCCGAACGGACAGTACAAGAACCAGTGTGCGATCCGGATGAGCGTGACGCTGCACAAGGTCCGCATCGCAATGAAGTCGTTTTCGCAGAAGCGGGTTCGGCCGATGCCAGGCAAACCGGCGCTGGGCCGCCTTCTGATCGACGGCAAACCGACCGCGACTCGCGCATACGAGTTCGCGGAGTGGTTGAAGCTGCGGCCGATCGCGGGCGTACTGGCTCCCGAGAACATCACGGGCCCGAATTGGGCGAGTAGGGGATCCGGTCGGACCGGAATCATATTCTTCGACGGCTATTGGCTTCAGGATGGCGACTCACCGGACAACTTGAGCGGCGGTCACGTCGACCTCTGGAACGGGAGCAAACTCACCGGCTTCGGATCAGGCGTGCGGATCTCATGGAATATAGTCCTACCGGGCATCTGGTCGGATTTCCGAAATTCGAAAACCATCTTGTTTTTTCCCGTCAAATGAAACTCGTGACTGTGGTAGCAGGCGCACTTGTCGGTGGAGCGCTCGCGACAATGTTCTGCTGGGGAGCGCTCTACGTGTACGGGGCATTCGTCCTGCATGGCAAGGGAAGCCTCTTCGACACGGACCCGGAGATCGCGAATCTATTTTTCGTCACATGGGGCGGATTGATTTTAATTTTCGCAATGGCCGGCGCAATTGTCGTGACTCGCAGGAAATCCCGTTAGCCAACTGATTACCCCTGCGATGCTGTTTTTTCTCGCTTCGTATGTGATTCGCTGAGTCAGCCTCGCGCCGTAGCCACCCCTCGTTCGACCGACCTACGAATAGAAAAGGCGCCCGAAGGCGCCTTCCCTGCATCCGAACAACGCGCAACAGCCGTCAGTTCGTCCGCGAATTGTGCTTCTGCAGATACGCGATCAGGCCGTCGATCCCGCCCGTCGCCAGCTGGCTCTTGAACTGGCCCTGGTAGACCTGGATCAGCCACGCGCCCGACATGTCGATGTCGTAGATCTTCCAGTCGTTGCCGACCTTGCCGAGACGATAGCCGACCGACTGGCTGTCGCCCGGCGTCGTGACCGTCGACTGCACGAGCGCGTCGGCGCCCGACGCGCCGCCGGGCTTGAACGAGAACTTCGCGTCCTGGTTGCCGAGCTGCGCGAGCGACGCGGCATAGGTGCGCGTCATCAGCAACCGGAACTGCTTGTACAGCTCCTGCTGCTGTTGCGGCGTGGCCTGCTTCCACGCGTCGCCGACCGCGATGCGGGTCGTGCGCTCGAAGTTGGTCGCGGGCAGGAAGCGCTGCTCGACGACCTGCGTGACCTTCGCCATGTCACCGCCGCGCGCGGCCGGATCGGCCTTCATCGCATTGACGGTGCCCTCGACCGCCGTGCGGACGATATCGACCGGCGCGCTCTGCGCGAAAGCGGAAACCGACACGGCGGCCGCCGCGACGAAAGCAAACAGATGACGTTTCATACGAATTTCGCACTCGATGGGAAAAAACGGCCGGCTCTTTGCATCGGCCGGTGGAGCAAAGTATACCGGGCCTGCCGCCGCGTTGCCGCGCGGTGACCGACTGTTACCTTTCAGCGCCGTTTGTCACAGGCGCGTCGCGGCGTGTCGACGCATCGCCGCCGCGATTATGTAAATATCTGCATACAAACAATCCGGCCGCGCGATCCGATTGCCACGCCGGTAGCAAATATCCTTCCCGCCCCGATTCTCCGCAACGTCACGACCGTCGCCGCGCTGCGCCGGTATACTTGGCTACTTTGCCCTAGCCAGCCGCTCCCCACCGCCACATGGTGACATCTCTCATCGTCCGACTCGTTGCGTGGTCGGTGCGCCGCCCCGTCTGGGTCGTCGTCCTGTCGCTCGTGATAGCCGCCTGCAGCGGCGTCTACGTCGCGCAGCATTTCAAGATCAACACCGACATCAGCAAGCTCGTCGATGCGGAACCGCAATGGGCCGCGCTCGGCCAGGCCGTCGACAAGGCGTTCCCGCAACGCAACGGCACGATCCTCGCGGTCGTCGAGGCGCCCGCGCCCGAATTCGCGACGGCCGCCGCGCATGCACTGACCGAAGCGCTGCAGAGGGATGCCGACGCCGGGCGCATCGGCCCGGTCGCCGAACCGGGCGGCGGGCCGTTCTTCGAGCACAACGGGCTGCTGTTCCTGTCGCCGCAGGAGGTCTCGGACACGACCGCGCAGCTCGCGAGCGCGCGCCCGCTCGTCAACGAACTCGCGAAGAACCCGAGCCTCACCGGGCTCGCCACCACGCTGTCCACCACGCTCGGCCAGCCGCTCCTGACCGGCCAGGTGAAGCTGCCCGCAATGGCGAAGCTGCTCGCGCGCAGCGCGGCGACGGTCGACGACGTGCTGGCCGGCAAGCCGGCCGCGTTCTCGTGGCGCGCGCTGGTCGACAACGACGCCGCGCGGCAGCCCGCGCGCGCGTTCGTCACCGTACAGCCGGTGGTCAACTACGGCGCGCTGAAGGCCGGCGCGGCAACGAGCCAGGTGATCCGCGACGCGGCCCGCTCGCTCGACCTCGAAAAGCGCTACGGCGCGGCCGTGCGCCTGACCGGCGAACAGCCGCTCGCCGACGACGAATTCGCGTCGGTCGAGGACGGCGCCGCGCTCAACGGCGTGCTCACGCTGCTCGCCGTGCTCGTCATCCTGTGGCTTGCGCTGCGCTCGAAGCGGATGATCGGCTCGGTGCTCGTCACGCTGTTCGTCGGCCTCGTCGTGACGGCCGCGCTCGGCCTCGCGATGGTCGGCTCGCTGAACATGATCTCGGTCGCGTTCATGGTGCTGTTCGTCGGCCTCGGCGTCGACTTCTCGATCCAGTACGGCGTGAAGTACCGCGAGGAACGCTTCCGCGACGAGCGCATCGATCACGCGCTGATCGGCGCCGCGCACTCGATGGGCATGCCGCTCGCGCTGGCCACGACCGCCGTCGCCGCAAGCTTCTTCTCGTTCATCCCGACCGCGTATCGCGGCGTGTCCGAGCTCGGCCTGATCGCGGGCGTCGGGATGTTCGTCGCGCTGCTGACCACGCTCACGCTGCTGCCCGCGCTGCTGCGGCTGTTCGCGCCGCCGGGCGAATCGAAGACGCCGGGCTTCCCGTGGCTCGCGCCGGTCGACGATTACCTCGATCGCCATCGCAAGCCGATCCTGATCGGCACGCTGGCGGTCGTGATCGGCGCGCTGCCGCTGCTTGCGTTCCTGCATTTCGACTTCAACCCGCTGCACCTGAAGGATCCGAACAGCGAATCGATGGCGACGCTGCTCGCGCTGAAGGATTCGCCGGAAGCCGCCGTCAACGACGTCACGCTGCTCGCGCCATCGCTCGCGCAAGCCGATGCGGCCGCGAAGCGCCTCGATGCGCTGCCGGAAGTCGGCCGCACGACCACGCTGTCGACCTTCATCCCCGCCGATCAGCCAGCCAAGCGCGCGGCGATCGCCGCAGCTGCGAGCGAGCTGCTGCCCGCGCTGACGCAGCCGGCCGCGCCGCCCGCGACCGACGCGCAACGCGTGGCCGCGCTCAAGCGCGTGTCCGATCTGCTCGGCTATGCGGCCGAGGATCACCCGGGCCCGGGCGCCGCGGCCGCGCAGCACCTGTCCGCGTCGCTCGCGAAGCTCGCCGCCGCCGACAGCGCGACGCGCGACCGTGCCGAACGCGCGTTCGCCGATACGCTGCGCATCGCGCTCAACCAGCTCGCTGCGCTGCTGCAGCCGCAGGACATCACGCGCGAATCGCTGCCGCCGCAAGTCGTGCGGGACTGGGTCGCGCCGGACGGCCACGCGCTCGTGCAGATCTCGCCGAAGGTGCCGAAGGGCGTCGACCCGAACGACGACACGATGCTGCGCCGTTTCGCCAAGGCCGTGAAGGCCGCGGAACCAGGCGCGACCGGCGGGCCGATCTCGATCCTGCATTCGGCAGACACGATCATCAACGCGTTCCTGCACGCGGCGCTGTGGTCGATCATCTCGATCACGGTCCTGCTGTGGGTCACGCTGCGCCGCTTCGGCGACGTGCTGCGCACGCTGGTGCCGCTGCTCGTGTCGGGCATCGTGACGCTCGAGATGTGCGTCGTGCTCGGCATGTCGCTGAACTTCGCGAACATCATCGCGCTGCCGCTGATGCTCGGCGTCGGCGTCGCGTTCAAGGTGTATTTCGTGATGGCGTGGCGTGCGGGGCAGACGGGGCTGCTGCATTCGAGCCTCACGCACGCCGTGCTGTTCAGCGCCGCGACGACGGCGACCGCCTTCGGCAGCCTGTGGCTGTCGCACCATCCGGGCACGTCGAGCATGGGCAAGCTGCTCGCGCTGGCCCTGACCTGTACGCTGATCGGCGCCGTGGTGTTCCAGCCCGTCCTGATGGGCAAACCGCGCGTCAACCGCGCCAAGAACCAATCGCAAGGAATCAATGAATAAGGTGCGAATCATTGCGGCGACCGTCGCCGCCAGCGCGATGCTGACCGGCTGCGCGACGGGACCGAACCGCAATCCCAACGACCCGCTCGAGCCGATGAACCGGGCGATGTACACGTTCAACGACACGGTCGACACGCACATCGCGCAGCCGATCGCGAAGGGTTACCAGAAAGTCACGCCGACGCCGGTGCGCACCGCGATCAGCAACTTCTTCTCGAACCTCGGCGATCTCGGCAACATGGCGAACAACCTGCTGCAGTTGCGCATCACCGATGCGACGCAGGATCTGATGCGCGTGGCGATGAACTCGCTGTTCGGCGTCGCCGGCCTGATCGACATCGCGACGCCGGCCGGGCTGCCGAAGCATCACCAGGATTTCGGGCTGACGATGGCGCGCTGGGGCATGCCGTCCGGCCCGTACCTCGTGCTGCCCGTGTTCGGGCCGAGCACGATCCGCGACGGCGTCGGCCGCGCGGTGGACGTGCGCTTCAACCTGCTGAACTACATCGAGCCGGCCGCGCGCAATCCGATGTACATCGCGCAGTTCATCAGCGCGCGCTCGGACTTGCTCGGCGCGACCGATCTGCTGAAGCAGGCCGCGCTCGATCCGTATTCGTTCGTGCGCGACGCTTATCTGCAGCAGCGCAAATCGCTGACGTATCACGGCCAGTCTGCATCGGCCGCGGCGCCGAACTACGCGGAGCCGGGTGAAGCCGGCGCGGTGCCGGCGGCCACGCCGACCACGCCGGGCGGCTTGCCGAACTATGAGGATCCGGGCGAGTCGGGCGGCGCATCGGGCGCCACGCCGAACAACGCGCCGGCCGCGCCGGGGTTGCCGCAATACGACGATCCGGGTGCGGATAGTGCGATGCCGGCGAGTGCGCCTGCTGCTGCGCCGGTCGCTGCGTCGACTGCCGCACCGGCTGCTGCGTCGGCTGGAGCGACGACAGCGCCGGCCGCCAACGGCGCGCCGATCGCGCCGGCAATGCCGACGCCGCCGGCAAGCAGCCCGGCCGCGCAGTAACGCCGCAACGGCGGCCGCGCAAAAGCAAAGAGCACTGCATCATGCAGCGCTCTTTTTTTGTCCGCGCGAAACGGCAAACCGAGAAGCAGGGAAGAGGACAGCGGCGAACGCCGCTCAGACGATCCGCATCGCCCCCGCACGCTCGAACGCATGCCGGGCCTGAATCAACGTCGTACGCGCCGCGCGCGCATCGCCCGCGACCTGCAGCAACGGACCCAACTGCGACGGCTGCTTCAGCAGTTCGCGCAGGATCGGCAGGATCGCCGTGCTGCCGTCGTCGCGCAGGCCGGCCGTCGCCGCGCGCGGCAGCGTGCGCCACGCCGGATCGACGATCGCGCGGCACACCGCGAACGGCACGCCGCGCGCGGCCGCGAAGGCCGCCGCGATATGCGACTCCATGTCGACGGCGAGCGCGCCTTTCGCGCGATGCAGCGACGTCTTGTCCTGCTCGCTGACCACCGGCGCGCCGACCGCCGCCATCGTGCCGCGCGTGACCCGCGCCCACACAGGCGTGTCGTGCAGCGCGGCGACGAGCCGCGCGCTCCAGCCCGTATCGGTCTGCACGCGGCCGAACGGCCCGTCGATCGCGTCCGCGATCACGAGCGCGCCCGGCGCGAGGTCGGGCGCGAGCCCGCCCGCGGTACCGAAGCTGACGATGCCCGCGCAACCGCGCGCGGTCGCTTCGGCCAGTGCGCGCTCGAGCCGGTCGGCCCGCGCGGCGAACACGGCCTCGACGCCGTCGCCGCGCGCGATGCGCGCCTCGAACGCCATCCCTGTGACCGCGATGACGGGCAATGCGCCGTTGTGCTGCGTCGTCGCCACGCGTTACATCCCGACCGTCACGCGCGTCGCGTTCGCGCGCTTCAGGTTGCGGTAGCGCGCGAGCGCCCACAGCGGGAAGAACTTGCGATAGCCGTGGTAGCGCAGGTAGAACACGCGCGGGAAGCCCGTCGCCGTGAAGCGCGTCTCGTCCCACAGGCCTTCTTCGTTCTGCTGCGCGACAAGATAATCGACGCCGCGCGCGACGGCCGGGTTGTTCACCTCGCCCGCCGCCATCAGGCCGAGCAGCGCCCAGGCCGTCTGCGACGCCGTGCTCGGCGCCTGCTCGTAGCCGCGGTAGTTGAGCTTGTAGCTGTCGCCGTCTTCGCCCCAGCCGCCGTCCTTGTTCTGGATCGACAGCAGCCACTGCGCACCGCGCTTCATGCGCGGATCGTCCGGCGTCAGGCCGGCCGCGTTCAGCGAGCACAGGGCCGTCCACGTGCCGTACACGTAGTTCATCCCCCAGCGGCCGTACCAGCTGCCGTCCGGCTCCTGTTCCTTCAGCATGTAGTCGAGCGCGCGGCGGGCCGGCTCGCTGTTCAGCGGCGTCTCGCCGAGCTGCGCCAACATCGACAGGCAGCGGCCCGACACGTCGGCCGTCGGCGGATCGAGCAGCGCGCCGTGATCGGAGAACGGGATGTTGTTCAGGTAGTACTGCGTGTTTTCAGGTTCGAACGCGCCCCAGCCGCCGTCGCTGCTCTGCATGCCGACGACCCATTCGCGCGCACGCGCCATCGATTCGCGATACGTGTCCGACTGCGTGAGCTTCTGCGCACGGTCCATCGCCATCACGACCACGGCCGTATCGTCGACGTCCGGGTAGTGCGCATTCGCGTACTGGAACGCCCAGCCGCCGGGCCGCACGTTCGGGCGGCGCGAGATCCAGTCGCCGCGCACGTCGAGGATCTGCAGCGGACGCAGCCATTCGAGGCCGCGCAGCACGGCTTCCTGCGCACGTGCATCGCCGGTCTCGAGCAGCGCATGCGCAACGAGCGACGTGTCCCACACGGGCGACAGGCACGGCTGGCAATACGCTTCGTCCTCCTGCACGACGAGCAGCTTCTCGAGCGCCTTGCGCGCGATCGCGCGGTTCGGATGGTCTTCCGCGTAGCCGAGCACGTCGTACATCATCACCGCGTTGGCCATCGCCGGATAGATCGCGCCGAGGCCGTCCTCGCCGTTCAGGCGCTCGTCGACGAACGACACGGCCTGACGGATCGCGCGTTCGCGCGTGTAGCTCGGGAACAGGCCGTCGACCGCGCGCAGCGCATGGTCGACCACGCGGAAGAACGCAAACCAGCCCACGCTCTGGTGGCCCTGGCGCGGCAGCAGCCCGGCGTTGACGGGCGGGTCGATGAACAGCTCGTCGATGCGCACGCCGCGCGGGTTCTTCGCGAGCGGACGCTTCGCGTTCAGCACCAGCAGCGGCACGATCACCGTGCGCGCCCAGTACGACACCTTCGACAGATGGAACGGGAACCACTGCGGCAGCAGCATGATCTCGACCGGCATCATCGGCACCGCGCGCCACGGAATCGCACCGTACAGCGCGAGCTGGATGCGCGTGAACACGTTCGACATCTCGGCGCCGCCCATCGCATGGATCGCGCGGCGCGCGCGCTGCATGTGCTCGGCGTTCTCGTCGTCGCCGATCACCTTCAGCGCGAAATACGCCTTCACGCTCGCGCTGATGTTCGGTGCGCCGTCGGTAAACAGCGGCCAGCCGCCGTCGGCCTGCTGGATGCGGCGCAGATACTTGCCGATCTTCTGTTCGAGCTCGAGGTTCGGCGTCTCGCCCAGATAGTGGACGAGCAGCACGTATTCGGCAGGAATCGTCGAATCCGCTTCGAGTTCGTAGACCCAGTGTCCGTCCGCTTGCTGAGCGGCCAGCAGCGCGTCGGTCGCACGCGCGACAGCCGCGTCGACGTCGGCCGGCACGGCGCCGGCGGACAAGGTAGCCATTTCGGTGAGATCGTTCATCGGTCCCTCTCTTTATTGCGTCTGGAGCACGTCCGCGGCCAGCTGGCCGGAACGGATCGCGCCGTCGATCGTGGCGGGCAGGCCAGTGGCAATCCAGTCGCCCGCGAGTACAAGATTGGTCCAGCGCGTACGCACGGCCGGCCGTTTCATTTCCTGCGACGGCACCGCCGCAAAGCCCGCGCGCGGCTCGACGACGAGTTGCCACGCGGGGATGGTTTCCGGGTTCGCGCCGGTCACGCGCGCGACGTCTTCCCAGATGCGCCGCGCGAGCGTGTCGCGCGGCATGTCGAGCCAGCGGCCCGCATCGCGGATCGTCGCCGCGAGCTGGCCGTCGCCGGTCCGCACCGCATCGACGACGCCGTTGACGACGATCGTCTGCAGTGGATGACCGGCCGGCGATTCGACCGCGAAATACGCGGTCACGACCGCGCTGAAGGTATCGGGCGCGGTGAGTTCGGGCACGAGCGGCTGCGCGACCTCGGGCGGCACGGCCAGCACGACCGCGTCGCCCGGCGCGAGATCGATCCGCTCGCCGCCGACCGACACCGCATCGACCGCATTGCCGTGCGCGCCGAATTCGAACGCGTCGAGCCGCGAATTCAGGCGGATCTGCGCGCCGCCGTACTGCAGCATCCGCAGCGCCGGTTCGACGAACGCGCTGCCGAGCCCGCGGCGCGCGACGAGCGGACGGCAGCCGGGGCCGCCCGCGGCAAACGTGCCGCACAGCGCGGCGCGCGCGAGTTCGGCGCTCGCGTGGCGCGGCTCGATATTCAGCACCCCGAGGAAATACGGTCGCAGCCAGCGATCCCACAGCACGCCGTCGCATCGCATCGTCTGCGCGAGCGAGCGGCCCGTGCGGGCGAATGCGAGCGGGGCCAGCGCGAGATAGTCGAGCGGCGTCGTGCCCGGCGCCCGCGACGCAGCATCGAACAGCCACGACGGCCAGCGGCCGCTGCCGAAACGCAGCGTCCAGCGCTGCTGCGACGCGATGTCGATGACCGGGAATTCAGCCAGCGCGGGCCCCGCGAGCTGATCGACCGCGCCGATCGCGCGCAGGTAGCGCTGCGTCGCGGGCTGTCCCGCGAAAACCGTGTGCAGCCCACTGTCGAGCGTCGTGTTCAGCGTCCCGTCGAACCACGAGCGGCAGCGGCCGCCCGCGTGCGCATGCGCGTCGTGCAGCACGACGCGCCGCCCGCGACGTTGCAGCTCGACCGCGGCCGACAGGCCCGCGAGTCCTGCGCCGATCACGTGGACGGTTCTGGGCATCGCGTCGGTCGACTCAGAACAGCGCGTAGCGCGCGGCGATCATCAGCATGCGCGCCTTCGGCTTGCGCAGCGGCGCGCGCGGCGCGGCAAAGCCGCGCGCGATTGCGGCCTCGAGAATGCAGCGATACGCGCCCGACATGATGCGCGGCGCCTTCACCTGCGCACGCGGGCAGGTATCCATCACCGCGTCGGCCTGGCGGAAGTGCTCGAGCGCGCGCTCGACGAGCGTCGCGCACACGCGCGGCAGCGCCGGATCGCGCACGATCGTCGCCGGATCGGTGATCGCGATGCCTTCGCGCACAAGCAGCTCGCGCGGCAGGTAGCACCGGTTGATCGCCGCGTCGTCGTCGATGTCGCGCAGGATGTTGGTCAGTTGCAGCGCGCGGCCGAGGTGGTGCGACAGCGTGATCCCTTCGGCTTCCGGCATCCCGAAAATCCTCACCGACAGCCGGCCGGCCGCGCTCGCCACGCGATCGCAGAACAGGTCGAGCGTCGGCTCGTCGGGCGCGCAGATGTCTTCCACCGCGTCCATCGCCATCCCGTCGATCATCGCGTGGAAATCGTCGCGCTGCAGGTCGAACGCGCGAATCTCGCGATCGAGCGCGACGAGGTGGCGCGGCGGGCGGCCGGCGAAGCAGGCGTCGATGTCCGCGCGCCAGCGATTCAGGCCCGCGGTGCGCTCGGCGCGCGGCAGGTCGCTGTCGGCGATGTCGTCGACCGCGCGGCAAAACGCATAGACCTGGAACATCGCATCGCGCTGCACGGCCGGCAGGATGCGCATCGCCAGATAGAAGGAGCTGCCCGATGTGACGGCAGCGGCGTCGGTTTCTTGTTCGTCCACGACGGAATGGGAAACGGCCAAGACGAAGCTCCACGGAGACACCCACGCGGGGCGATTGAAGAAGCCATGCCCGGCTGGGATGGTCAGGGCGTCGAATGCGTGCGAGATATGCGAACGATCGACGCAGACAGGCACAAATTACCGGCCGGAAGCCGGAATTGGGCGAAAGTATAGCAATCTTTGAAGTTCGATGGCGGACGCGCGCCCTGTCCGGCGGGGTGTCGAGCGCCACCGGCGGGCCGGTGCGGCCGGCCTTTGCGAACGGCCGCCCGAACGCGCGTCAGCCGTACACGATGTCGCGCTGCAGATCGAGCGCGATGAGCCCCATTTCGCGCGTGAGCTGCAGCATCGAGCGGCGCTCGAGGCGCGAGCCCATGAAGCTCGTCACGCGGCCGTCGGGCTCGGCGGTGAACTGGAAAACCGCGCCGCCGGTACCGAACCACGCGCCCGGGACGTCGGGCGATTCCTGCCAGTCGATCTGCTCGAACACGCGCGCGATTCCCGCGCGCACCACGGCGCCCGGGCCGATCGGCGGCGCGATGTCGCCCAGGTCGTCGAGCGAATAGGGGCCGGGTTTGTTCGGCTTCCGATAGAAGAGATAGTCGACGTTCATGGGGTGCAATCGCAGGCAAAGCAACAAATTAGCGCGCTTCGGCACAAATTCAAATCGGATCCGGACGAAATGTGGCCTGCGCGACACAAAGGGACGGATCGTTACCGGTCAGGAAACGCGCCGCGCGAGCGCGTCTCGATGGCGGCCGGTTCGTCTAAGATGACACCTTTCTCGAAAAAATACGGACACCATGGAGACGAACGCCCCCGCCACCCCGCCGTCCGATCATCCCGTTTTCGTGCTCGTGCACGGCGCGTGGCATGGCGCGTGGTGCTACGCCCACGTGGCGGCCGCGCTGGCCGCGCGCGGCTACCTGTCGATCGCGCGCGACCTGCCCGCGCACGGCATCCATGCGCGCTTTCCCGCGTCGTATCTCGCCCGGCCGCTCGATAAGGACGCGTTCGGCGCCGAGCCGTCGCCGGTCGCCAACACGACGCTCGACGACTACGCGACGCAGGTGACGCAGGCCGTCGACGACGCGTACGCGCTCGGCCGCGGCAAGGTCGTGCTGGTCGGGCACAGCATGGGCGGCCTCGCGATCACGGCGGCCGCCGAACGCGCGCCGGACAAGATCGCGAAGATCGTCTATCTCGCGGCCTTCATGCCCGCGTCGGGCGTGCCGGGCCTCGACTACGTGCGCGCGCCGGAAAACAACGGCGAGCTGCTCGGCCCGCTGATGCTCGCGAGCCCGCGCGTGGCCGGCGCGCTGCGCGTCGATCCGCACAGCGGCGACGCCGCGTATCGCGCATCGATGAAGCGCGCGCTGTACGAAGACGTGCCGCAAGCCGATTTCGACGCGGTCGCGAATCTGATGAGCTGCGACGTGCCGGCCGCGCCGTTCGCGACCGCGATTCCGACGACCGCCGCACGCTGGGGCGCGATCGACCGCCACTACATCAAGTGCCTGGCCGATCGCGTGATCCTGCCCGCGCTGCAGCAACGCTTCATCGACGAAGCCGACGCATTCGCGCCCGGCAACCCGACCCACGTGCACCAGCTCGACAGCAGCCACTCGCCGTTCGTGTCGCAGCCGGCCGTGCTGGCCGGCGTGCTCGCCGACATCGCAAAAAGCTGAGCGGAGCGGGCGCGGTCAGTCGGCGTACGCGACCGACCGATCGCGCCCGAGCCGCTTCGCCCGATAGAGCGCGGCGTCGGCCTCGTTGACGAGTACGTCGCAGGTCGGCGCGCCGGCTTTCGCGCACGCGCCGCCGACGCTCGCCGTGACCGGCACGCTGACGCCCTCGGCGTCGACCGGCACGCTGCCGATCGCGTCGCGCACCTTGTCGGCCACCCGCATCGCCTCGTCGAGCGTCGTGCACGGCAGCAACAGCGCGAATTCCTCGCCGCCGAACCGGCCGAACGTATCCTGCGCGCGCACGATCGACGCGACGCGGCGCGCCGTCTCGCGCAACACCGCGTCGCCCACCGCATGCCCGAAGCGGTCGTTGATCGTCTTGAAGTGGTCGAGGTCGAACAGCAGCACCGACAGGTCGCCGCCGTAGCGCTGCCAGCGCGCGAATTCGTCGCCGAGCCGCGCCTCGAAGAAGCGCCGGTTCGCGATGCCGGTCAGCCCGTCGAGATTCGCGTGCTCGCGCAGCTTCGCGACCGCTTCCTCGCGCTCTCGCTGCATCACGCTCACATGCGTGACGTCCGAGATCGTCACGCATACGGCCTCGACGTCGCGGCCGCGCGTGAGCGGCATGAACGTGCAGTCCTGCTGCATGTAGTCGACGCCGCCCGTGATCGGCCGGTCGTGCTCGAAGCGGAACAGGTAGGGCCGCTGCTCCCACGAGCTGAACGCGAAGCTGCCGAGCTGGAACACGCTCTCGAGCTTGCGCGACAGCCACGCGCGCGGCAGGTCCGGAAAGCGGTCGAACAGGTTGCGGCCGATCACGTCGGCGGCCGGGATCCCGCTGTGGTCCTGCATGAAGCGATTCCACATCAGGACGGTCATCGAACGGTCGAGCACGAACAGGCCGAAGCCGACGCGCTCGATCACGAGGTCGCTCAGCGACGGGGCGGCGGCCGTCATAGCGCGGACAGCAACGCGTCGAGCGCGTCGCCCATCAGCCGCATCGAATCCTCGGCCATCAACATCACGAAATGCGCGCGGAACATGTGGTTCTCGAGCCCGAAGTTGACCTCGAGCAGCAGCGCGACGCTCCATCCCAGTTCGTTCGGCTGGAACACGTCGTCGAACGACACGTTCGCGCCGAGCAGCCCCGGCGGAAAGAACACGGGCTTGCGGCCGAGTTCGTCGAGGATCGACGCGACGCAGGCGCCCATCAGCACGTTCGCGACGTCGAACACGAGTTCGTCCG
The DNA here is from genome assembly GCF_902833155.1 of Burkholderia sp. BCC1047. Classification (NCBI taxonomy): domain Bacteria; kingdom Pseudomonadati; phylum Pseudomonadota; class Betaproteobacteria; order Burkholderiales; family Burkholderiaceae; genus Burkholderia; species Burkholderia sp. BCC1047. The sequence goes on along the minus strand of NZ_CADFEH010000002.1, from coordinate 88,810 downwards.
GCGTCGCCATGCCGCCGTACACGCCGTCGCCGAACGTGCGGTCGACGACCGACATGAGCCGCGCGACGCCCGCCGTGCGGCACAGCACGATCGCCTCGCCCTTGATGTCGGAACGAAAACCCTGGCGCACGGCGGTCACGTTGTCGTGGATGCCCGTCATCTCGCGCAGCGCGTCGCTCGCATCGGCCGCTTTCACGACGCGCACGCGCGGCACCGACAGCTCGATGAAGTGCCCGAGCAGCAACGCAAGCCGCGCGGCGGCGCGGCCCATTGCAAGGTTGGCGATTTCCTGCAACGCGTCGCGTTGCTCCGCCGTGAACACCGATTCAGGCATACAACCCATACTCCTTGAGAATGGGCAGCAATGCCTCCGACGTCACGGGCTTGGCAACGAATGCGATCGCGCCCAATTCGCGCACGCGTGCTTGCGCCTGCGGCTGAATATCGGCGGATACCACGATCACGAACGTGTTCAGATCTTCGTGGCGCAGTGTTTCCAGGACCTGATATCCGCTCATGTCGGGCATCGTCAGATCCAGAAACATCACGGAAGCTTTGCCGTCACGATAGAGCGCCAAGGCCTCGCGACCATTCGCTGCATACGCGATGTCGACGTCCCAATCTCCCGGCAGCGCCTTTGTCAGCAGTTTGCGAGCGAGCAGCGAATCGTCGGCAATTACAATCGGCAAAGGCATGGGGCGATGCGGTATACGGAATGGTCTCTCTCGCGTTAACGACCGCGCGGCGCATTTCTTTAGGACCATGCGTTTCGGCGCGGGCAACCGCCTTGCGGCCGCGCACGGGCGCCGCGACGCAGGTGCGCGCGACGCACCGCGCGGCAATCGCGGCGGGCGCATGTATCTGTCATAGGGAAAGCAAGGCGCGATTCTCGGAGTAAACCGGAGGCGATGCAACTCGCCATTTTCGCCATTTCGAACAGAATTGGTCCGATCGCGCATCATTCCGAAAATAGCCGCGACCATTTTCGAGATAAGTACGCAAAATTTTTCCTTGTGTACGTTTGCGCTGCCGGATTCGTCGCGTTTTCAATCCGACGGTTTACCGCTGTCATATACGGCAGGATCGCGCCTGTACGAACGGCAGGATCGCCACGTACGGCGCCGCGCGGCGGGCCGTCGCAACTCGTTTATGATGACAGACACCGCTGCCTCACCCGCTTTCCTCGATGACGTCCGAACGGCCTGCCGACTCCCACACCCCCGCCCCCCCTCCCGCCGACGACTGGCAGGACGACGGCAGCTACGCGGCCGGCGCACCCGAGCACGATTTCGCGGTGCGCCGCGTGACGCTGATCGTGCTGCTCGTCGCGGCGATCGTGCTGCCGTGCATCTACGTGGTGGTGATGGCGTACAGCGACCTGAAGGCGCGCGAGGCCGCCGCGAGCGACGTGACGATGCGCACGGTGCGCGTGGCCGAGGAGCATGCGCTCAAGGTGTTCGACCTGAGCGAAACGCTCGATGCGCGCATCGTCGACCTCGTGCAGGACATGGACGACGCGACCGTGCGCGGCAGGGAATCCGACATCCACGAGGCGCTGAACACGATCGGCGGCGGCTATCCGCAAGTGGCCGCGGTGTCGATCTTCGGCGCGAGCGGGATGCTGCTCGCCAACAGCCTCTACTATCCGGCGCCGTATGCGTCGATCGCGAACCGCGACGACTTCGCCGGCATCCGCGACGGCAAGGTCATCGAACACATCTCGAAACTGATGATGGGGCCGCTCAAGCTCGAGAACATTCCGGTGTTCAACACCGGCGTCGCGCGGCGCCATAGCGACGGGTCGTTCGCCGGCATGGTGTCGATCGCGCTGAAATCGTCGTATTTCAACGCGTTCTACCGCGACCTGCTCGGCGGCGCGAACACGCCGATGACGATGGCGCTCGCGCGCTCGGACGGCGCGGTGATCGCGTCGTATCCGCCGCCGCCGTCGCTGGCGCACACCGATCGCTCGGTCACGTTCGGCAACGCGCACAACGAGCCGCGCGCGGGCGTCGTGCGGGTGCGTCACGACGACGCGAGCAGCGAGATCGTCGCGTATCGCCAGGTCGGCAGCTATCCCGTCTACGTGAGCTGCGCGTACCGCACGTCGGCAATCTGGCATGAATGGTACGAACACCTGAGCGTGCTGTTCATCTCGATGTTCGCGCCGTCGGTCGCGCTGTGGTCCGTGATCTGGCTGTCGCTCAAGCGCTTGAAGGCGGAAGAGGAGGCATGGGACCGCTGGCAGGCCGAAGCGTCGATGCGGCGCTCGATCGAATCGGCGTACCGGCAGTCGCGCAAGATGCAGGCGCTCGGCAATCTCGTCGGCAGCGTCGCGCACGACTTCAACAACCTGCTGATGATCATCTCGAGCAACGTGCAGATCGCGCGGCGGCGCGGTGTCGAGCATCTCGACAAGGAGCTCGGCGCGATCGAACGCGCGCTGAAGAACGGGCAGTCGCTCACGCGCCAGCTGCTCGGCGTCGCGCGCAAGCAGCCGCTGCACAACGAGACGATCGACATCGGGCAATGGGTCGGCACGTGCCGTGAGCTGCTGAAGACGTCGCTCGGGTCGAAGTCGTCGCTGGTCGTCGCGATCGAGCCCGGCGTCTGGCCGATCCGCGTCGACGTCGCGGAGCTCGAGCTCGCGGTGATCAATCTCGCGGTCAACGCGCGCGACGCGATGGCGACCGGCGGACGCTTCACGGTCGGCGCGCGCAACGTCACGCTGCGCCGCGAGGACGGCTTCCCGCTGACCGGCGATTTCGTGCAGATCTCGCTCGACGACACGGGTTCGGGCATGGCGCCCGACGTGCTCGCGCGCGCGTTCGAACCGCTGTTCACGACGAAGGCGCAGGGGATGGGGACGGGGCTCGGCCTGCCGCAGGTCTTCGCGTTCTGCGAACGCTCGGGCGGCCTCGCGACGATCGACAGCGCGGTCGGCGCGGGGACGTCGGTGCGTCTGTACCTGCCGCGCGCGCGCGCCGAGGATGTCGTCGCGCGGCCGGCGGCCGTCGCGCACGATGCGGGCAACGGCGCGCTCGCCGGCCTGCACGTGCTGCTCGTCGAGGACAACGGCGAAGTCGCGGCCGGCACGGAAGCGCTGCTGTCGCTGCTCGGTCATCGCGTGACCTATGCGCCCTCCGCCGACGACGCATTGCGCCTGATCGAAGGCGCCGCCGCGAACGACGCGTTCGACCTCGTGATTTCGGACATCCATATGCCGGGCCGCCTGAACGGCATCGATCTGGCCGAAGCGATCGACAAGCGGCCGGGGAAGCTGCCCGTGATTCTCGTCACCGGTTATGCGGAGGAGCTCGACCGCACGCGCACGGTCAATGTCCGCGTGCTGTCGAAGCCGTTCGATATCGCGCTGCTCGACGAGATCCTGCTGGGCATCCGCGAAGCGCGCGACGCACGACACGCCGGCGCGTGACCCGCGGTGCGCGGGGCGGCGCCGGCGCGGCGGCGTGAACGAACGCGGCGATCAGGCCGCCGACGACGTCACGCCGATTTCAGCAGGCGCACCCAGCCCGCGTAGCGATCGACGAAGCCCTGCAGGAACTTGCGGGTGTCCTCGCTGACGATCTGCCCCTGGTCGTCGATGCGCGCCGGGTCGTGCTTGATGAACATCTCGGGCTGAGCGAGCGTCTTCACGTCGAGGTAAGCCAGCACGTTACGCAGGTGCTGCTGCGCGAGCGCGGTGCCCACCGCGCCCGGCGACGTGCCGAGCACCGCGCCCGGCTTGCCCGACCACGAATTCGAACCCCACGGGCGCGAGCCCCAGTCGAGCGCATTCTTCAGCACGCCCGGAATCGACCGGTTGTACTCGGGCGTGACGAACAGCAGCGCGTCGGCGGCTTCGATCGACTGCTTGAAGCGCTTCGCGACTTCCGGGAAATCCGCGTCGTAGTCCTGGCTGTACAGCGGCAGCTCGCCGATCTCGACGAACTCGAACGAAAAATCGGCGGGGGCGAGCGAGATCACGGCGTGCGCGAGCGCGCGATTCGTCGACGCGCGACGCAGGCTGCCGACGACGACCGCAATACGATAGGACATGGCATTCTCCTTCCGGTGAGTGAGGAATCGGATCGATTACTTCCGAATGAGCGACAAAGGTCTGTTTATAGGCAAGCCAGCCCGCGAGCCGTCCCACGGGGCCGTCCGGCCGACTTTCCACAAGGTTTTCCACAGAAATTGTGGATAACTCGAGCGTTATGTTCTGACGTTACAGATTGCCCGCCGCACGGCGGGGTCGACGTGCGAGACGGGGTTCGGCAAGCATAGCGCAGCGCGACAGCCGGTTCCGTGAATTCGTGACGGAACATTGCGTTGCAGGCGCGGACCGCGCCCAGTAAGCTGCTCGCACCGCGACGCGCCCGCTCCCGTGACGCACGCGCGATCGCTTCGACACACTGCCCACCCACCCATGCCGTTCGCACACGACGATCCCACCTATCTCGCGCAACTGCGGCGCGACCTGCTGCGCTTCGCGCGGCTCCAGCTCCGCGACGCCGACGCGGCCGAAGACGCCGTGCAGGAAGCGCTGGCCGCCGCGTGGTCGCATGCCGGCGAGTTCGCGGGGCTGTCGGCCCACAAGACCTGGGTGTTCGGGATCCTGCGCAACAAGCTGATCGACGTGCTGCGCGCGCGCCAGCGGATGGTGAGCCTGAGCGCGCTCGATGCGGAGCTCGACGGCGAATCCGTGCTCGATCGCGAACTGTTCAAGGACAACGGGCACTGGGCCCCGCATGCGAAACCGCGACCGTGGCCGAAGCCCGAAACGCTGTTGCAGCAACAGCAGTTCTGGACGCTGTTCCAGGTCTGCCTCGACCATCTGCCGGAGCAGATCGGACGCGTGTTCATGATGCGCGAATTCCTCGATGTCGAGATTGTGGATATCTGCAGCGAATTGACGCTGACGACGAATCATTGCAGCGTGCTGCTGTACCGGGCGCGCACGCGCCTGCGAACCTGCCTGAGCGAAAAAGGACTGACGACCGAAGATGCTGCCGGGGAAATGTACTGACGTGACACGACTGCTGTCGGATGCGCTCGACCGGCATCTGACGCTGCACGAGCGCCTGCAGGTGCGCGTGCATCTGCCGACCTGCAGCGGATGCCGCGCGTATCGCGGACAGATCGCGCTGTTGCGGACGGCCGCGAAAGCGGCGGCGGGGCGGGAGCCGGAGGATGATGACGGATCGTCCGGTGGCGGCTAGGCGGCGCGGCGTGTCGACGTGTCGTTCCGCCGGCCGCTCGCGCGTGCGGTCTGGCGGTCGCGTCGGCCTGGATTGCCGTTGCGTGTGCCGGGCCGGACTCGGTCGCGTTGATGCAATAAGAAAAATACGCCGGGGAAGAATTATTCGAACAGCGCCTTCACCGACTCGGGCGGGCGACCGATGGCCGCCTTGCCGTGATACACGACGATAGGGCGTTGCAACAGGATCGGATGAGCGGCGATCGCCGCGTAGGCTTCGGCGTCGCTCAGATCCGCGCGGGCCAGATTCAACGTCTTGTACGGCTCCTCGCCGTCGCGCAGCATGTCGCGAACCGGGCGGCCAAGCTGCCGATGCAGCGTTTCCAGTTCCTCGACCGTCGGCGGCGTCTTCAGGTACTCGACGACGTTCAACGGCGCGCCGGCGGTATTCAGCGACTCGACCAACGCGAGCGTCTCGCGGGACTTCGAGCATCGGGGGTTGTGGTAGATCGTGATCATCATTCAAGCCTGGATGGGGAGCCCTGTATTGTAGCCAGTCTGCATTGACGGGCTCGGTGGGGTGGTTCAAGCACGATCGGGATGGTTTTCCTCTCGACAGGTTGCTGAGGTGGTTCGGTTTGGCGATGTGCTGTGCGTCGGGTGTCTGGGAGACGCTTCGAAGATGCGGTTACGTTTATGCGCATAAAGGCCGGGCAACGGCCTCGCGGGACCGGCAACTGTGATCAGCCTGACCAATGCCCAGTGAGGGCTGTCCCGGGTGGCGAAAGGGCGCGTGATTGCGGGACACGTCGGCCGCGTTTATGCGCATAAAGCCTGCGATTGTGGGCGCGGTGCAAGACGCCCTCTGGCGGATGTATGCCAACACGAGATGGCACCAGACAATGGCTGTATCGATAATCCATCGCCCCGGCACGACATCATTGCGTTCCTGACGCGGGCGAGGCGCCTGCCTTCAGCCCTTCACCGCGGGCCATCGTTGCGTCTGGTTTATGCGCATAAACGCCGCGGGCCGAGACGGCGTTGCCTCGATGCACATCGGTTCTGCGATGCAATCGAAGACGCACGTCCAGCCTCACAGACCACTCATCCTGCTCGCGAATGCGCGGCGGGTTCCCCAACGAAGTTGATCGCCGCGAGCTCCGCGGAGTTTATGCGCACAAACTCCGCGGCTCGCAGGCAACGCGGCCCATCCAGCGAAAGGGCAGCGTACCGAGGCAGCTCTGCGACGAACAGCCCCAACGATGTAGCTTGTGAAGAGGCAGCCATCGAGCCTCGCATCGACCGCTCTGCATCAATCTCGCCATTTCCCCCATCCCGCTAAAAACGCGCCACCAATCCCCGCCACCTCGTTTATGCGCATAAACCGATAGTCCGAATGGCCAACGCGTAGTTGTCGAACGACAATTTCATTGAAATTCAAATATCGTCCTGTAGAATTCGAACGACCAAAACAGGAGTGAAAATTGGCCGCGGAAATCATTGCAGTCACTCAACAAAAAGGTGGCGTCGGCAAAAGCACGATTGCCATGCATCTCGGCGCCGCGTTCCATGAAAAAGGGAAGCGCGTCCTCGTCATCGACGCAGACCGTCAAAACACGCTGGTTCACTGGTCGAGCGCATCCGGCGACAGCGACAACGGCATCCCGTTTCCGGTCGTCAACCTGGCCGAAGCCGACGGCCAGATCCATCGCGAGATCAAGAAGTTCATCAACGACTACGACATCATCGTCGTGGACTGCCCGCCATCGATCACCGAGAAAGTCTCCGGCGTCGTCCTGCTGGCCGCATCGATTGCCGTGATTCCGACATCGTCGTCGCCGGCCGATTACTGGTCGAGCGTCGGGCTGGTCAAACTGATTCAGCAGGCGCAGGTGATGAACGAAGACCTCCGCGCGGTGTTCCTGCTGAACAAGACCGAAGAGAAGCGCATGCTGACCCGCGAGCTCAAGCGTGCGCTCGAGGAACTCGGCTTCCCGCTGCTGAAGACGCAGATTCCGACTCGGGAAGCGTACAAGCAGGCAATGGCGCTCGGTCAGACCGTGCTGCAGATGAACGATCGCGGCGGCAAGCTGGCCGCCGCCGAAATTCGCGCATGCGCCGACGAAATCGTCGCCATGCTGCCCTGACTTTATGCGCATAAAGGAGTCACATGAAACCTTCCCAATTTGCCAAAGGATTCCAAGCGCGCCCGGATATCACGACGAGCGAGAAGCGCACGGCGCTTGATCGGCTCAATGCGATCGACGGCATCGTCAAGTCCGACACGCCGACCCCGGCATCGACCAAATCCGCGAAAAAGGACATCGCCCCTCCGCCTGCTCCGGAATTCACGATCGATCCGTCGATCGACGAATCGCAGCAATATCGCGCGTGGCGCCTCGAGAATCGCTATGCGCCGGGGCAGGTGATCGAGTTGCCGCTGAAGGCGATCAAGCATAGCCCGTTCAACCCGCGGCACTTCTATCTGAAATCGTCGATTGCCGAACTTGCGGTCAACCTCGCGAAGCAGGGTCAGCAGCAGGCGATCCACGTGATTCCGGATTACGACAATCCGGGCACGTATTTCGTCAGTGATGGCGGCCGCCGCGTGCGGGCGCTGAAGGAAGCGAACAAGGAGTCGGTCAAGGCGATCGTGATCGACGTGCCGATCGGCATCCAGAGCTACAAGCTCGGCTACGACCTCAACGTTCAGCGCGATTCGCAGACGGTGTTCGACAACGCCGTCGTGTGGCGCCGCTTCCTCGACGACAAGCATTTCCAGAGCCAGAAAGAACTCTCCGAGCATCTCGGACTCGACGAGTCGACGGTGGCCGTCGCGCTGTCGATCGGCAAGCTGCCGGAAGCGATCATGCAGGAAATGGTCGCGCGCCCCGATCGCTTCGGATCGAACATGGCGTATCAGGTCGGCCGCTATCACAATGCGCGCGGCACCGAGGCAACGCTGCGGCTGATCAACAAGATCGTGTCGGACGATCTCAGCACGCGTCAGGTGTCGGATATCGTCAAGGGCCGCGTCGCGGCGCAGGAAACGCCAAAGGCGGCCGGCCGTCAACGCTATGCGCAGCGTCTCGAGATCAAGCTCGGCGGCAAGTCAGTCGGCGACCTGAAGTCGTATGGCGAAGACCGCATCGAGCTGCGCCTGCGCGGCCTCCCGAAGGACAAGCGCGACGCGATCCTCGAGCAGCTCGAGCGGATGCTGTTGTCGGAGTGAGGGCAGCGGCCGGCAGGGCCTGGTGAGGACGCCGGCCCCGCCCGACCAGGGCTGGGGACCGGCGGCGGCCCGTCAGCGGGCCTGAGCGGGCGTCAAGCGGCCCGCGACTGGTTCAGCGTGAACGACAGCAGGTCGCCGTCCGTCGGCTCGCCCCAGGTCTTCTGGGCCAGCCAGTCGAAAAAGGCCGTCTCGGCCAGTTTGGAATCGAGGCCGCGCTTGCGCCAGTCGTCGCGCAGATGCGAGCCCATCGTCGGCAATGCCTCCGACTCGAACGACTCGCGCGCGACTTCGCGCTCCGCGTCGCCCTGCTCTTCGTACAGCACCTTCGCTTCCTTGCGGCGGAACGCCGCGAACTCGCTCAGCAGGCGCGCCTTCAGATCGTCCGGCTGCGCAGCCGCGACCTTCGCGGACGGCGTGCCGGCCGGCAGTGCGTCGACCGACTCGACCGGCGGCGCATAACCCTTCTTCAGCGCATCCTTGAACAGCGCCGGCGCGCTGCGCACCGGCGGCAGCGTCGTGCTGCGCATCCGCTGCTCGGTCATCTGCAGCGCGGCGCGAATCCGGTTTTCCTCGCTGTCCGCATAGAGCGTCTGCGCTTCCTTCAGCGGGATCCCGAGCTTCACCATCCGGTCGACCAGCGTGCTGTCGAACACGTTCGGGTGTTCGTCGAGCGCGAGCATCGGCTGCTTGCGCTCGGTCACGCGGAACTGGATCTCGGCCACCCGACGCCCTTCGCGGTGCTCGATCAGCTCGACGAAGATGTTGGTGACCGCGTTGACTTCCGCGATCGCGGGGCGCAGGTAGTCGCGCTTGAAGTACTTGTACTCGCGCTTCGCTTCGTCGCCGGCTTCCGTGTCGGGCGTGCCCGACAGGATCGGCCGCCACCATTCCCACGGCTCGCGCATCGTCAGGTGACTCGGGTTCGTCAGGTAGCGCACGCAGATCTCGTACAGCGCGAGACCGGCGCTGCTGCGCAGCTGGCTCTGGAACTGCAGGCTCAGGCGCGCATACTGGACCGGGTCGAGCAGCTTCTTCTTGATCTTCGGCGCGAACGAGAATTCGACCCACACGCGGCGGGTGGTCGGATCCTCGAGAATTTCCGCATCGGCGATCAGCGTGGAGATCCCCCACTTGCGGCCGGGCTTCTGGCTTGATGTGCCCGTGCTCCATTCGACCTGCACCGACACCATGCGGCGCAGGTGTTCCTTCACCAACGCGGTGTCGTTCGAATCGAAAGCGGAGTTGGCGACGATGTCCGACAGCAGCGCGCGATACGTGTCGCCCGAGTCGTCGGCCTGCTGCGCGACGGCCAGCAGGACATTGAACAGCTTGCGAGTGAGGAGCGTGATCTTGCCGCTCTTCGGCTGAATGGCGATCGCCTCGACGGCCTTTCGCAATTCGGCTGAACTGGCACTCACCACATCCACATCGGTTTTCTTGGCGCGCTTCGTCGTGGCCATACGTCGGGTCGGAGGAGAAGTTTCCCGGAAGGATAGCGCCTGCGGTGATGTGCGTCCAGAACGACATGCTCACCATAGCCGGTGAAGCACGCCGGCAAAACGGCACTCACCCGAACCGCTCCCGAAAACGCTCACCGGTGCGCCCGGACGGCGTTCCGGACTCGTCCAGACGTGCCGCGGCATGCGCCGATTCACAGAATTTCACCTGTGCAGGACACGTGCGAAATTGGCTCCCGTATCGGCTCACCTGTCGATTTGTCGTAATTTTGCGACTGCGCAACCGTGAGTTCGACACAGGGTCGCGATTGCACCTCACCGTTCGTCCCGGACCGCCGCCCATCGGCCTGTATGCATGTACAGGCGTGGTCCGCCGGAACATCGGTTCGGCTTCGACACGTGGAAAACCGCCATCGAAACCGGTACGCGCAGCCCGATCGGCGGCTGCTTCGCCAGCCCGGGCGCGCATTGTACAGTGCGCGAATCGTGTCCGGTCCCGAAAATACTCACCTGTGGCACAGCATCTCGATTCGTCCGGATGCCGACGAAGGTCCAACACACGCGGGACTCGCTACCAATGACTCCCGCAAACGCTCACCTTACAGAAGAAATGCGGCACCGCAGCGGGTCCGAAAAAGACTCCCGAAAAACCTCACCGTAACCGGCGCGGTATCAAAAATCTCAATCCCTTCCGATACTTATGCACAGAAGGCATTTGGCTGTGCATCGCCAGGATCCCCCGAAAAGCCTCACCTTTCGACGGGAATCCTTCATACGACAACCGGATGTCTGCCCCTGAAAAGTCTCACCTGTGCCAAAAAGTGGCACAGCAAAAACGAGATTTCCGCCAGTCCTGGCGGGCTTTTCGGCGAATTAGGCCGGTCACCGGTCCCGAAAAGCCTCACCTTTGACCATTTTTTCAGCAAATACGGCTCCCGGAAAGCCTCACCTATGAGCGAGATCGCAGCCTGTGATCGATGCCCCGAAAAAGCTCACCTTTAGGGGATCGGAGCAGGAAAACCCGGATTTCGCTCCCGAAAAACCTCACCTTTGGGGCATCACGGGCGCCGAAAAGCACTTTTGCTGTGCAAAATGGCGTTCGCTTCCCGGAAATCCTCACAGCAAATTCCCGTGGAGTCCCGTGAAACCTCACCTTTCGCCAAATCTGCCCAAAAGATGGGCAGAATCAGGGCGCGAAGCACGTCCTGCAAGTTCTCACCTATGTCTGCACAGGCAGAAAACTGTGCAGCCAGGCATGGCGCGGGTTCTGTGGCTGTGCGGCCCCGAAAACCCTCACCTGTGGGAAAACGCGAGTTTTACTGTGATCCCGAATCCGCTCACGACCCTTCCTGCAACGGCTCACGCAGCTCCCTGAACCCCATCACGTCAGCTCCCGCAGAAGATCACCTTGGCTCCCGTAAAACTTCACCTTGTCGGCCGGAAAGCCTTGCGCCATAAGGCTGTGCCGTGGCGTTAACGTTTTTAACTAAGGGTTCAAGGGTGTTTACTTCTAATACTCTCAAGCCATCCGCCGGGGAGTTTTCCACAGACACCCCAACCCCTGAACACCCACAGGCAACCCGATCCATCATCATGTGAAACAAATGCCCAAATTCGGAGTTCACGGGAAATCGCTTGCAGTACAAGGACTTGGCTGACTTTCTTCGCTTTGTTTCACGGAATTCCAGGTTACCGTCAGCAGGATGGACTCGCCGAGCCGATTTCTGTGCAAAACGATGTAAATTCACAACGGACCCTCGAAACAAGTATCGATAAATACGTATTTCGTTATGATTGCAACATTTCATTGTCTGTGAGCATGGCCATGACCCTGGACGAAATGCGTCAAGTCATTCGGGAAGAACTGGAATCGCTGCGCGCAAGCGGTGCACGGCGTCAGGAATTGTCGCTGCATGCATGCAAGCGCTTGTTCTTCGATCTCGGCATCCGGCCGTCGGCCGCCAACGTCCGCGATCTCACCCAGACCGGCAGCGCCAGCGACATCCCGAAAGACATCGATCATTTCTGGGAGCGCATCCGTTCCGCTTCCAAGATCCGGCTCGACGGCGCGGCGATCCCGAAAGCCGTCGAGGAAAAAGCCGGCGCGTTGCTCGGTGCACTCTATGAAGAGGCATTGAAAGCCGCACGCGACAGCCTCGATGGAGACCGCGAGCAGGTCCGCGCCGACATGGCCGACGCGGAACAGCGGTTGCGCGACGCAACTATCCGTCAGGAAACGCTCGAAGGCGCGCTCGCGCGCGGGGAAGCGAGAAACGAGCAATTACAGGCGCGGGTGACCGAACTCGAGGTTCAGCTCGCGTCCCAGACCACCCACGGTTCGGCAAGCGAAGCCACGTTGCTCACCACAGTCGCTCGACTGGAAAAGGAATTGGCTGCGGCTGCCGGCCGGATCGATGCCGAACAAGCGCAGAACGCCGCGCTACGCGACCGCATCGATGCGCTGCAGGCCGAATTGCAGCAGCGCACCGAGCATTACGCGCAGCAAATCAAGGATGCGGTGGCCGAAGCCGAACGCCGCGTCAAGCCGATGCTGGTCGAACTGGATTCGTTGCGCAGCATGGCGTCGACGTACCAGAGCGGGTTGCGCGACGTCCAGCGCAAGGAATTCGATTTCCTGCAGCAGTTGAGTTCGGCCAAGGCGCGCGCCGACCGGCTCGAAGAACAATTGCGTACCCAGAGCGACGAACTGGAGCGCGCCACGCGCGACGTGAATTCATTGCGCGCGAACCGCGGAATGAATCCGGAAATCGCCGCGCTGATCCGGCGCCTGGCCGAGGCGGGACGACTCGATGCCAACGCGTATGCCGCGATCGGCACCTCGCTGGATCACGAGATTCCGGCGCCGACCCGGTGCCCGCATTGCGACGGCGAACCGGAACTGTCACATGGCAACGAGGGGTTTGAAGTCGCGTGCCCGGAGTGCGAGCACGCGTCCGGCGCGTGGCCGTCCCGCTTCGAAGCCGTCGCGCGTTTTGCGCAGACCTGACGTGGAAGCCGGCAGCGCCTCACAGGTGAGAAGATCCGGGAAGCTTGAGGTGAGGTTTTTCGGGAGCTGTGAAACGGTGAGGCTGCGCCACGCAAGGCTGCTCACGGATCGTTTCCGTGAGCAGCCGTTTCCCGATCAGTGAGTTTCGTCGCGGTCGGACGCGTCACCGTTGCTGTCGACCAGCCCGTCACGCCAGTTTTTCCAGGCGCGATGCAGGCGATTCGACGAGATCGGCCGCATGAAGCCCAGCCATTTGCCGACGCGCTCCGGCGGCACGTCGTGCTCGAACAGTTCGGCCGCGTAGCTATTGCGCAGGGTTTGCGGGCTGGCGCGCGCCGTGCGTGACGACGTGAGCCCGGCCGATTCGACGATCGCGTCGATCGCGCGCAGCATCGTCGCCTTGTGCATCGGCCGCCCGGCATGCGATGCGGGGAAGACGAGTTCTCCCGGAATCTCCTGGCGTTTGCGTTCGGTGAGCCACGCTTCGAGCAACGCGATCGCAAACGAGGCCAGATGGGTGTCGCGCGAGTAATCCGGATGCGCCGACTCGATTCGCAGCGACGTGCCGCTCGTGTTGATGCAACTAATCGTGAGTGCGCGCGCTTCGCCGGTTTTGATGCCGGCGCCAAGAAACGCGGCGACGAGCGCACGGTCGCGGCGTTCCTTCCAGTACGCGGAACCCGAGACGCCGATCGGCGAAAACAGATACGCGAGCAACGTCGCCCGTTCCGCCGGCGTGAGGAAACCGGTCGGTTCGTTGTCGCGTGCCTTGCGCCAGTTCGCTTCGCCATCCTGAGCAATGAAGCGGGCCGGATTGGTCGATGCGTACTCGGTGCGACGGACATGATCGAGCACCCGCTCGATCAGCCGGAGATAGCGCATTCGCTGGGTTTTCTTGATCGGCAGTTCGCCGACGAAATTCGCAATGGTCGGCGTATCGACCGTCGCCAGGTTCTTTTGATGGGCGCGCATCCATGTGAGAAACGCACCCCATTGCGCGCGATAGACGTCGGCCGACGAGCGGCGATAGTCCTGCATCGCCAGCCACGCGTCGAACGCGGCTTCAGGCGAGGCGACCCAGTCGGACGCATCGCGGTCGAACAGATCCTTTTCTTCCGGCGAGGCGGCGGTGTCGGGAGAGGCGGGAAGGGACATGGCATTAATTCCGTTAGTTGCGTATATGGTAGCCCTTTTCCGCAACGTATCGGGCAGCAAGCGAGTGAACCGGCCGCCATGCGCGACGGCCGGGGCCGGGCCGTCAGTCGCCCCACGCCTTGGACTGGCGGTGCGGGCGCGCGGGACGCGCGGTGTCGTGCGCGTTTGCCGCGGCTTCGTATGCGAGCACGGCAAACGAAAAGACCGCCGGCAGCGCATTCGAGCGCCCGAAGTCGATCGGATCGTCCGTTTCGGGAAACGTCATGTCCGACGGCCGTTCGAACAGTTGACGCATGCCCGCGTCGTGTCGGCTGGCAAAGCCGAGATCGGCGAGCGCTTCGGCTTCGATCGCATGCAGCAGGCGCCACGTCAGCGGCACGCGCTGACGGATGTAGCGCGCGGCGATATGGCGAACGATCAATTCGAGGTCATGCGCGGCAGCCTTGAAGCTGAGCGCGGCCAAATCTTGTTCTTCTGTCATTGCAGGCTCCTGTCGACCGGGACGGGCGCCTCGGTGCGCCGGCTCCGGCCCATGCATGGCGGAATGTCCGTATACTGTACAAACATACAGTATTTTCCGCAACTGGCCTGCGACTGACCTTTTGGCCGACTATCTGCGCCGTCAGCGGTGTATCACGATAAGCAATGCCCGCGCTTCGGCCTTGCCGGGATTGCGGATCGCATGCGGCTCGTCGGCCGGGTAGCGTGCGGTGTCGCCCGCCTTCAGTCGGCGGCTGGCCGCGGCGGCCTCGATTTCCATCGTGCCCTGCAGCACGGTGAGGTGCTCGCGCGTGCCCGGTTCGTGCGCGTTCGATACCAGTGCGCCGCCGCCCGGCAGCGTCAGCTCGTACCACTCGAACTTGCCGGCGAGGTCGATCGGGCCCCATACGCGCAACTGGTACCGGCCGTCGTGGCCGGCGAGCGTCGGAATGTCGTGCGGGCCGTCCACGCGGATCGTCTCGGGCGCCTTCGGCTGCGAGAACAGTTCGTCGAGCGTGATGCCGAGCGCGTTCGTCAGCCGCCATGCGACGGCGATCGTCGGGTTAGCCTTGTCGCGTTCGATCTCGGAGAGCATCGATTTCGATACGCCGGCTGCGCGCGACAGGTCGTCGAGCGTCAGCTTGCGCTCGTTGCGCAGCCGCTGGATCTGCTCGCCGACGCGCGGCGGGGTCACGGCCGGTGGCTGCGGGGCGGCGTCGGCGGGCGTGCGCCGCGATCCGGAGGAACTTGCCATTTGGATTCCGTTCGCTTAGAGTTGTTCGATATTTCGAATTCTAGTTCGGAATATCGGATAAATGCGGTCAACCGAACGACCGACTATAACAGTAGCAGGCCGTTGCGCCGCCACGAGCCGTGCGCCGCGGAATGCGAAACCCTGTCAGGAGCTTTGCGATGCGTGATGCCTTTCTCGCCCAGGTGCGCGGGACGCTCGACCAGATCCGCGCGGACGGTTTTTACAAGACCGAGCGCGAGATCGCGAGTCCCCAGGCGGCAGCCGTGCGGCTCGCCGGCGGCGCCGGCGTGCTCAATTTCTGCGCGAACAACTATCTGGGTCTGGCGAACGATCCGCGCCTGATCGACGCGGCCAAGGCCGGCCTCGACCAGGACGGCTTCGGCATGGCATCGGTGCGCTTCATCTGCGGCACGCAAACCGTCCACAAGCGACTGGAAAGCGCGCTGGCCGCGTTTCTCGGCACCGAGGACAGCATCCTCTATTCGAGCTGCTTCGACGCGAACGGCGGGCTGTTCGAGACGCTGCTCGACGAGAACGACGCGGTGATCAGCGACGAGTTGAACCACGCGAGCATCATCGACGGCATTCGCCTGTGCAAGGCGAAGCGCTTTCGCTACAAGAACAACGATCTGTCCGACCTCGAGGCGAAACTGAAGGAAGCCGACGCCGCGGGCGCGCGCCACAAGCTGATCGCGACCGACGGCGTGTTCTCGATGGACGGCATCATCGCCGATCTGAAAGGCATCTGCGATCTCGCCGATCGCTACGGCGCGCTCGTGATGGTCGACGATTCGCATGCGGTCGGCTTCATCGGCACGCACGGTCGCGGCACGCCCGAGCACTGCGGCGTCGAAGGCCGCGTGGACATCATCACCGGCACGCTCGGCAAGGCGCTCGGCGGCGCGTCGGGCGGCTATGTCGCCGCGCGTCGCGAGGTGATCGAGCTGCTGCGCCAGCGCTCGCGTCCGTATCTGTTCTCGAACACGCTCACGCCGAGCATCGCCGCGGCATCGCTGAAGGTGCTCGAACTGCTCGGCAGCGACGAAGGCGCGAAGTTGCGCGAGCGCGTGCGCGAGAACGGCGCGCGGTTCCGCAAGCAGATGACCGAAGCCGGCTTCACGCTCGTGCCCGGCGCGCATCCGATCATCCCGGTGATGCTCGGCGACGCGCAGCTCGCGACGAACATGGCCGACAAGCTGCTCGGCGAAGGCGTCTACGTGATCGGCTTCTCGTTCCCCGTGGTGCCGCGCGGCCGGGCGCGCATCCGCACGCAGATGAGCGCCGCGCATACGCCCGAACAGATCGACCAGACGGTCGCCGCGTTCGTGCGCGTCGGCAAGTCGCTCGGCATCATCTGACGGAGGCGCGACCATGAAAGCACTGGCAAAGCTCGAACGCGGCCCCGGCCTCACGCTCACGCGCGTGAAGCGCCCCGAAGTCGGCCACAACGACGTGCTGATCAAGATCCGCCGCACGGCGATCTGCGGCACCGACATCCATATCTGGAAGTGGGACGACTGGGCGCAGAAGACGATTCCGGTGCCGATGCACGTCGGCCACGAATACGTCGGCGAGATCGTCGAGATGGGGCAGGAAGTGCGCGGCTTCGCGATCGGCGATCGCGTGTCCGGCGAAGGTCATATCACGTGCGGTTTCTGCCGCAACTGTCGCGCCGGGCGCCGGCATCTGTGCCGCAACACGGTGGGCGTCGGCGTGAACCGCGAAGGCGCGTTCGCCGAATACCTGGCGATTCCGGCGTTCAACGCGTTCAAGATTCCGCCGGAGATCTCCGACGATCTCGCGTCGATCTTCGATCCGTTCGGCAACGCGACGCACACGGCGCTGTCGTTCAACCTCGTCGGCGAAGACGTGCTGATCACCGGCGCGGGCCCGATCGGCATCATGGCCGTCGCGATCGCGAAGCACGTCGGCGCGCGCAACGTCGTCATTACCGACATCAACGACTATCGGCTGGAACTCGCGCGCAAGATGGGCGCGACGCGTGCGGTCAACGTCGCACGCGAGTCGCTGCGCGACGTGATGGCCGACCTGCACATGACCGAAGGCTTCGACGTCGGTCTCGAGATGTCCGGCGTGCCGAGCGCGTTCACGAGCCTGCTCGAGGCGATGAACCACGGCGGCAAGGTGGCGCTGCTCGGCATCCCGCCCGCGCAGACGGCGATCGACTGGAACCAGGTGATCTTCAAGGGGCTCGAGATCAAGGGCATCTACGGCCGCGAGATGTTCGAGACCTGGTACAAGATGGTCGCGATGCTGCAGAGCGGCCTCGACCTGTCGCCGATCATCACGCATCGCTTCGCGGCCGACGATTACGAGCAAGGCTTCGCCGCGATGCTGTCCGGCGAAAGCGGCAAGGTGATTCTCGACTGGACCGTCTGAGTCGGGGGCCGACAGAGACGGGGCGGCGCGGCACGTTTGCCCGCCGCCCCGTTTTCGTTTGCACACGCACGCGCCGTCGTGCATCGAAACGCGTGATTCAACGCTTGAGGTGAGATTTTTCGGGAGCTGTGTTCGCGCGCCGAATCGTCGCACGATCCCGCGTAGGTGACGTGCAATGGCAGGTTCGCTTCACCTGTCGGAAGCCGCTTCGCTTCTCGCCGTCATGCCATTCCGTGCCCGTTTTTCCTCTTCCATGCACTCCCCGCTTCGTTTGGCGCGCGAGCGTTCGCCCGCAACCTTAGGCGGGATCGTACCGACCCGGAACATCAACCGTGAGCCGCATGCAGCGCGGCGACTCACTGAGACGAAGCGCGATCGGCCTCGACCGGTGCGCGGCCACCACTTGATTTGTTCACCCTCGAATCCGCGCGGATCGCGCTGAAGGCTCAACCCGACGAGCCGGCGCTTCGCGCAAGATTCAGCCCTCCCATCGGCAGGGCTTTTTTCATCCGGGTATTGACGACGGAGAACGATCGTTCTACCGTAAACCCATGAACACACCTCTCGACTCCTCCGGCGAACCGGGCGTTCGCGACCGGCTGCTCGACGCGGCCGAAGCGCTGATCTATTCGGGCGGCATCCATGCGACCGGCGTCGATGCGATCGTCAAGCGATCCGGCGCGGCGCGAAAGAGCTTTTATTCGCATTTCGAATCGAAAGAGGCGCTGGTCGTCGCCGCGCTCGAACGTCGCGACGCGCGCTGGATGCGCTGGTTCGTCGACGCGACGCTGGCGCGCGGCCACGCGCCGCGCGCGCAACTGCTCGGCATGTTCGACGTGCTGCGCGACTGGTTCGGGCAGCCCGACTTTCACGGCTGCGCGTTCCTGAATGCGTCGGGCGAGATACCCGACGCCGACGATCCGGTGCGCGTCGTCGCCCGCATGCACAAGGCGCGTCTGCTGGCATTCGTGCGCGAGCGCTTCGACGCCTACGCCGACGAAACCGGCGTCGCGCGCCGCGGGCTCGCGCGCCTCGCGCGTCAGTGGCTCGTGTTGATCGACGGCGCGATCGGCGTGGCGCTCGTCAGTGGCGATGCAAGCGCCGCGCGCGATGCGCGCGCGACGGCTGAACTGCTGCTCGATACCGTATCGCGGTAGCCGACGCAGCGAATCCGAACCCGCTGCGTGCGTTCGCAGCCAGAACCCTGAACAGGAGCAATCCATGTCCGCTTCCCCCGAAGTTCGTCCGCCCGTTCCGCCTTTCACGCTCGAAACGGCGCGCCAGAAAGTGCGCGCCGCCGAGGACGGGTGGAACACGCGCGACCCGCAACGCGTGTCGCTCGCCTATACGCCGCAAAGCCGCTGGCGCAACCGTGCGGAATTCGTGACGGGCCGCGACGAGATCGTCGCGCTGCTGCAGCGAAAGTGGGCGCGCGAACTCGACTACCGGCTGATCAAGGAGCTGTGGGCGTTCGACGGCAATCGCATCGCGGTGCGCTTTGCATACGAGTGGCATGACGATGCCGGCAACTGGTTCCGTTCGTACGGCAACGAGAACTGGGAGTTCGACGAAAACGGCCTGATGGCGCATCGTCACGCGAGCATCAACGATCTGCCGATTCGCGAGGCGGACCGTCTTTATCACTGGCCGCTCGGCCGTCGTCCGGACGATCATCCGGGACTGTCCGACCTCGGGCTGTGATGCTCGCGCCCGTTCGAAGGAGCGGCGAACGCATCACCGGAGGTTCAATGGTGAGGAAATTCGGGAGCCTTCCGCTGAAGGTGAGATTTTTCGGGACGAGGTGAAATGTCGCGTCGAACTGTGTGCGTTGAACAGGTCGACGCGACATCGCACGGGTAAAGCGGTGCATACGTCGACGTGCAGCGGTGTGCGTCACCGTGCGATGCATTTCACCGATCGTGTCGAAGCGATCGTGCATTGACGATCGGTGTGCGCGAGCGACACGTGCAACTCACCGATCGGATCATCTTTCGGCTTGCGATGAAAAACCCCGCAAGCAGTGCGCGTGGCGAAGTGTCGTTGCTCACCAGTCGACTTCACGCCGACGCATCGGCGGCGTTCACATACGTGCGCAACCGCATCGTGTGCCGCTCACCGCAGACCGATTCACGAAGCGGCCGCGCCCGGCGCGCGCGCCGGGCACGACCCTCGACCCTCAGCCCGCGATCCGCGCGGCGATCGCCTCGCCCACTTCCTGCGTGCCCGCGTTGCCGCCGAGATCGCGCGTCCGCGGCCCCGTGCGCAGCACGTCCTCGATCGCGGCGACGATCGCATCGTGCGCGTCGCGTTCGCGGCCCGTGCCGTTGCCGAGGAAATCGAGCATCATCGCCGCCGACCAGATCATCGCGACCGGATTCGCGATGTATTGCCCCGCGATGTCGGGCGCCGAACCGTGCACCGGTTCGAACAGCGACGGGAACGTGCGATCGGGGTTCAGGTTCGCCGACGGCGCGATGCCGATCGTGCCCGTGCAGGCCGGCCCGAGATCCGACAGGATGTCGCCGAACAGGTTCGACGCGACGACGACGTCGAAGCGGTCCGGCTGCAGCACGAAGCGCGCGCACAGGATGTCGATGTGCTGCTTGTCGACCGCGATCTCCGGATAGCGTTCGGCCATCTCGGCCGCGCGCGCATCCCACCACGGCATGCTGATCGCGATGCCGTTGCTTTTGGTCGCGACGGTGACGCGCTTCGCGCGCCGCTGCGCGAGCTCGAACGCGAATTTCAGCACGCGCTCGGTGCCGTGCCGCGTGAAGATCGACTGCTGCATCACGACTTCGCGCTCGGTGCCTTCGAACATCGTGCCGCCGACCGACGAATATTCACCCTCGGTGTTCTCGCGCACGATCATGAAATCGATGTCGCCCGGGCGGCGGCCGGCGAGCGGCGACGGCACGCCGTCGAACAGGCGCGCGGGCCGCAGGTTGATGTACTGGTCGAATTCGCGGCGGAATTTCAGCAGCGAGCCCCACAGCGAAATGTGATCGGGCACCGTCGCTGGCCAGCCGACCGCGCCGAACAGGATCGCGTCCATGCCCGACAGCTGCGCTTTCCAGTCGTCCGGCATCATCGTGCCGTGCTGCGCGTAGTAGTCGCAGCTCGCCCAGTCGATCTCGACGAAGTCGAAGCGGATGCCGAAGCGCGCGGTCACGGCGGCGAGCGCGCGCAGGCCCTCGGGCATCACTTCGCGGCCGATGCCGTCGCCGGGGATCACGGCAATCCTGTAAGTCCTGTCGGTCATGCAAATCTCCTTGGCTGGTTGGCCGGCTGCCGGGAAGGCAATGGCCCGTCACGTCATTCTATTTATTTCCATCTGGATTAAAATCGCTCAAAAGTTAATCGACTTTCCACGAATCGTGAATAAATCGCCGAACCTCGACGACCTGCGCGTGTTCAGCCTGGTCGTCCGCCTCGCGAGCTTCAGCGCGGCCGCCGAGCAGCTCGCGGTGTCGCCCGCGTATGTCAGCAAGCGCGTCGCGATGCTCGAGGCGCAACTCGGCACGCGCCTGCTGCATCGCTCGACGCGCCGCATGACGGTCACCGAAGCCGGCGATCGCGTGTTCGCGCGCGCCGAAAAGATTCTGGACGACGTCGATCATCTCGTCGAGGACGTGTCGACCACGCGCACGGTGCCGCGCGGCACGCTGCGCATGTCGAGCAGCTTCGGCTTCGGCCGGCACGTCGTCGCGCCGGCGCTGCTCGACTTCAGCGCGCGCTATCCGCAACTGAACGTGCGGCTCGATCTGTTCGACCGGCTCGTCGATGTGGCCGGCGAAGGCTACGACCTCGACGTGCGCATCGGCGACGACATCGCCGATCACCTGATCGCGCGCCGCCTTGCCGCGAACCATCGCGTGCTGTGCGCATCGCCCGACTATCTCGCCCGCCGCGGGACGCCGCGCTCGCTCGCGGATCTGGCGTCGCACGACTGTCTCGCGATCAAGGAGCGCGATCATCCGTTCGGCGTATGGCGGCTGACCGTGCGCGGCGAAACGGCGACGGTGAAGGTCGGCGGCGCGCTGTCGACGAACCACGGCGAGGTGGCCGTGCAATGGGCGCTGGCCGGGCGCGGGATCGTGCTGCGCTCGATCTGGGAAGCCGGGCCGCTGATCGAGCGCGGTGCGTTGTGCCGCGTGCTGCCGGACGCGGTCCAGCCCGCGAACATCTGGGCCGTGTATCCGGAGCGCGTCGCGGCGTCGGCGAAGGTGCGCGTGTGCGTGGATTTTCTGGTGGAGACGCTGGCCGGCCTGAATGCCGCCGCGGGTGACGATACGGCCTGAAACCGGCTAAAGGTGAGCTTTTACGGGGGGCGTGCGCACGCATCGCCGACGATGCCTGCGGGCGCGTCACGCCGCGTATCGCGCACCGAGCATCAAGTCGAGATTCTGCACGGCTGCGCCGGATGCCCCCTTGCCGAGATTGTCGAACACGGCGGACAGCAGCACCTGACCGCCGTCTGCGTTGACGAATACGCCGAGCCGCAGATCATTGGTGCCGTTCAGCGCTTGCGGATCGAGATGCGTTGCCGCGCGTGCATCCGCGAGCGGCATCACGTCGACGTGACGCGCGTTAGCGTAGTGGTGCGCGAGACACGCATGCAGCCGCTCACCCGTCACCTCGGCCGGCAGCAGGCGCAGCTCGATCGGGATGGTGAGCACGATGCCTTGCCGATAGGCACCGTAGGCCGGCACGAAGAACGGACGGTGCGCGAGCCCCGCATGTTGCCGGATCTCGGGCACGTGCTTGTGCTCGAGCGCGAGGCCGTAGACCTGCAGCGGCAACGCGTGTGCGGCGGCGTCGCCCGATTCGAACGCGTCGACGGCGGCCCTTCCGCCGCCCGAGTAACCGGACACCGCGTGGATGCTCACCGGGTAGTCGCGCGGCAGCAGCCCGGCCTGCAGCAGCGGGCGAAGCAGACCGATCGCGCCCGTCGGGTAGCAGCCCGGATTGGTCACGCGCTTCGCCTGCGCGATGTGTTGCGCGTGTCCGTCGGCCATCTCGGGAAAGCCGTAGACCCAGTCGGGCTGCGTGCGATGGGCCGAACTCGCGTCGATTACGCGTACCGCCGGGTTCCGGATGAAGCCGACCGCTTCGCGTGCGGCCGCATCGGGCAGGCACAGGATCGCGATATCGCACGCGTTGAGTGCGTCGGCGCGGCGGGCCGCATCCTTGCGTTCGGCGGCGGGAAGCGTGAGCAGCCGCAGGTCAGTGCGCTCGCGCAGACGCGCGTGAATCTGCAACCCGGTCGTGCCCTGGTCGCCGTCGATGAAGACAGTGGGGAAGCTCATGATGGTCGTGTGCGTCGCGTTCGGTCGTCGGGGGAAACCGTATCGTCCACCGAACGCCTAGAATAGGAAAAGTTGAATTTGCTGACCGTTCGATTCAGCTTTTCTGAACGAGAGGTGTGTGATGCGCGAGATCAGTCTGGACCGCCTGCGTACGCTGGTCGCGATCGCGGACCACGGCTCCTTCGTGGCGGCGGCGCAATGGCTTCATCTCGCGCCGCCGACCGTCAGCCTGCATGTCGCCGAGCTGGAAAGCCGCATCGGCGCGCCGCTGCTGTCCCGCACGCGCGGCAACGTGCGTCCTTCGGTGATCGGCGAAGTGCTGGTGGAGCGGGCGCGGCGTCTGCTGGCGGAAGTCGAATCCACGCTGGATGACGTGCAGCGACAGGTGCAGGGGTTGACCGGGCGCGTCCGCCTCGGCGCATCGACCGGCGCGATCGCGCACCTGTTGCCGCAGGCGGTGGCCGGATTGCGCGCGCAGCATCCGGATATCGACGTGCAGATCGCGGTGCTCACGTCGCATGACACGCTGGCGCGCCTTGCGCAAGGCACGCTCGATGTCGGGCTGGTCGCGCTGCCGCAAGCGCCGGTCGCGGGGCTGGCGATCCACCCGTGGCGTCGCGATCCGGTGATGGCCTTCCTGCCCGCGGACTGGCCGCTTCCGGCGCGTGTGACGTCCGCGTATCTGGCCGAGCGGCCGCTGATTCTCAACGATGCGACGACGCGCCTGTCGCGGCTCACGACCGAATGGTTCGCGCTCGGCGGCCACCGGCCCGAGCCGCGGATCGAACTCAACTACAACGACGCGATCAAGAGCCTGGTCGCCGCAGGATACGGCGCGACGCTGCTGCCGCATGAGGCGGGCGCGCCGCTGCCGGATGCGCGCATCGTGATGCGGCCGCTACGCCCGGCGTTGTGGCGTGAATTGGGGATTGCGCATCGAGCCGGCCCGGTCGAACGGGCGACGCAGCACGTGCTCGATGCGCTGCGGGCGCTCCGCGCGCGATAGCGTCCGTTGTGCGGCTGACGCGCGCGAGCCGTGCGGCCCGAACGCGCGTTCAGAGCCGGTTGTCCTTCGCGAGCGTGAGCACGCGCGCCCAGCGCTGCGCATCGCGCTTGTCCATCATCGGCAGCTTCCATTCGCCGCGCACGGCGTCGCGCACGCGCACGACGAGATGCCAGCGGCCGTCGATCGGCGCGGCCTCGCAACCGTCGAGCTGCGACAGCGTATAGCGGCCGTCGGCGCCGTCATGCGACAGCCACAGCAGCCCTTGCGTCGCGGACACGCGCAACTCGCCCCACGCGCGGTGCACGATATGCGTCCAGCCTTCTTCCTTCGTGTTCGGTGCGATGTCGTGGCGGCGCTTGATCCACCACGCGATCAGTGCGATCAGGAGCGCGGCGGCCAGCACGGCGGCCGCGATCGCGACCGGCTGGCCGAACTGCGCGGCGATGACGTGAAACAGGTGAACGGCGCCCCAGCCCAGGGCGATGAGCGCGAACAGCGCAATGAAAATCGGCATGTCGAATCGGAAAGGAGGACGGGCCGGCGCAGGCGGCGCGCCGGCCCGTGGCACACGGCATTACCGGCGGCGGTGAATGTCGTGCGTGACGAAGCCCGCGTCGTTGACGGGCAGCGCGAGGCCGTCCTTCACCGCGAGCGTCTTGCGGATGTCGTCGAGACCTGCGGACCAGTGGTCGCGCATCGTCGACAGACCGAACTGATAGTCCTTGTAGTGATGCTCGTACGCTTTCTGCTGATAGATCAGGTGCTGGATGTTGTACTTCTTGCCGCTCGACATCGCTTCGGCCTCGACGCACCACGGGTCGTTCTTGCGCTGTTCTTCCGGCACCTGTTCGAGCACGTGGCGCAGCACGTTGCGGTAGCGCTGTTCGCGCTGCAGCGTGTCGGTGACGAAACGCGTGCGGCTCGAATACTGCACGTCCTTCGTGCGCTCGGCGACGTCGGCCATGGTGCGCGGCAGCGGCCCGCGCGCGCTCCACAGATCGACCTGGA
This sequence comes from Burkholderia sp. BCC1047, assembly GCF_902833155.1. Taxonomy (NCBI): domain Bacteria; kingdom Pseudomonadati; phylum Pseudomonadota; class Betaproteobacteria; order Burkholderiales; family Burkholderiaceae; genus Burkholderia; species Burkholderia sp. BCC1047. The sequence goes on along the minus strand of NZ_CADFEH010000002.1, from coordinate 63,802 downwards.
ACGCGAGCGTGTCGCTGCGCGGGCGGGCGCGCAGCACTTCCATCAGCGGCGTGTTCGACACGACGCCGCCGTCCCAGTAGTACTCGCCGTCGATCTCGACGGGCGGGAACGCGGGCGGCAACGCACCGGACGCCATGAAATGCTCGGGCGCGAGACGGATGCGCGAGTTGTCGAAGTACACGAAGTTGCCGGTGCCGACGTTGACCGCGCCGACCGACACGCGCGTCTCGCCCGAATTGATCCGGTCGAAATCGCACAGTTTCAGCAGCGTCGTGCGCAGCGCCGACGTGTCGTACCAGCTGATTTTTTCCGGATGGTCGGACACGCCCGGCAGCGGCGGCGGAAAGCGCGGCACGAAAAAGCCCTGCTGGCCCTGCATCATCGCGCTGGCGGCCTGCGACGCGGTGAAGAACGTGCGGATCTGATCGATGCTGTTGAACAGCGCGAATTCGAACGCGGCCGGAATCGTCGGGAAGAACGCCGGCTGGCAGATCGTTTCCCAGAATTCGCGCAGGCGCTCGACGCGATGCTCGGGCGCATTGCCGGCGATCAGCGCGGTGTTGAGCGCGCCGATCGAGATGCCCGCGATCCAGTCGAGCGGAATGCCTGCTTCATGCAGCCCTTCGAATACGCCGGCCTGATACGCGCCGAGCGCGCCGCCGCCCTGCAGGACGAGCGCGATCGTTTCGTACGGCAGCGACCGCGCAGCGGCCGGCGCGCCGGCTTCGTGGCGCAGGTCCGCCGCATCGACGGCCTGCTTTTCTGTACGCGCGTGCGGTTTCATCAGTTGCTCCGAGAAATCCCGCCGTGGACGGCGGTGATGGATGGCGTGACGTCGATCGACGGCACGCCATCTCGAGAAGGGCGGTGGCGCGGAAGTCGCCTACCGTCGGGGAAACGCCGGCGTTACTGCATGAACCAGCCGTGGCTGACGACGAACGACTGGCCGGTGAGCGCGGCGCTCGGGAACGCCGACAGGAACAGCACCGTCTGCGCGACGTCCTGCACCGTCGTGAACACGCCGTCGACCGTGTTGCCGAGCATCACCTTCTTGATCACGTCCTCTTCGCTGATGCCGAGCTCCTTCGCCTGCTCCGGAATCTGCTTGTCGACCAGCGGCGTGCGCACGAAGCCCGGACACACGACGTGCGAGCGCACGTTGTGCTTCGCGCCTTCCTTCGCCAGCACGCGCGCGAGACCCAGCAGGCCATGCTTGGCCGTCACGTACGCGGACTTCAGCGGCGACGCCTCGTGCGAGTGCACCGAACCCATGTAGATCACGACGCCGCCGCGATCGTCCTTGTACATGTGCTTGAGCGCGGCCTTCGTCGTCAGGAACGCGCCGTCCACGTGGATCGCCTGCATCTTCTTCCAGTCAGCGAACGAGTAGTTCTCGATCGGGTTGACGATCTGGATGCCGGCGTTCGACACGAGGATGTCGACCGAGCCGAACGCGTCGGCCACCTTGTCGATGCCGCTGTTCACGGCGTCCTCGTTGGTCACGTCCATCGCGACGCCGATCGCCTTGCCGCCTGCCTTGTTGATCTCGTCGGCGACCGCGTTCGCGCCGTCCTGGTTCAGGTCGGCGATCGCGACGGCCGCGCCGGCCTTGGCCAGCTCCAGCGCGATTTCCTTGCCGATGCCGCTCGCGGCGCCCGTGACGACTGCGGTCTTGCCATTCAGGTTGCTCATGTTCGAATTCCCGTGGTGAAAGGATTGACAGGGAGAAAGGAGTGCGGACGTGTTACTGGGCCAGATAATCGTAGACGACTTCGCCGAGGCCCAATGTCAAATCTGCGACGATGTGCCGGGCTTCGACGATCTCGAGCACGGGCAGGTCGGCCACCGGCGCGAGCGCGTGCGGCGCCAGCTCGAGCGATGCCGGGCCCGTCCACGCGCCCTTCATCTTGATGTCCTGCATGTAATAGCGCACCAGTTCGCACACGCGCGCGGTGCCGTCGACGTGCGGGATGATCTTCAGCAGGAAATTGGGGCCGGCGAGCCGTTTCGTCTGCTCGTCGATGTCGAGTTCCTTGTGCTTGTAGCCCATCGTGCCGGTCGCGACGCGCACCTTGCCGTAGTCCAGCGTGCCGAGGAGGTGATCGGTGTTCACGTGCAGCGTGGGCGACGCGAGCTTCTTCGGGAAGCCCCACAGCTCGCGGCCGCCGGCGATCGGCGGGTGATCGTCGAGATACATCGCGAGCGTATAGCCGCCCGGCTGGCCGTCGTATTCGACGGGGATCACCTGGCCGCTTTCGGTGTAATCGCCGAAGCCGGTCGAATCGGCCATGCGGATGAATTCGTAATGCACGAGCGGCTCGGTGATTTGCAGCGGCTCGGGGACGATTTCACGAAGGCGGTCCGGATCGGTGCGGTACGTGATGATCAGAAACTCACGATCGACGAAACGGTACGGGCCCATCGGGAACGCAGGGCTGGTCAACGGCATCGCAAACGCTTTCGATCGGACATCGCTGGGTTTCATGCGGACTCCTTGTTGTTGATCGCTTCGTGGATGAGTGGTCGTAATCGTATGCCTGTGCATTGCCGTTGTGCGATGCCGCATATGGAATTAATTGTTGCCGATTTCGAATTATTTGCGGCATAAATATTGAGACGAATGGTGTGAAACGGCGCGGTCGGCACCCGGCCGCGTCAGCGTCGCACGCGTCGATGACGCCATCATGTGAAAAAGGTGAGTCTTTACGGGAAGCAGGGTGAGCTTTTGCGGGAGACCCGGCGCGGGAATATGACAATTGTGTGAACTTGTGTTGCAGTGCAGGTTCTAAGTGCGTTCGCCGCGCGGTCCTTGTCCGGGCGGCCGCCGCCTTAAGCACCGCCTAAGCGGTCACGTCCTAGCATCGTTCGTCTCTGGCCGGGCAACCGGCCGGTCGTTTATGCGTCACGCAACCGGATTCATGCAGAACCTCAATCTCGCCCTCTTTTCCGCCATCAACGCCGGGGTTGCGCCGCACCCGGGCGTTGCCCGCCTCGCGATCTTCGCCGCCGACTGGCTCGTCTATGCGCTGCCCGCGATGCTGCTGCTGACCTGGATCTTCGGTGCGCGCCCCGCGCGGCGCCAGGCGATCGAAGCCGGCGTCGGCGTCTGCGTGGCGCTTGTGCTCGCGCAGGCGCTCGGGCATGTCTGGTTCTCGCCGCGCCCGTTCATGGCCGGCGTCGGCACGCAGTTGATTCCGCACGCGCCGGACAGCTCGTTTCCGAGCGATCACATGACGTTCGCGTGGAGCATGGCGGTCGGCCTGCTGCTCGGCGGCACGACGCGGGTCACCGGTTTCGTGATGGCCGCGATGGCCGTGGCGATCGCATGGGGACGCGTCTATGCGGGCGTGCACTGGCCGTTCGACATGGCGGGCGGCGTGCTGGTCGGCACGGTCGGCGCGCTGGCCGCGCACCTGTACGGGCACCGTGTGACCGCGCTGCTCGAACGGCTTGGCGATTCGGTGCACGCGGTCGTGATGGGGCGCCGGCAGGCGCCGTAAGCGAAAGGAAACCGGCAGGACGCCTTCAGCCGGACGAGCCGGGCGTGCGGGCCGATTCGGCCGACGCGGATGGACCGCCACCCGCGTCGCGCAGCTCGGGTGTATCGGCCGGATGCCGCGCGGTATCGCGGTCGAGGGCGCTTTCCGTGAGGATCGCGCACATCGCGACGAACAGCGCGACGACGACCGCGGCGAGGCCGCAATAGCCGGCGATCTTCAGGTGGCGAAGGAAAGGCGAAGCGTGGCTTTCTTTTGTCATGACCGGGCGCTCCTGGGCGGGCTGCGGCGGCTGTCGCCCGACAGCGGCGCGCAGACATAGATATATACCAGCCGCGATGCCGGTGCCAAGCCCGCTGCTGCGCGGGCGCCACGATTGTTGCAACCGCCGGGCAACCGGGCGCCTCCGCTCAGTCTTCCAGCGTTTCGTGCACGGCCGCCGCGCCGCGCTTCCAGTAGGCCGCCGCGCGGATGCGCGACTTGTCGATGCCGCGTTCGCCAGTCAGGTGCTGGCGCACCGCGCGCATCGACAGCGCTTCGCCGGCCGCCCACACGTAGCCGTCGCCGGACGGCGGCAGCGGCAGATCGCGGACGGCGTTCAGCAGCGTGTCGCCGTTCGCCGTGTCGGCTTCGGCGCGGAAGCGCCAGATTTCATGCACGTCGGCGCGCGTCTCGAACGAGATCTGCGCGGTGCGATCCGCGACTTCCAGCACGACCGCCGCGCGCGCACCGGCCGGCAATTCCTCGAGACGCCGCGCGACGGCCGGCAGCGCCGTATCGTCGCCGATCAGCAAATGCCAGTCGAAATCGGTCGGGACCACGAACGAACCGCGCGGGCCGCCGATGCCGAGCCATTGGCCGACACGCGCTTGCGCGGCCCACTGCGATGCGGGGCCAGGATGGTTCAGCACGAATTCCAGATCGAGCTCGCGGGCGGCGCGATCGAAGCGGCGTGGCGTGAAGTCGCGCGCGACCGGCTTCGGTTCGCCTTCCGGAAACTCGGGGCCGTTCGCGCCGAGCGTCGGCAGCGCGGGCCGTTCCGCGCCGGGCGGCGGGAAAAAAACCTTCACGTGATCGTCGAACGATGCGGATTCGAAATCCGCGAGATCGGCGCCGCCGAGCGTGACGCGCAGCAGATGCGGCGTCACGGTATGCACGCGCAGGACCTGCAGCAGCCGGAACTTGAGGGTGTGGCGCACGCGGGTGACGGTGCGCTCGGACGTGTTCTGCATCGATCCGTTCTCCTTGGGTTGTGACGGGGCGGCGCGTTTCACGCGCCGGCGCCGCCTTCGATTTCGGCCGTCGCGCGGCGCATGATGGCCGCGATGCGGCGCTGTTCGTCGGCATCGGCGGCGCTCTTGTGCAGCAGCGCGCGCTTGAGCGCGAGACGCGCCTCGACGAATTCCGGCAGCCAGCCTGCCTGCGATTCGTCCTGCGCGTCGGCGCCGGCCGATTCCCCGGCGAACGCGCGGCGCATGAATTCCATCTTGCGAGCGAGGTGCGTGAGGCGCGCGAACAGCGTGTCGACGCGTTCGCGCTGGGCGTCGAGATGCACGCGGCCGGCGTCGGTCAGCGCATAGCGCTTGCGGTTGCCTTCCGCCTGCGACGCGACGAAGCCGACTTCGTCGAGATACGTGAGCGCCGGATACACCATGCCGGGGCTCGGGCTGTAGAAACCGTTCGAGCGCGTGTCGAGCGCCTTGATCAGTTCGTAGCCGTGGCTCGGTTGCTCGGCCACCAGCGCGAGCAGCAGCAGCTGGAGATCGTCGGAGTTGAACTGGCGGCCGCGCGGCATCGCGTCGTCGCCGAAATCGCCGAAGCCGCCGCGCCCGCCCCGGCCGCCGAACGGGCCGCCACCGAATCCATCGTGACCGCCGCGACGGTGGCGGCCGATCGCGTACCAGAGACCGGCGAACCAGTCAGGGCGGGCATGCGCACCATGACCGTCGCATCGGGCATGGCCGCGGGAGGGGTTGTGTCGCATGATCGTGTCCTGTGTGTCGTAAAACATATCTAAAGATATATATCGAAAGATAGGGCGTCAAGGGGATTATTGGGGGCGGGATGGGGAACCGGGCTGTGGCGCAGGGCTTGCGGGCAGCCGTCCTGCGTGATCGAAAGTCGGCTCTCCGCTGGCAGTCGCCGAATGCTGGGGAGTGAGGCGGCGAACTCGGACGTAGCAGATTGGCACCTACATGCGCGTAGTCTCGGTTCGGGTCCGCGCGCGGTGGGCTTTGAAAAATGCTCTGCGTCGAGAGACTCGGGAGATAGCTGGCATTCGAGCACTCCGCGTCGCTTCAAATAGAGCGACGGAAAGTGTTTTTCGTCAAATAACATGAAAAATTGCTAATCGGCATACCGATTTTTTACCTGTGCGTCATATTTTGGTAGACTCGCGCGCAGCCGCCCGCTATATAGAACAGCAACATCCGGCGGATCATAACGAATCAAACTGAGAGACCGTCGTGAATATCCGAGAGTCATTCCGCAATTTCGTATCGGGAATCGATGCGAATCGCCGGCCAGTCGTGCTGAATTGGGGTAAGGCGCAGCACGCGCTGGGGTCGAAGATCGCGTTGCAGCACGCGAGCATTCGTGAAAGCCTGATGACAGGCATCAGCGGTCAGTTGACCTGCATTTCTCAGCAGGGCGATCTGCCTCCGAAGCTTTTCATTGGAGCGCCAGTCTCAATCGGTATCGTCACGGACCGCGGCCAAGTGCATGCCATCAACGCAATTATTAGCGCCGTTCAGGTCGGCCGGACCGACGGGGAGTTGACGGTTTACCAGTTCACCGTGACTGACGCGTTGAACCTGCTGCACAAGCGCACCAACTCTCGCATCTTTCGTAACGTGAGCGTGGTCGATGTACTTGGCGTCGTCCTGAGCGAATGGCGACAGCGTAGTGTGGCCCTTGCGCAGGCGTTCGAGTTCGACCTGTCGCAACTCGATAGATCCCGCTATCCGGTTCGCTCTTTCGTACGTCAGGTCAACGAATCTGATGCCCATTTCGTCTCCCGGATTGCGCGTCGCGACGGCATCACGCTGTTCGTGCGCGCCGGACGGGTAAGCGGGGAGACAAAAGACGGCGATTCTCCCGTGCATGCGCTGGTGTTCTGCGATGACCCTCGGAAACTGGGCGAGTCCGCCGCGGGTATAGTGCGGGTTCATCCACGAGACGCTGGAACGGAACAGCGCGATACCATCACCACTCTGACGATGCGTCAGCAACTGATTTCGGGGGAATCGGGGCGCCCTTCGTGGGACTATCGATATGCTCGCGTGGACCAGTCCAGTGCATCGACAAGGATCGATCAAGGCGAATCGGGTAACGATCTCGCGAAATTGCTGACGGACATCGTGATCGACGTCCCGCATATGGCGGACTCGTGGGCAGACCACGAACGGATGACGGAAGATCGCATTCTGGCTCATGAAGCGCAGGCGGTGCGATACGACGGCGTGAGCGGAATTCGCGACCTTGCAGTCGGCTCATGGATCACGATCGCCGGAGAGGACGAGTGGGGCGCGCTCCCGTCCGACAAGCAGCAATTCGTGATTACATCATTGCACCACGAGATCTGGAACAATCTGCCCAAAGGGTTGAGCGAGCGTGCGCAGGCACTGTTCGCCGCCAGCCACACGCTTCAGCAACCACGGTCGCTGAGCGATGGCGACCCGTCTGGTCAGGATACGCGCTACGAAAATACGTTCTCGTGCGTGCCGCGTGGCACGCCTCTCACGCCGCCTTATGATCCCAAGGCTGACCTTCCGCCGACGCCGTTGATTACCGGGCGCGTGGTCGGGGCCGATGGCGAGGAAGTCAGTTGCGACGAGAATGGCTGCGTGTTCGTGCAGATTCTCGGGCAGGAACCCCGTGATCATGCGCACGCGCAGGGTGCCGGGACAAACAGCAACGAGAGCGACAGCGCACCGATTCGCGTGGCATCCAGTCTGGCCGGGCCGAATTTCGGCGAGACGTTCTTGCCGCGGGTGGGCACCGAAGTTCTGCTCGGGAGCCTCGGCGGAGATCCGGACAGGTTGGTCATCATCGGCGTACTGGCAAACGGCGCGAACATGCCGGCGAGTTTCACTCATACCGGCAGTTTGCCCGGCAATCGCTTTCTTTCCGGTATCAAGACGAAGGAAATCAAGGGGCAGCGCTACAACCAACTTCGTCTCGACGACACACCGCAACAAATCAGCGCGCAGCTTGCATCGGAGCACGCGCATAGTCAGTTGAATCTCGGCTATCTGACGCAACCGCGTGATAACGGACAGGGTGCTGACCGCGGCCAAGGTGCCGAATTGCGCACCGACGCGGCAGCCGCGTTGCGCGCGGCGCAAGGGATGCTTTTGACCACCTACGCGCGTACTCAGGCGAGCGGCGGACAGCTTGATCGCGATGAACTCGTCGAATTGCTCGGCGAATGCGCGGAGCTGTTCAAGGCGTTGGGAGATTACGCCGGACAGCACGGTGGCACGGCGACCGATGCGACGGGGCAGCAAGCTGTCGTGACCGCTTTCAAGGGTTGGACGCCAGGCGGCCATGCGTCAGGCGGCGATCGTGCGCCGAACGCTGACGCAGGCGATTCTCAGGCGCTGATGGCATTTGGCGCAAAGGCCGGTGCGCTCAATATCACTCCCAAGACTTACGTGACCTACGCCGGCGAGAACATCGATCAGATCGCGCAGCAGAACCTGCAATTCGCCGGGGGGCAGCGCGTGATCACGACGGCTGGCAAGGGCATCCATCTGTTCGGGCGGGGGGAAGGCGTCCGCGCGATTGCCGGCGAAGGCCCCGTTGTCTTGCAGGCGCAACAGGACACGCTCGCGGCGACCGCGCAGAAGGGGATACAGATCATGTCGGTCGGCGACGAAGTGTTGATCTCGGGCAAGTCGATCCGGCTCGTCGCGGAAGACGGAAGCTACGTGAAGGTCGGTGGCGGCGTCGAGGTTGGTTCCGACGGTGCGTTCACCGCACACACGGCGGGACATGATTTCGTCGGTCCGAAGACGGACCACGTTGCGCCGCCGGCGTTCAATCGCGGAGGAGCCGACCAGAAGTTCCGCTTGCGGTACCCGGGCACCGACGGTGACGATGGTACGCATCCCGTGCCGAATCGTCCGTACAAGATCACGCTGCGCAATGGCCAGGTCATTAACGGTGTCTCGGATGCACACGGGTTGACGGAGCTTGCATCGAGCGACGCGATGCACATTGCACACATTCAGGTTTTCGACGCTTAAGGCAGGCGATCATGTCCGATACCACAACCTCTTCGCCCCGGATCGTCGGAGAACATCAGGCGATTCTCAATTGCAACCGGCCACAGAATGCGTTTGTCAATACCGACGTACAAAATCGTTTCCCGTGCACGACGATCCTGATCCATGGCGTGAATGACCTGGGAACGGATTTCGGCACGGTCGAAGGCGGACTGTGCGAGGGATTGAACGACCGCCTCGGTCGCACCGATTTCAAGGGCGCGGAGTACTCGCACGGCCGCATGGCGAACGACCCGAGCCAAGTGAGCGTTGCCGACATGATGAAGAACATGGACGACGTGATCTATCGTCGGCAGGAAAGCGAAGAGACGAGGAGTCCGTTGATTCCGTTTTATTGGGGATTGCGCGTCGGGAAGGAGGATTTGCCCCGGGACCCCAATAAGGAAACCGTCAACGGCCAGTACGTCGACCGGTTCGGCAATCGCCTCGATGAGCACCGTGCGCGCAACGGCGGATTCTTCGCCAATGCGACCAACAACATTCCCGACATGTTCGACTCGAATTTCAAAGGGGGAATGGCGACGAAAATTCTCGACAGGATGCAGGGTGACCCGACGCATCCGCTTCGCGAGGCGGAAAATCGGCATTACATGGTGCTGGCAGCACGGCGGCTCGCGGCATTGGTGCGGCAAATCCGCCTTATCGACCCGGACGGGACGGTCAATATCATTGCGCACAGTCAGGGCACGCTGATATCGCTACTCGCCCAGGCCTATCTCGTCGAGGGGCTGATTCCAAACCAATGTGGCCCCGCTGACCGCCCTGCCGACACGTTGGTTCTGATCGACTCGCCCTACAGCTTGAGCGAGGAGTTCATGGATCGGCTGCTGCAACGTGGGGATCAGCAGCAGACGACTTATGCGCGTGCAAAGACCCTGGCAAACCTGGTCGGGCATGTGGCGAGCGGCAAATATCCGACGCCACCATTCGATCAATTGAAGTACGAGCCGGGCCGGGACAATTTTGGCGTCGTCGGGCCGACGTGGGATCCCGCGCAGGCGAGGCGCCTGAGCGGGCCGCAAGGCAATGAATGCGTCGTGTTCGCCGAGCGCGACAATCGCGGCAAAGTGTATACGTACTTCAGCCCGGAGGATGCGACCGTCGGGCTGAGCGGCGTCAATGGCATGGGTTGCTCGGGCCTGCCCGACTCAATCGACGTGCGTGCGGCGCAGCAGGGAAGCAAGCCAGAGACTATCAATTTGCTGTCGGCGGCTTTCCGGCAGCGCGTTTTTACCCGGCGTCTGCGACAGGGCAAGCCGGTTCAGGTTGGTACGCCGCCCGGAAACTTTACGATACGGGAAAAGGGCGAAACATCCCATGGCTTGCCCGGTGGCTTTACGACATGGATCAAATCGGCGCAGATAAGCGTGGGTACCCAGCGCAATATCAATGGCGAAGCATTGACGCCACCATTCGATCCCGAAATGGAGGGCAATGTGCTGCCGGGAACCGCAGCGACGCCGCTCTCGAAAAATAATGACGGCGAGTTTGCGCCCGGCAAGCAAGCCATTGATCAACTTGAAGCGGAAATTGCATTGAGCACGAACAGTGGCGAAGGTGCGTTGCAGGCATTGCCTGCACAAACCATCGACTGGCCAACGAGTGAGGATGGGACGCTGCCGGCCTCCACCGAGGTCGAGGCGTCGCTGAACGCTGGCAAGGGTCCCGACGATCAGTGCAAGGTAAGCCGGGTCGTATCGACGGTACCGCCGTCGCCCGGGCACATCGTCGTCTATCGGCAGGAGACGCTCAATGAAGCCAAGGTTCGGCTGATGAATCAGCATAAGGGAGAAAGCTCATATCACTCGGCGGTCATGAGTGGTCGCAGAAATCACCGCTGTGCGACTGCGTTCGATGTGTCGGTAGGCCAGGCGCGTGCGCTGGACGATCCGGACTGGGCGACGCTGCTGCGTGCTGTCGCCGACTGGCGTACACCAATGAGCAGGATCGACAAATTGACGAAAGCCCATACGAACCTGGACGAGCAGACGCTGCACATCATAAGGGCGAACTGCGAATATTACGACCAAGGGAATTTCCCTGGGGAAGACGTCATTCCCAAGGCCTTTCCTGCAGGCGTAGTCAGCGAAACCATCGAGATGAGAACCGATGAAATCAACAAGCAGGTTCGAGCTCGTTCACCCCACCATATGCACGGTTGACGCTACATGACGACAACATCGGTCCCGCGTCTATCAGGATCGCGAGTATTTATTTTTTTGTTCGCGAGCCTCACTTTGATTTGGCTCGTGGCATTCGAGTTGACCGCGAGATATGGATTTTCGTTTCTGGAAAATATGACGATGATAAGGCGATTGCTATTGTTGATCCTGCCGCCACTGTTACTGGCTGCTGGCGTGAGCCTTACCTATGGCGCATCGCTGCGCAAGGACTCGTCACGTCCAGAGGAAGCCAGTACCGCACAGTCTGCGCTGAGTGTGGCATCGGCCGGAGCGGGATCGCAGGATCCTCAATTCACATTGGAGATTCGGCGTATCGGCGTGACGGTTGACCGCTTCCGGCAACGGGCACTATTGATGCGCCTGGATGAAACTGGGGCGAGCGGAACGCTGCTGCTGCAAGATCCCAAGCAATATCCGTGGTCAAGTGATACGCGCGATTCGGAATACGCCAAGCGCCAGAACAACGTGTTCGGCTATGCATTGCGCAACTGGGTGGATTACTGGCCTATTCCCGTTGTCGTGCTGGGACCGCCCCGTAACGTCGCCGATCCGCATGCCGATCGCATGGCGACCCACATCAATAGCGCCGATAACGGCGCGGGCATTGGTAACACGCTATACATCAGACTCGACGAGATTCACGGCGAACATGGCGACACGGCGGTAGCGCGCCTGTTCGACTTCTTCGACCAGCATCCGGATTTGCCAGCTGTCGTGGTGCTTGCCGAAGATGGTCTTGTGACGCGAGGCTACATGCGCACACCACACGGTGATTATCTGGACAAGTCGAACGCGAACGGCAATTTCGTTCCGCAATATCCGGATAGTTTGGTTGCGATGCTGGTGACGCGCAAGGATCGCGTCGATCGGACGATTCGACCATATGTTGTCGATGCGCCGGAGGCGATCGACAAGACCAAGACACAATTTGATGTCATCAAGCTGTGGAACTACTTCTGGGCACAGCACAAATCCTATCCCAGGCCAGCGCCCGGTGTTTATGAAATGTCTTGGGACTATTGGCACGCGAAGCTCCCCGAGTTCTGGAAGACCGCAGCGCTGAAGATGCCGAACGGCTTCAAGCCGAACCCGTGGGTGCCGATTCCGTGGACGACGTGGCAACTGAAGGAGTACGACAAATGGCCGGTCCTGGCCAATCTGCATCGGCCCGTGCGAGTCGATCTGAGCAACGGCCACGGGGCGCCGTTGAAGAAGGGCGAGCGAATCGAAAAGATCCGCGCCGGCTGGCAGCAGGCAGTGGGCACGCTTGCGCCCGGCGAGCAGCCGGGACGGATGTTCTACGATACCGGCACCTCGACCGCCAATCTCGCGTTGCTGGTGCAGTCGCTGCACGACAACCCGCAGCATATCGATATTGACGACCCGAAAGACGCATTCGACATGCAGCGTCGTATAGGTGGCGACACCGGAACGAGTTCGATCTGGGTTCAGAGCGCGCTGGCGCTGATGATGGGTTATGGCGACGGGAAGACGAGCGCACTGATCAACCTGAGGGACCCGCTGCATGCCACGATCGTCATGCTGACGCCGCCGGACGCCGCGTCGCGGCAGGCGCATCCGCAGACCTTCAGCTGGGATTACTGACGGACCGGATCGACACGTCATGGGTCAAAAGCGATACATCATCGAAGGCGATGTGCACAGTCACGGCGGACGCGTTGTGTCCGGGGCGCCGAACTCGCGAATCAACGGGCGCGCAATCGCACGCTTGCACGATCCCGCGATCTGCGAGATTCACGGCCTGACCTTCATTGCGACGGTGTCGGGCCACGCCCGATTCGACGGGCAAGTCGCCGCATGCGACGGCGACTTGCTGGCATGCGGAGCACGCCTGATCGCGAGCCAGCACCAGACAGGAGGCTAACGGAAATACGGGGCGCGTGAGCGGTGCGCCTCAAGCCGGGCGGGCCTCGGCTGATCACGCTGGTCACGCTCAGATCACGAATTCCATCGACTTCGTGCCGCATTGCGCATCGGGCAACGGCTCGCCACGCTGCGTCGCGGCTAGCAACCGTCCGATCGCAATATGGACTACATCGGCGCGCACGCTCGACGGCGTGAAGCCTGCGGCGTTGTCGAGTCCCTCGCGGTGTGCACGCATGATTCGCACGTCTTGCTGGATCACGGAATGCGTGTAGAGGTGCAGCAGCGGTTTCAGCGCGCGCAGCAGCGCGGCCGGCAACGCAAAGCGATAGGCGATGTACGTATAGACACGCGATCGACGTGTGTCGAGCGGCGTGATCTGGCTGATGATCAGAAAACTCGAGCGGCTACCCCAGTGATAGTCGCATCGCGTGACGTTCGGCGCATAAAAATGATCGGTATGCCGAAGCGGTTCCCTGGATGGATTGGTCAGCCAATCCAGCATGCCGATCTTGTCGCCGTCATCGTGATACGTGACCTCGACGCTTTGCTGCTTCAGTTCGACGGTCGCCCGTAGTCGCCGCCCAGTGGATGAACGAAAAATCCGGTCGTGCACGAACACCGTATGCGGGACGTCCATGAAGTTCTCGACCAGTGCACCGAGATCGCCATCGAACGTATTGATCATATAGTACGACTGCCACGGCCGTTCGCCGTGGTGCGGCATGTCGAACGGTCGCTTCAGCGCTGGATCGCCTCGCCCGCGATAGACCCAGACGAGGCCGTGCCGAATCAACACCGGCAATCTGCGCTGACGATATGGGTAGGTCGTACCGGTCGGTTCGGCGCTTGCGCTGTCGATGCTGGGAATTCGGGTGACGCTGCCGTGCTGGTCGTAATGCCAGCCGTGATACGGACAGACGAGGCAGCCGTCGACGACTTTCCCGGCCGACAACCGGGTGCCGCGATGCACACATTGATCGACGAGCGCGACGATCTCGCCGTCGGCCGCCCGGAATAGCACGATGCCGAGGCCCAGTACGCGAGTACCGAACGGTTTGTCCCGCTTGACCTCGGCTTCGGTGCTCGCGACATACCATTGCTCGACGAGTGCGCCGAAGGCTTCGCCATCGGCATTCGGCGCGGATTCGTCGCACGGCGAACACGTTGATGCGATCGATATGTTCAACATGAGCACGCGTCCTCGATAAATGCGCGGAGTGCGTTCGCCACGGCGGGCTTGGCCACCAGAGCGCGGGGTTTGACATCCCCAGCCCGGATGCATGCACGCTCGTGGGCTCGCTGGACGAGATCCGCCAGTTGGGCGGCACCCCCACGTATGCGAACCGCGCGCAACGGGCCAAGCTGGCCGACCGTGCGTGCGTGCCGGTAGTGAAAAGCGCGGGCGAGAGCCTGTTCCAGCGCAACGCCCAAGGTGGCGACGTCCGGCGTATCGCTTGCAAGCAACAGCAGGTAATGGGGTGGATCCGCGTCCGCGCACGGAATCACGCAACCTTCGTCGCCTGGTTGCAGTAACTTGGAAAGCGACGCGGCCAGATAGGCTTCGTCCAGCTTTTCACCGACCAGATCGCTTTGCGTGTCCGCCCGCCCGACGAAGGTCACGCATGGCGTTCGTCCCGCATATCCGGTCACACGGACCCGATCGCCGAGCCGATAGCGGTACAGGCCGCCTCCGGTCGTCACGACGACCTCGACCGTGTCGCCCGGCTTCAGTTCTTCCACGCCTATCGCGGTTCCATCATCGAGCAGGAACTCGAGGAAGTGGCTGCAGACGGCGAGGGGACAGCCGGCTGTATCGCCGAACGGCAGGCTGACCACTGCCTCGGTGGAAAACAAGCCTTTCGGAAACCATGCGGCCTGGGGTAACAAGGTGCGGGCATGTGCGGCGTAGTGTTTGCTCGGACCGTCCATCCAACAACTCACTGCCGCGAGTTGAGGCCACAACCGGCCGCAGTGACCATCATCGAGTGCGCGCCGCAGCGCGGCCGTACGATTCGGCGGCAGCGAATCGAACAGGAAAGTGAGTGTGTCGCGGCGTTGCGGTTCGGCGTTGTCGAACAGCGGACGAAGCAGACTGGTCAGGAAGGTTGGGCTCCATACGCTGATGAAGGCCAGATCATGAGCGGCGATCAATGCGCGCAACGTTTCGGTGCGCCACGTGCGAGCATCACCCGATAGCGATGGTACGACGAGCGTCGGCAGCAGATCGACGAGCGGGCTGTCGGCCAGATAATCGAGATCGCTGTCCGACCCGATCATGATGCCGTTGGGAGCGCGGCCGCGCGCTTGCAGCGGAGGCGACATCGACCAGTACGCGCGGCCGGCTGCGACGCCGGGCACGGCGTGATGCAGATCGGAGAGCCAGACGACCAGTGCGAACTGCAATTCTTCGAGAAAGGCCGGCGTATAGGGAATGAGCTTTTGCTGCTCGCTGCCGCCGCTTGTGCGCTCGAAGAAGCGTGGCGGTTGCGCGGTCAGGATCGGAGTGGACTCCTGGAGTGCACGATCGATCCATCGGGACACGCCAGCGTAGGGGGCAACCGGCACGCGTTCGCGAAATTGTGCCGGATCCGCGATATCGGCAAACCCGTGGGCGATGCCGAACGCCGTGTTCCGATTGGCGGCGAGCAAGCGTGACAGATAGGTCGCCTGCGCGTCACCCGGCGCGTCGAGCGCCGTGAGCCACACGCGGCGAAAGGGTTCTGCAGCAGCGCCGAACGCGGCCCACGCATCCTGTGCACGCACGTGCGTCCTCTCGTTAGAAATAGGTTTTTTCGAGTTGTGTCGGATCGCTCGGCAAACGCCGGGGCGCTTCGAACACATGCAGCCAACCGTACCACAGCGGCCGCGTCTCCGCCGCGTCGGAGCACGCATGAAGCTCCTGCCAGCGCAGGCTCGGACGCCGGTGATGCGTCAGGTTGTAGTTGAAGTTGAGGAATGCCCAGCGGATCAGTATGGGGGCACGCATATTGTATGTGCCCTCGACAACGTCGAGCGGCGTGTGCATGTGATAAACCCATTGGAGCGACGACCACGAAAACGCGAATGCGAGGTAGGCAAGCGAGATGTCGAGCACGCGCCAGTCCAGCAATGTCCCCAGTGCAATCCATGCGGCCACGCCTGCGAGGGTTTCGTATCGAATTCGTCGGAATTCCGCGTGGCCGAAGTCTCTGAACGCGGCCGCATAGGTGTTGTCGTGTCCGTACGTGGCCCAACCATACGGAATGCGACTCGGAAGCACGGCCAGGACGAAGCTGCCCGCGAAACTCGCGAACCAGATGCCGCCGACGATCGCCGCGTAGTATGCGATTCGCTTGCGCCACAGCGAAGCATCCGGCTCGACGAAGTCCACCCGCTCCGCAGGCGTTCGATTTCGCACGTGGTGACCGAGATGATTCACGTGAATCAGCGTTGCCGCGGCGCCGAACATCGTCGATGCCCACCACATCATCAAGTAGTTGATTTTCCCGCGCCGATGCCCGAAACCGTGGAATGTTTCGTGCATCATCGAAAACACGCCTTGCATGATCAGGCAGAACGGTACGAGCGCCCCCCAGCGCCACGGGCTCGTACCGTGCGACAGCCACGTCAGGATGCCCGCCCATACAACGCTCTGTAGCGCGAGCACGCAGAGATTCAGCCGATCGAACCGTCGCGAACGATTATCTATGGCGCTTGCATTGGCATCGAACATACAATTCGGACATGGATGGTGGCAGCGACGCAGAGCATACCTTCGATCGCCATCGTCGAACAATACGCCCGCCTGCGCTGACCCTGCGCGTTACGCCACGATCGGCCACGACCATGTACGCCAAACGAACCGACGATTCAATGCATGAACGCCGCAATGACGCGGCAGACATCCGTCGGCGCAATCCGCGGTTTTGTTTTGCCGACGACATTCCGCGCTATTGGTATCGTGACAACCGCAGGGTGACGCGCTTTTTCGACGCGTTCTCGATCATGTTTCCGCTTGGCGAGAAGTTCTTTGTCGATAGCGTGAGGCAGTACTGCGACGCGCTGCCGGCCGACGGCACGCTCGCCGCGCAAGTGGATGCATTCCTGTACCAGGAAGCCACTCACATCCGCGAGCACCGCGCGTACAACCGACGCCTGGCTCGCCAAGGCATGCCGGTCGACGCACTCGAGGCGCTGATGAGGAGACGGCAGGAACAATGCCGGCGTGTCGCGTCGCCGCTGCTTCAATTGACCTTCACCGCATGTCTTGAGCACTACACCGCCATTCTGGCCGATCTGCTGTTGCGCGATCCCGCCATTTTCGACGGTGCCGACCCCTCGATGGCCGCGATCTGGCGGTGGCATGCGATAGAGGAAACCGAACACAAGTCTGTCGCGTTCGACGTATTTCGCGCTTGCGGCGGCGGCGCGATCAAGCGCTATGTCGTACGGGCGGCGGCGATGCTCGGTGTCACGGCATGCTTCATCGTCGATCTGGGGTATTTCATCGTCCGTCTCGCGCGTGCCGACCGCGACGCCGGCAATTGGCGAAGCTGGGCACAGCTTGGCTGGTGGCTGTTCGGCGCGCGGGGCATCGTTACCCGCGTGCTACCCGCGTGGCTGGCATGGTTCTCGCCGCGTTTTCACCCTGACCGAATCGGGAATCCAGCCACGCTGGCTGCTGCCCGCGCGGCGCTCGCTGCCGATGGCGTGACAACGGAGCCGGCATGAGTGCACGGTACCCGGCGTGGTCGCCGTCCGGCTTCGACGAGTGGCGGCAACACTACCCATTGACGCCGTTCGAACCGGCGCCCACAGCACTCGACTGGACCGAGCGCTTCATCGAATGTTGGCACGCGCATGACGCCCATGCATCCTCGAACATCGTCATCGTGCTGATTGCGGGACTCTATTCCGAGTGGATACCCGCCTGCTTCCGGCATGCTGCGCAGGCGTTGCGTGCCGCGCGGTACTCAATCCTGCGTGTGCCGGTCCGCTCGTCGCGCGCGGTTGCCGAGCAGGGCGCGCATATCGTTCGCAATCTGTATGCGCGCTTACCCGCTGATCGCCGCTTTATCGTCCTTGCCCACAGCAAAGGGGGACTCGATGCATTGGCGGCGCTGCATGCGGATTCAGGGCTTCGTGCTCGCTGCGACGGTATCGCACTCGTTCAGCCGCCCGTCGGTCCGAGTGCGATCATCGATGGCTTGCTCGAGCAACGGGGGGCGCGCATCGATCCCGCATGGTTGGGTCGAGCCGCCGGGAGATTGCTGCGCACACGCTGGTTGTATGCAGGCTCGCGCGATATCGGCAGCGGGCGCGACGCCGGCATCGCGAATCTGTTGTCTACGGTGCCCGGTGGCCTGCACTGTGTGCATGTCGTAAGCTGGTCGATAGAACGCACGTCCCGGTTCGATGCATATCACTCACGCCTCGACCGCTACCGTCCCGGCTGTGCGCATGACGGACAGTTCTACCTCGACCACCAGACGATTCGCGGCATACCGCGAGTTTGCATGCCACATCTCGACCATGGCCAGCCTGTGCTCGGTGGCGCCGGCTTCGATGCGGGGCGTTTCTGGCTTGCACTCGTTGCGCTCCTGAACGACGCGCGGGCGGCAGCGGTCGCAAGCGGTCAGACGAGATAGATCTCGAACCCTGGGATCGCTTCGGTGGCGCCCGAATCGAGTGCACTCGTGCCGGGCGCGGATAGCGTGTATAGATCCATCGGTAATGCGGTGTATCGATAACCCTGCAAGGCGGGCCATAGCGGATCGTGATCGTACAGGCAAAGCTGCAGCAGGGCATAGCGGCTCCGCTCTTGTTGCCAGACCGCATCGAGCAACGCCTGTGCAATGTCCGGGTCGCGTCCGCTCACATGCAGATGAGTCAGGTAGATATCCCGGAGCGGCTGGCCCGGAGCTGCGATGGGAGGGCGTCCGAGCAAGGGTGCGATGGCGTTGAAGCTGTGACGCAGCGCACCGAGCGAGCGCGGCAGACGTTCCAGCACGATGCGTTTGATACGCCCTGCATCCCACGGAGCAACGCAGCCCACGATACGCCGCTGCGCGTTACGTGCGACCAGAAAGCGCTCGATTCCGAAGTCGGGCCAGGTGTTCAGGCGGCGCGCGAATTCGTCCGCCGTAAAGACGCAACCGAAGGGTTGGGAACGAGACTCTTGGTCCAGGAATGTGCGGAGTGCGTCGGCATCGGCAGCCGACGCGTTCGTGATCTTGACCGAGCCGGTGCTCCGCGCAGCAATACGCCGCGCATAGATTGATACGTTACTGTAGCCGCGCCAATGTCGAAATCCGAGCCGGGGCCGCTTGCCTGTCCTGAATAGCGATTGCGTCGCGATCCGGTTGTCGCGAATGATGCAGCAGTACGTATGCTGTACGCCTTCGTGCCGGGCGAGATCGGCGAGGCGGTCGACGACATAGTCGACCCAAGTGTGCGCTAGTTCGCGATCGGGTGCGATGCGCAAGTCGCCGAGGTAAGCGATGCGCTGTTTCTCGCCGGCGAGGTAGCCGTCGCGAACGACCATGCTGGCTATTCCCTTGACGCGCCCTGCGCTGTCCTCCGCGAGCCACGTTCGACAGTCGTTCGAATGACACCGATGCAGTGCGAAGTAATCCGGTGAACGATCGAAGCGAAGTGGCATCCCGCTGAGCATCGCGTAACGTGTTTGAAACGCGAGGAGCCGTTCGTTGTCGACCGCTGTGGCTAGCCGGATCCGCGTCATTGGCTCATTCACCGGTGAAGATTCGTCTTGCCATCGGGCGTAGGTTTTCCGGCGTCAGTTCGCACAGGCATACGAGCTCGTTGCCGCACGCGTATTCTGGATTGCGCTTCAGAAAATAGGCGACATCCGGCAGCCGTCGATGTGCGTCCGGCACTTCGGCGAGGGCTGGGGCGAGGCGGCCTTGCGGTACCGGAAACTTGAGCACGCCGGACGCGGCGTCGTATGCGTACCCGAAGCGCTCAACTGCCAGATGATCCAGTAGCGCCTGATTTACGGGTTCAGTCGGTCGGTCGAATCGCGGGGTGAAATCATGTGCGAACGCTCGCAAGTAGCGGTACGTACGATGCCCCTTGCAGATTAGAAACCAGTATAGTGCGACGTCAGGCACGTTGCGTTTGAGCTCACCGGCGAGTCGAATCCAGCAAAACGCGAGTTGCTGACTGCCCCAACAGGCCGGATCCACAATCGTGTCACCGGAAAACAGGATGCGCAGTGTAGTGTCTTGCCACTGCTGTTCATATAGTTTCAACGTGGAGAAGCCGCGTAACTTGCCGGTGTCGTCACGCATGATGACGCAATGTGTCTTGTCGTCGAGATCGTGTTCGAAGCGTGCCTGTTCCGTATCCCGGTAACAGGTCGAGTAGAGCGCGTACATATGTGCAACATCGACGTCGCGCAACTGCGCACGTGTCATGGAACTGGCTCGAAGCGGCATAGCGTCGTTATTCATGCGAGCTGAAACGATTTATCATGATACGCGATTGAGCCGCTCCTTTTTTCACATGCGTGCCATACCTCCTGTTTCCGTCTCCTATACACCGTCGGCGTTCGACGCGTGGCGCTGGCTTGCGATCTATGTCGTCGTGTCGGGTGCACTGTACTTCTGGGTCACACACGCGCCGATGGCACCCGTGACGCTGTTGCGTCCGGGACCGTACGATGCGGTCATTCCGCGTGTGTCTGCCAGCGTACCGCTTTATTTGAGCTACGCGCTCGTGATGCCGTCGATTGTCTGGTTCGGCCGCAGCCGAAATTGGCTGCTGCCCGTATTTTTCGCCGGGGCACTTGCCGCAGGCCTGTGTATCGTCTGTCATCTGTTATGGCCGACTGCCGTGAGCCGGTCGCCGGCAGCGACAGGATGGATCGCGTGGCTGTATCGGATCGACACGCCGCTCGCGGCGAGTCCCTGCGGGCATGTTGCGCTGCCTGTGGCTGTAACCGTGGTGCTGGCTGCGCTACGCGTCCGGGCAGCGCGCTATTACGCTGCGTGGAGCACGATGCTGGCGATCACCGTCTTAACGACCGGACAGCATTTGCTCGCGGACATGCTCGTGGGACTCGCACTCGGCATCGGCGTCGGCTGTGCGACGACCGTACTCATTCGTCTCGACGTCGACCTGCGTACGGCCGCCGCATTACTGCTTGAATGGCTATGTATCGTAGTTACGCTGCGAGTTGCGTTATCGGTGGGGCATTGGGGAGGCTACCTTTTCGCCGCCGTTGTTGTCGCGACTCGGCAACACGCATTATTCATTCTGTATCACGACGCGACCCACTATCACTTAACCCGCCGCCGTTCCGCCAACGACTTTCTGATCAACTTGGCAATTGGCGTACCGGGGCTTGTGCCCATCGAATTTTATCGCCCGCTGCATCTTGCCCACCATCGACATGTCGGGACGGCGGAAGATCCTGAGCGGAATTATCTGTACCACGCGCAGCCATGGAAATTCGAGCCACTCGACACACTCCCCCTCGTCCGGCAACTGCTCGGTGATTTGCTCCTGATCAACATGGTGAAAAACATGCGCGCATATCGGCGTGCGAACGGGCGTGGTGCATCCATGTCACTGCCGCTGCTTACGGCGATAGCGACGTGGGGTATCCTGCTTTTGTCGCTCGTGCATGCATGCACAGTACGCGAACTGTTGACGCTTGCGGCGCTTTGGTTCGTCCCTCTCGTGACAATCGGGGCGTTCGTGCAGAAGATCCGTAGTATTGCAGAGCACAGCGGTGGGCCTGGTGCCACGGCTGGCTGGAATGACTGGACTTATTCGTGGCGCGTCGGGTTACTTGGCCGCTTCTTTATCTGGCCGTACAACATTAACTATCACCAACAACATCATCGCGAACCCGGCGTGGCGTGGCATCGCCTGCCCGAACTGCGTGCGTCTGACGAGCCGGTTCTGTCTTCGCGGCAATTGCTTGCGTTGCTATGGTCGGGTGCCTCGCGCAGTGGTAACCCAAGATAGAAAAATCCCTTCGACGGCGCGATGAAGTTTCCCGTCGGTCCTGGTGCGAAAGATCGGCACGACCCGTCGTACTCCGTCTGACGCGTGCCGCGCAGCCATTGGCCTCTGCGCATGGTCGTGCCGGCCCGTCTGCGTTTGCGATTAATCGCTGGCTATTCCTCCGGCACGTGATTCCTGAATAAGTTAAACAGCGTCGTTTGTAAGAACGACGATGAAAATTATTTAAATAATAGAAATTGTTCGATTTTATTTTCGCTCGATCAAACAAAATGTCCGCAGCGCCAAAGCCCATTAGATCCACCCCATCGTTCAATGTCATGATGTTTGTGTGATTTATGACTGGCGCAGATTCTAGCGGAGGCAAGAGGCGTGACCCTTTATTCGTACCCCGAAAATTCATCGAAAATGTAAAGCATTGCAATATAAAACCATGATCCGCGAATTCCGATTGCGACGCATGATTTTATTTGGCAGGATTTTCATCGAGGTGCCTGATTTTAAAACAACAAAGCGGTCGACAATTCAATTTACCGAAATAACGCGCGACGCTTGGCACCCCGTGGCAGGGAAGCTGGCTAGAAAAACAGGTAACGAGACGGCGAACGGGCGGCACCGTTCGCGATCATTGAATCAATCGCTTGCCCGGCGGCGTCGATGCGTCACTCGAACGATCCGGGCGAATCCGACACGGGGCGGCCATGGCGATACTCAAGAACGACGCGTCCGGAGAAGCATGCCTGCTCCGCGCGTATCACATGTTCGGCCGCGACGACGCGCGCTGCGACACGGTCATCCGGGACGGCTCGGTGTCCCGCGTCCATGCCCATATCCGCTGGATCGGCGGGTGCTGGGAACTCCACGATCACAGCAGCAACGGCACGTCGGTATCGGGCGTATCGCTGCGCGACGGCGAGCATGCGGTGCTGCAGCAAGGCGATGTGGTCCGCTTCGGCAGGGCCGGTGTCGCGCCGTGGCGCGTCGAGTCGCTCGACGATCCGGCCGACACGCTGTGGCCGATACGCGGCGCCGCCGCGCCGATCGTGCTCGCGCCGCGCCAGATCCTCCCGCCCCCCGCCGCGCAGCCGGTCACGATCGTCCGTTCGCCGGCCGGCGAATGGCTGTGCGACGACACATTGCCGCCGCGCGCGCTCCATGACGGCGACGAAGTGTCGACCGGCGACTTCGCATGGCGCCTCGCCCTCGCGCGCCACGGCTCGACGGTGATGCTCGCCGCCCGCGCCGATCCGGCCGTGCCGGCGCAATTGCTCGAATTCTTCGTCAGCCGGAACGAGGAGCACGTGCGCATGCTGCTGCATGTCCGCGGCGGCGTGGTCGACCTCGGCGAGCGCGCCCATCACTATGGTCTCGTCACGCTCGCCCGCGCCCGCTCGGCCGACATGCAGGCCGGGTACGACGCCGCCACGCAGGGATGGATCGAACTCGACCGGCTCGCGCGCATGCTCGGCATCGACGCGTCCCATGTCAACGTGCAGATTCATCGCGCCCGAAGCCAGTTCGCGGCGCTGCCCGGGCTGGGCGCGAGCCAGCTCGTCGAGCGTCGGCGCGGCAGCGTCCGCTTCGGCGATGTTCCGTTCCGGATCATGCGCGGCGAGCATCTCGAATGCGAGTCGGTACCGGCCGTCGGGCCGCGTATCGGCCTGCCGCGCGCGGTGCCGGCCCCGGTCGTCCAGTGCTCGTGAACGCGGGAGAACCGGCCGTGCTGACGAGCACGCCCCGCGCCGCCGCGGGACCACTCGCGCGTGAACCGCAGCGGCACGCGGTGCCGTTCGCGACGCTTGCCGGTAAATGGCATTACCGGCTCGGCGCGCTGCTCGGCGAAGGCGGCAACGGTGTGGTGTTTCGCGCGACCTGCGACGAGACGGGGCAAGCCGTCGCGATCAAGCTGATGCGCGACGACGCCGCGCTGATCGCGCCGGAGCGCATGGGCCGGCGCGCGCGCTTCCGGCGCGAGACGAGCCTGTGCGAGGCGCTGCGGCATCCGAACATCGTGGCGCTGCTGGACCAGGGGGAAGCGCCGGACGGGCGGCTGTTCGCCGTATTCGAACTGGTCGAAGGCCGGACGGTGCGCGACCGGCTCGCGGTGGACGGGCCGCTGTCGGCGGTCGACACCGGGCGGCTGATGACGGAGGTGCTCGACGCGCTCGCGGCCGCTCATCGGCGCGGCATCGTGCATCGCGATCTGAAGCCGCAGAACATCGTGATCGCGATGGCCGACGACGGGCCGCACGCGAAGCTGCTCGATTTCGGCATCGGTGCATTGCTGCCCGGTGCCGAAGACATCGCGCGCGAGACGGCGACGCTCGCGACCGAGGTGCTCGGCTCGCCGCCCTACTGCGCGCCGGAGCAATTGCGCAACGAGCCGCCGACGCCCGCCAGCGATCTGTATGCGTGGGGCCTGATCGTGATCGAATGCCTGACGGGCGAGGTGGTCATGCAGGGCGCCAGTGTGGCCGAGATCGTCTATCGACAACTGAGCCCGGTGGATGTCGCGCTTCCGCCGTCGATCGCGTCGCTTCCGCTCGGCGCGGTATTGCGGGATGCGCTGAACAAGAATCCGCGCCAGCGCGCCGCGTCGGCCGAGGCGCTCGCGGCGCGGTTTCGTGCGCTCAACTTCGCCGCGCTCGTCGGCCAGTTCGACGCCGCTCGCGCCGGCCGGCAGACGCGCTCGCGCCCGCTCGCGCCGCGCGGCGAAACGATCGTCGAGGTGGGCGAGTATCGGCAGATCACCACGCTGTGCTGCTGCGTGACGATCGCCGGAGAGGGCCGCGAACGCCATGCCGGAACCGAGCACGGCATCGCGCTCGACGGCTACGAGGAGCAGTGGCTGACGAAGTGCGCCGATATCGCGGTCGGTTATGGCGCGCATGCGGGCGGACGGCTCGGCGACACGCTGCTGTTTCATTTCGGTCTGCAAGGCGACATCGACCGGCCCGCCCGCCGTGCGGCGCGGGCGGCGCTCGACATGGTGCGCGTGGCCGAGCGCGCGCGGTTGCCGGCGCTGACGGCTGCCGGCGGGCATGCGGCCGGCGCGGAAGAAGGCTGGCGGGTCGAAGTGGCGGCCGCGATTCATGTCGGGCAGGTGCTCGCGCATGCGTCGCACATGTCGGGCGTATCGACGGCCGCCGCGGCGTCGCGGCTGCTCCGGCTGGCCCGCCCCGGACAGATCCTGATCAGCGACGATGCGCGGCTCGTGCTCGAACGGCATGCCGATGCCCGGCCGACCGCGTTGCGGCTGGCGCGGGCGGGCCTCGTGTCGCAACCGGTTCATGAATTGCTCGGCGAACGGCATGCCGATACGCCGTTCGATTCGCTCGACGCCGACAGGCGGACGCCCATGGTCGGCCGCGCACGCGAACTCGATGCACTGCTGCGCGCGTGGCAGGACACGCATGGGCGACATAGCCGCGCGATGCGCGGCGAGCCGGCATCGCACGGTGTGCCGCGGCTCGTCGTCGGCGACGCGGGCTTCGGCAAGTCGCGGCTCGTGCACGAGCTGTGCGAGGCCGTGCGGACACGCGGCCACGCGTTCGCGCAGTGCGGGTGCCTGCCCGAACGCGAGAATCATGCGTTGTTCCCGATCCTGCGGTTCATCGCCGCGCACTGGCATGTCGATGCCGAGCGCGCACCCGGCATGGCGCTCGCGGCGATCGACGCGATGATCGCGCCGCTCGACTGCGACCATGCGGCGGCGCGCGTCGCGCTCGCGACGTGGCTCGGGCTGTCCTGCGAAGCGACCGGGCTCCTGTGGTCGAGCGCGCGCGAGCAGCATGCGCTGTTCGACGTCCTCGAACAACTGATCGTGTCGCTCGGCAACGGCGCGCCGGTGCTGCTGGTGATCGAGGACGTTCAGTGGCTCGATCGCTCGACCGAGGATTTTCTCGCGTATCTGCACCGCTCGCCGCGCGCAGCGGCACTGTGCATCGTGCTCACGTCGCGCCCCGACAAGCTCGCGCGCTGGCGCGGCGCGACCGACCGCGTGGTGCTGCGCCGCCTGCCGCGCGACGACGCGCAGCGCCTGATGTCGGCGCATCTGGGCCCGGGCGCGGTCGATCCGGCGTGGCTCGACCGGCTCGCCGATCGCACCGCGGGCATCCCGCTGTTCATCGAGGCCGTCGCGCGCGAACTGGCGGTGAGCGGCGCGGATGGTCTGCTCATCGAGCCATCGGTAACGGACCCGTATCCGTTGCCGCTCAGTCTCGGCGGCATGCTCGGTCTGGCGTTCGACCGGCTCGACGACGCGCGCGGCACCGCGCAGCTGGCCGCGACCATCGGGCTCGAAGTGGATGCGCAACTGCTCGCCGATGCGTCGCCGCACGACCGGACCACACTCGACGCCCATCTGCGGCTCCTGCTCGAAGAACGGATCGTGTATGCGCAACATCGGCGCGATCGCGTGTTCTATGCGTTTCGCCATGCGCTGATTCGCGACGCCGCATACGAATCGATGCCGCCTGCCGTGCGGCGCGGCAACCATGCGCGTGTCGGGCGCGCGCTGCTCGCGCACGCCGATCGCGGCGCCGGTGCGCATGCGTTCGGCATCGCCGGGCACTTCGCACGGGCAGGCGCATGCGCGGACGCGATCGCGCACGGCATCGACGCGGCGCGTCGCGCGCTCGAACGGTCGCGATACGACGACGCGATCCGCTACGGGCAGGCCGTGTTCGACTGGCTCGCCACCGCCGACCACGCGCAGCGCGAGCACGACAGCGCGCGCATCCGCGCCACGTTGACGCACGCGACGATGGCGCGATTCGGCTGGGCCGATCCGCAGGTACGCGAGCATGCGGAGCAGTTGCTGCGGCAGACGCAGACGCTCGACGATCCCGAACTCGAGATCAGCGCGTTGTGGACGCTGTCGACGTGCTACCACGTCGCCGGTGACCGCCCGATCGTGCGCCGGATCGGCAAGCGGCTCGACACGCTCGCGACCGAGCGCGGCGATGCGGGCGTGCAGGTGGCGGCAGACGCGATGCGCGGCATGAGCCTGTGGGTCGATGGCGACTATGCGCGCGCCCGTGCCGCGTTCGACGCGGTGCTGGCCGGCTACGACGTGCGACGCGACGCGGGGCACCGGCGCATCCTCGGGCTCGATACGCGCGCGTGGACGATGGCGTCGCTCGCCAGCGTGCGCTGGTGCATGGACGACGATCCCCAGCCGTCGCTCGCGATGGCGCGCGAAGCCGTGTATTGCGCGACCTGCCTCGATCATCTGCCGACGCTGGGCGTCACGATGATGTACCTCGCACGCACGCATCAGCTCGCGGGCGACCGCGATGCGGCGCGATCCGTGTCGGAAGCGATTCTCCGGCTGGCGGACGCGCACCGGCTGCGCGCGGTCGGGCACTACGCCGCGATCATTCACGCGTGGACGCAACGCGATCGCGCGGGCGTCGTCACGCATCTCGACGCGCAGCGGCAGTCGGGCGGCCTGCTCGGGCTGACCTACTATGCGTCGCTGCTTGCGGAGCTGGATGCCGAACGTGGCGACTACGACGCGGCGCTCGCGCAGATCGGGACGTGTCTCGCCTGGTGCGATTCGAGCGGCGAACGGTATTACGAAGCCCAGCTGTTGCTGAAGCGGAGCGAGTACTTGCGCCGTGCCGATCCGCGTTGCGGCGGGGTGGCCGCGCTGGACGCGTGCCGGCGCGCAGTCGAAGTTGCAAGGGCGGCGGGCATGGGCCGGATCGCCAGGCTCGCCGAAGCGATGTTGCAGTCGTTGCCGTAAGCAGTTCAAACCGTCATTCAGGAGGACAGACCGATGAGCAAGGATCTTCGATTGCCGACGTACGAACAGTTTCTCGAATACCGCGCGACCGTCATTCGGGCGATCGCTCTCGCGTGGCATTCACCGGCGTTTCTCGACAAGCTCGAGGCCGATCCGGTCCACGCATTGCGCGAGCAGTTCGACTATCACTTTCCGTTCAAGCTCGACCTGAAGGTGCAGGTCAAATCGTCGGAATGGACGCCCACCGTCAACGGCGACTGGACGGCCGGCCAGAGAAACAAGCTCACGCTGTATCTGCCGCCCGCGCCGGCGGACGACGCGCAGTTCGCGCAGGCGCTGGCCGCGTACAACGCGGACCACATCACCATCATGGAATGACTCCGGAGAAACCGACATGGCAAAGGACAACGCCAATCCGACGCTCGAATCGATGCTGGAGTTTCAGAAGGTCTACCTGCGTGCGATCGCGCTTTCATGGCGGGATCCGGCGTTCAAGGCCGAACTGCTGGACCGGCCGCTGGATACGCTCGCGAAATACTTCGGCTATCAGTGTCCGTGGATCATCGACATCGACATCGAGAAGACGGGCGCCGATCATGGCTGGACGAGCGACGGGAAAGGCGGCGGGAGCTGGAACCTGCCGCGCAACGTGATGACCGTCGGCATACCGGCGCAGCCGGCACACCTGGACGAGGAGGCGGTGGCGCTCGCAGCCTACTGCGACGCGGGGCCGTGCTACCTGTTCACCTGCTGCTGACCGGGCGCGGCCGACCCGCGCACCGTCGCGCGGCCCGAGGGCGGTTGCCCGGGCCGCGCGACGTTTGTCCGACCCGTCGCACGGAACCCGACGATGCTCGATGATCTCTCGCGCGTATTGCGTTTCAAGCCGCATTTGCTCGTGCTCGATGCAGGGCCCGAGACCCTGTTCGTCGTCGACGAATTCAAGCGCGCGATGCTGTCCGGCACGATCTTCGTGCGGATCGCCGCGTGCCTGCGGGCGCGCATGACGACTGCCGAGATCGTGACGTCGCTCGCCGGCGTGTTCGGCGAATGGGAGGTGCTCGCGCGGCTCGACCATCTGGTGCGGCGCGGCTACGTGCGCGCCGATCCGCCGCACGGCGACGACGCGGCGCGCGGTTTCTTCGAGCGCGCCGGGCTCGACGGCGACGCCGCGTGCGCACGCATGGCGCAACTGCGTGTCGCGGTGGAGACGTTCGGCGCGGACGGCGCGGCGCTCCGGCGCGCACTCGACACGGCCGGCATCGGCGTCGTGAAGGATGCCGAACTGACCGTCGCGATCGTCGATACGCACGACCGTGACGATCTCGCCGCGTGCGCCGCCCGCGTGGCGGCGCGCGGCGGTGCGCTGCTCGTCGTGGCGACCGGCGGCGTGCAGACGCTGATCGGGCCGTTGCTGGCCGGCAGCGGTAACGGCAGTGGCGTCGGCGCGCTCGCCGATGCGCCGTGCATCGAATGCGTGCGCTACTGGATTCGCATCAACCGGCCGGTCGAGGCGCTGCTGGCGCGCCATCATGGCAGCGACGCGACGCATGTGCCGCCGGCCAGCTCGCGTGCGGGGGCCGCGGCGGCCGCGGCGCTCGTGGCCGCGACGGTCGAGCAGATCGCCGTCAATTGCGCGATCGCGGAACGTGCGCAAACGCACATCGTCGCGCATCGCCTCGACACGCTGGCCGTCGAACCGCACCGCGTGATCCGGCGACCGCAATGCCCGTGCTGCGGGAATCCCGCGTGGATGCGCGAGCAGGCGGCGCGTGCGCCGCGGCTCGCCGGGTCGGTGCCGTTGGCGCGCGCCGACGGTGGCTACCGGGCCGCCGATCCGCAGCAGGTGTTCGCGCGCCACGCGCATCTGATTTCGCCGGTCAGCGGCGCAGTCGCGTATCTGCATCCGATGCCGAAGCGGCACGCGGGCCTGCGCAAGGTCTATGCATCGGGTTTTCTCGTGTGCCCGGCTGCCGTACCGGACGGCAACCGGTTCGACAGGCTCTGCTCCGGCAAGGGCCGCACCGACGAGCAGGCTCGCACGAGTGCGCTGTGTGAAGCGCTCGAACGGTTCAGCAGCGTGTACCAGGGCGACGAGGCGACGGTGACCGGCAGCATCGACAGTCTGCGTGCCGATCCGGCTTGCGACGCCGAGCCGATCCACGTGAACGATCTTCAGCAGTTCAGCGAACGGCAATTCGACGCGCGCGACGCGATCAACGCATTGACACGCGATGTCCGCAAGCAGGTGCCGCCGCGCTTCACGCTGCGGGACGTCATCGACTGGACGCCTGCGTGGTCGCTCGTGAGCGGCCGGCGTCGCCTCGTGCCGTTGAGCTACTGCTATGCGGAAACGCCCGACAGTGCGCAGGCCGCGGCTGCGTGCGTGCACAACCCGAACGGCTGCGCGGCGGGCTCGAGCGTCGACGAGGCGATCCTGCAGGGCATGCTCGAATTGATCGAGCGTGATGCGGTCGCGATCTGGTGGTACAACCGGATCGAACGCCCCGGCATCGATCTCGCGAGTTTCGACGATCCGTATTTTGACGCGCTCGTGCACGAATACGCGACGTTCGGATGGCGGGTGTGGGCGCTCGACATCACGACCGATCTCGCGGTGCCGACCGTGGTCGCGCTTGCGGAGAATCCGCGTGACGGACGTTTCTCGATCGGCTTCGGTTGCCATCCGGACGGCCGGATCGCGGTGCAGCGGGCGCTGACCGAAGTCAATCAGCTGCTCGATATCGCGGCGGATGCGCCGCATCCATGGGATCGCGACAAGCTTCCGTCGACCGGATTTCTGTATCCGGCGGCGAGCATGCCCGCAACGACGCATTCGACGTGGCAGCCGATCGATGCCGCGTCGTTGCCGGCGGCGATCGCGCAGTGCGTCGGGCGCGTCGCGGCGGCCGGGATGGACGTGCTCGTCGTCGACAAGACGCGGCCCGACATCGGCTTGTCCGTGGTGCAGGTAATCGCGCCGGGGTTGTGTCATTTCTGGCCGCGTTTCGGCGCGCGACGGCTGTATTCGGTTCCGGGGGAGCGGGGTTGGCGCACGCAGCCGTGCGACGAAGCGGCGTTGAACCCGGCGCTGCTGTTTCTGTGACCTTGACTGCGGAATCGTGTGGTCGGCGAACGGCGCCGGACGCCGGACCGACGACAGCCCGCACCGCATCAGAACCGCGTACTGAACCCCACCCGCGCGACCGACTGCAGCGCGTCGCTCGATGCGCCATCCGCATCCATCACGCCGTTGATCTGCGCGTGGCTGCCGTGGCCTGCGCGCTGATGCACGCCCGCGACGTACACCATCGTTCGCTTCGACAGCCAGTACTGGACGGCGGCGAGCACCTGGTGCGCATGCGCGTTGTCGAGCGTGTCGTTGCCCTTCATGTACGTGTAGCTCGCGCCGATCACCCATACCGGCGATGGCCGCCACGCGGCGCCGGCCTCCGCCGACCACGCGAGCGCACCGTTCCGCGCATTGTGCACGGTCGTGAAGAGCGCCTTCCCGGTGACCGTGCCGACCGTGTAGTGCACGCCCGCGCCCCAGTTGCGCACGCTGGTGGGCGGCAGCCCGTCAGCCGCGCCGTATTTCTGGTTCGTATAGGCGGCGCCCGCGCCGAACGGGCCGTGGTCGTAGCTTGCGCCGACGCTGACCGTGTTGTTCGCGCCGATCGATCCCGCGACGTTGCCGAAGCCGTACAGCGCGCCGAAGGTCAGGCCGGACAGCGACGGGCTCGTGTACTTGATCGAATTCGCGACGCGATTGCTGCCAGCGACGCGGTCCCAGTCGAATGCGCCGGTCGGATTGTTCGGCAGCGCGAGCCGGTCGAACGGCCCGTTGCGAAACCCGTACAGGCCGACGAGATCCTGTGCGATCTCGTTGCCGCTGGCGGCCAGCGAATCGACCATGAACTCGTACTGGTTGCCGAGCGTCAGCGTGCCGTACCTATCGTTCTGCAACCCGACGTAGGCCGTGCGCGCGAACAGCCCGCCGCCGATGATCGCGCCGCTGCCGAGCGAATACTGGTTGACGAGCCGGAAGATCGCCCGCGTGCCCGCGCCGAGATCCTCCTTGCCTTCGAAGCCGAGCAGGTTCGGAAAGAAGATGTTGTCGTCGAATTTCGCGCTGCCGTGGCCGCTCTGATTGCTGACGTAGCTGATGCCGGTATCCATCAGCCCGAACATCGTCACGCTGCTCTGGGCGAACGCCGCTGCCGGAAGTGCGCAGGCCGCGAGCGCCAGAAAGGTCTTTTTCGTCATCTCCAAAGTGCTCCTCACATGATCCGATCGAGTCGGAATATTTTTAGTCGGACTACTGATTGATATGAAGAAACATGAACCGGGCGACCCCGGTTCAGCGACAGTCAAAGCAAGCCGTGGCGCGCAACGGGCATCGGCAGGCCTCGTCGATCCGCCGATGCACCGCGCGCCATGCGCTAGACCGTCGAATACCCGCCGTCCACCGGCACGACTGCGCCGGTGACGAACGACGCGCCGGGCGAGCACAGGAACAGGATCACTTCCGCGACTTCGTCGGCCGTGCCCCAGCGCCCGAGCGGCGTGCGCTCGAGGATGCGGCGCGACGCCTGCGTGTCGGCCATCAGAGCGCTGCTGAGCGGCGTGTCGATCCAGCCCGGTGCGACCGCGTTCACGCGGATCGCGTGATCGGCCCACGCCTGCGCGAGCGAACGCGTGAGCTGCGCGATGCCGCCCTTGCTCGCGCTGTACGCGGGCCGGTCCTTGCTGCCGAAGTACGTGTACATCGACGCGATATTGACGATGCTGCCGCCGTGCGCCGCCAGCGCGGGCCGCGCGGCGTCGGATGCCCGCATCACCGACGTCAGGTTCACGTTCAGCACGTGCTCGAACTGGTCTATCCGGTATTCGTCCGCGTGGCGGCTGATGCCGACGCCGTTGACGAGCACGTCGAGCCGCGGCAGCGCGGCGATCGTGCGCGTCAGTGCATCGCCGTCGGCCACGTCGAGTTCCACGCAACGGATGCCGGCATGCACGGGCGCATGCGGGCCAGCTGCGTCGAGCCCGAGCGCGACCACCGATGCGCCGGCCTGCGCGAACCGCAGCGCGGTGCGCGCGCCGATACCCGACGTGCCGCCCGTCACCACGACGGATTGCCCTTCAAACGTCCACTGACGATTCATGCTCGACACTCCCGATGGTGGTGGCGCGGCGGGCCGGCCGCTGCGCGGGTGAAACGAGGATCTTGATCTGCGTGCGGTCGGCGAGCAGCGCGTCGAAGCCGTCGGCGACGGCATCTTCGAGCGCGACGGTGCGCGTGACGATCGACGTGAGATCGAGCGCGCCCGACGCGACGATGCGCAACAGGTCTTCGTACGCATGCCGGTAGCCGACGCTCGCGGTGAAGGTCAGCTCGTCGTTGACCGCGCGGAACGCGTCGAATCCGGCGTGCGGCATCAGGCCGACCATCACGATGCGACCGCCCTTGCGCAATGCCCGCATCGCCGATTCGAACGTGGCCTGCAAGCCGGCCGCTTCGAAGCTCGTATCGACGCCGAGTCCGCCCGTGGCCGCGCGAATCGCGTCCTCCAGCGCGGATGCATCGAGCCCGCGCGCGTCGAACGCATGCGTCGCGCCGAAGCGCGTGGCCGCCGCGAGCCGTTCGGACGACACGTCGACGGCGACGGTCGTCGTCGCGCCCTGCAGCTTCGCGAGCATGATCAGCAGCAGGCCGATCGGCCCGAGCCCGAACACCGCGCAGGTATCGCCGAGCCGCAGTTCGCCGCGCCGCAGCGCATGCAGCGCCACGGCGGCCGGCTCCATCACCGCGGCCTGTTCGAGGCTCACGCCGTCGGGCAGGCGATGCAGCATGTAGGCCGGCACGACCGCGAAATCGGCCATCCCGCCGTCGCCCATCAGCCCGGCGAAGCCCATCGACACGCACAGGTTGTACGAGCCCGAGCGGCAGTACGCGCACTGGCTGCAGCGATACTCGGGCTCGACCGCGACGCGGTCGCCCGCGCGCAGCGCTGTCACGCCTGCGCCGACTTCGACGACGGTGCCGCAGAACTCGTGGCCGAGCGTCAGCGGCGCGGTGCGACGTGACAGCGGATGCGGCGCGTCGACCGGAATCGCGTGCGGGCCGTCCGCGTATTCGTGCAGGTCGCTGCCGCAGATGCCGCAATACGCGACCGCGATGCGCACGTCGCCGGGGCCGACGCGCGGCGTGTCGATTTCCGCGAGACGGACGTCGCGCGGGCCATGCCATTGAAGTGCGCGCATGTCAGCGTCCTCCGAGGTTCGGGGTATCGAGACGGCCGGCGGCGCCGCCTGCGAGCGCGCGCTTACGCAGCACGGCCGGTGCGGTTTCGACGAGGCCGAACGACAGCACGCACGCGAGAATCGCGCCGGCGGCCGACGTCCACATCGCGAACTGCAGGCCGTATCGGTCCGCCGCGAAGCCGGCGACGGTCGGCGCGACGAAGCCGCCGATCAGCTCGCCGGCGCCCATGATCAGCCCGAGCGCGCTCGCGATCGCGCGCGGCGGCACCGTTTCGGCCGGGATCGTCGCCATGAACAGCGTGAAGCAGCCGAGGCCCGTGTACGTGGCGAACACGAGTGCGCCGAGCGCCCACACCGAGCCGACATGGATCAGCATGAGCGGGCACGCGGCCGCGACCAGCGCGAACACGATCATCGTCGGCTTGCGGCCGATCCGGTCGGAGATCGCCGGCACCGCGAAGCCCCAGAACACCCACGCGGCGCCGAGGCAGGTCATCACGACGCCCATGTCGGACGGCGACAGGTGGCGGCTTTCGACGAGGAACACCGGCGCGAACGAGATGATCACGACGAACCACGTGAGGAAGAAGCAGCTGATCAGCACGCACAGCAGGATGTTGCGCTCCTTCAGCAGCGCCCAGCGGCTGACCTCGGCGCCGCTTCCGGCCGGTATTGCAGTGGTATCCGCCTGCGCGTGGCGCACGCCGCCGGGCGGTACTTCGCGCACCCAGCGCCAGATGCAGAACGCGATCAGGAAGCCCGGGATGCACGACACGTAGAACGCCTCGCGCCAGCCGTACGCGGTGGCGATGCCGATCACGACCGGCGGGCCGATCATCGCGCCGAGCAGGCCCGCGGCCGAGCCCTGCAGCAGGCCCATGTTCAGCCCGCGTCGGCTCGGCGTCGAACTCTCGACCATCAGCGATTGCGACAGCGGCAGCACGGGGCCTTCGGCGATGCCCATCAGCGCGCGAAACGCGATCAGGCTCGCGAAGCCGCCGACGAGGCCCGACAGCGCCGAGCACACCGAAAAGCCGAGCACGGCCGCGACCAGCAGCGGCTTGCGGGTGCCGCGCGCGTCGGACCACGCGCCGGTGGCGGCGCCCGACAGCGCCCACGTAAGCGCGAGCGCGGACGACACCATGCCGAGCTGCGTGTTCGTCAGGTGCAGCTCGGCCGACATGAACGGAAACAGGAACGACAGCGCGAGGCGGTCGAAGAACACGAAGCCGAACGTCATGAACAGGATCAGCAGCAGCCTGTTCTCGTACGTCCAGGCGGGTCTGGAAGAGGAAGGGGACGTCATCGTGAGCCTCGCCGCGCGTCAGCGGAACAGCTTCTCGATCGCTTGCGCGCCGAGGCCGACCTTCTCGTAATGCGCCCGGCACATCGCGATGTACGAATGCACGTCGAAGTAGCCGTCGGGATTGCCTTCGTCGTCGAGCCAGATCAGCGGGCCCGTGACGATGAAGAACGCGCGCATCGGCTCGGGGTGATCGAACGCGACGAGCGTGTGGCCTTCGCCCGGCGTCTCGTACACGAAATCGCCGCGCGTCGCGGTCCATTCGTGCTCCAGGTAACCCCATTTCCCCGACAGCGTGTACGCGAATACTTCGTGCGGGTGATAGTGCCGGTTCACGAGCCCGGCTTCCTTCGCCATCAGGATGTCGCACCATTTGTTCTGCGACGGCGAGATCCACAGCGGCCGAGACGAAACCGTTTCGGTGAACGGAACGTAATAGCGCTCGTCGTCGGTGGCCGCGTTCGGGATGTAGGCTTCGGGCAGCGCATCGGGCTTGAACGGATTGGCAATCGCCGGGATGTTTTGCCAGAATTCGGATACGGCTTTGTCGACCACAGTGTGTCTCCTTGTATGGGTTGTCGTGGGCTCGACTTTAGCCAGCCGGTGCGCGCCGCTCTTGACTGGGCTGGACGAATTGCTTGACCGCGCCGGACATTGCAGCGCACCAAAAATCCAGACGAACCATTCCCCAATCCGTGCCGCTCCGCACGACAGGCGCCCGCAGGAGGCGACGTGACGAATTCGACCGTTCTTTCATGCACGCGAGGCTCGACGGCCGACGTGCCGGCGCGCGACAGGATGGCGTACTGGGATGCGTTCAACGCGGCGACGCTGGTCGGCCTGCGCTGCTCGTCGCTGTCGCCGGCGGGGCTCGAAGCCGAGAAGACCGACATCGCGCTGCCGGGCCTCGGCATCGCCGACATCAGCGGGCAGGATCACGTGATCGAGCGCAGTCCCGCGCTGGTGCGCCAGTTGCCGAAGGAGTCGCTGTTCGCGTGCCAGATCGTGAGCGGGCGCGCCTATTTCATCCAGCACGACCGGTGTCTGCTCGCGGAAGCCGGCGATGTGGTCGTCTACGACACGCGCGTGCCCTATCTGTTCGGATTCCTGACGCCGATGCGGCAGCTGCTGATCGATATCCCGATCACGACGTTCGACGATCGCCTCGATGCGGCGCTGGCCGCATTGCCGCTGCGGATCGCGCCGAAGCCGGGCGCGGGCGCGATGCTCGGCGCGACGTTGCGCGCGAGCGTCGAGCGGTTCATGAAGGCGCCGGTCGAGCGCGATGCCGCGCGGTTCGTCGAGCACACGCGCACGCTGATCGCGGAACTCATCGACACGGAAGTGAACGGCGCGGGCGCATCGCGCGCGTCGCTGTCGTATCTGCTGACCGCGAAACAGTACATCGCGACGCATCTCGGCGAGCCGGAGCTCGGGCCGCAAGCCGTCGCCGATGCGGTCGGCCTGTCGCTGCGGCATCTGGGCCGCCTGTTCGCGGCCGAAGGCGAGTCGATCACGCAGCACATCTGGTCGGAACGGCTGTCGCACGCGCACCGCGAGCTGACCGATGCACGGCTGCGCAAGACGAGCATCGGCGAGATAGCGTTTCGCTGGGGATTTTCGAGCCAGGCGCACTTCAGCCGCGCGATCCGCGACCGTTACGGCGCGTCGCCGATGGCGCTGCGCGATGCGGCGCGTGACGCCGGGGGTTGATGCGGGCTTTTCGATGATTCGGTGGCGGCGGCGGCGCGTGCATCACGCGCCGCTTTCATTTTCGGCACGATGCGGCGCACGCACACCGCGTCACTCTGCCAGCATGAACGCCGCGCAGCGCTCCGCGATCATGATCGTCGGCGCGTTCGTGTTGCCGGACACGATACGCGGCATCACCGACGCATCGCAGATCCGCAATCCGTCGACACCCTGCACCGCGAGACGCGGCGTGACGACCGCGTGCGCGTCGCTGCCCATGCGGCACGTACCGGCCGGGTGATAGACGGTTTTCGCGCGACGCCGCACGTAGTCGGCGAGCGCGGCATCGGTCAGCGTCTCGGCTTCGCGAACGATGCGGGCGAGCGACGGCGCGCGCAGGATCCGCCGCGCGAGCGCGACGCCGCGCACGAGGCCGTCGACGTCGGCCGGATCGGACAGCGCGCCGCTGTCGAAGCGGATCGGCGCGGCCGGATCGTTGCCGCGCAGTTGCACGGAGCCGCGCGAGCGGGGCCGGAGCAGGCACGGGTTGATCGACAGCCCGTGGCCGGGCAGCGGTTCGCGATCGACGTCGCCGACCAGCGTCGGCAGCACGTGGAACTGGATGTCCGGGCGGCCGCTGCCCGTCGTGTCGACGAACGCGCCCGATTCGACGACGTTCGACGTCAGCAGGCCCGAGCGGCACAGCATCCATTGCAGCCCGTGCCGCAACGCGTTCCACCCGCGATCCTCGCCCAGCAGGCTGATCGGCGCGTCGCTGTAGCCGTAGATCGATACTTCGAGATGGTCCTGGTAATTCGCGCCGACTTCCGGGCTGTCGTGCAGCACGTCGATGCCGTGCGCGTGCAGGTGCGCGCCGGGGCCGATGCCCGACAGCATCAGCAGCTTCGGCGTGCTCAGCGCGCCGGCCGCGAGCACGACGTCGGCGCGTGCGGCGGCCGATCCCGCCGAGCCGCTCGCGGTGCGCCATTCGACGCCGCTCGCGCGACGGCCGTCGAAGCGGATGCGCGTCACGCGGCAGCCGGTCAGCACGCGCAGGTTCGGATCGGTGATCGCGTCGGCCAGGTAGGTGGCCGCGGTGCTGCCGCGCTGCCCGTCGAAGATCGTCGTGTGATAGAAGCCGACGCCATGCTGCGCGGCGCCGTTGAAGTCGTCGTTGTACGCGATGCCGGCTTCCTGCGCGGCCTTCACGAACGCGAGACTCAGCGGATGCCGGAAGCGCGTGTCGCCGACCTTCAACGGCCCGTCGGTGCCGTGGTACGGCTCCGAGAGCCGCAGATGTGATTCGGCGCGCTTGAACACGGGCAGCACGTCGTCCCAGCCCCAGCCGGTGCAGCCGAGCGCGGCCCAGTCGTCGTAGTCGTCGCGCGTGCCGCGCACGTACAGCATCGCGTTGACCGAGCTGCCGCCGCCGAGCGTGCGGCCTTGCGGCACGTAGGTCCTGCGTCCCGCCGCGCCGGGCTGCGGCTCGCTTTCGAACGTCACCGTGCGCTGCGTGCCGAGCACGCGGATGAACGTCGCCGGAATCCGGATGAACAGGCTGTCGTCCTTCGGGCCGTCTTCGAGCAGCAGCACGCGCCGGCCGGCCTTCACCAGCCGGTGCGCAACCGCGCAGCCGGCCGAACCGCCGCCGACGACGATGTGGTCGTACGTCTCCATCCCGCTTGTTCTCCTCGCTGTCGGGCGGCGGAACGGATGCCGCCGCGCACGAAGCCAGCTTAGCGAGCGGATTGAGGCCCCATTTGACCGGGGCGGACGCCGTGCTTGCCTCGGCGGGACATCGCAGGAAGGGGCAGCGGCGTGCGGTCTAGCGCGCGTCGGCCGGCGCGCGCGTGTCGCTCGGCGTCTCGCCGAACCGTGCGCGATAGCTGCGGCTGAAGTGCGCGCTGTTGTTGAAGCCCCAGCGGAACGCGATCTCGCTGACCGTCAGATGCTTCAGCGACCGGTCGCGCAGGTCGGCGCGACAGCGTTCGAGCCGCCGCGCGAGGATGTAGCGCGTGAGCGGCATCCCCTCGATCTCGAACACGCGCGCGAGCTGGCGCGGCGACAGGTTGATCGCACGGCTGACCGATCGGCTGTCGAGGTCGTCGTCGGCAAGATGGCTGTCGATGAACGCCTTCGCGCGCGACAGCGTGTGGACCGTCGACTTCGTCGGCGACGTGTCGCCATCGTGCAGCCGCAGCATCGACTGCACGAGCTCGAGGATCGCGGCGGCACGCCGTTCGCGCGCGTCGGGCGTCGGCTCGGGCGGCGCGGCGAGCAGCGCAACCACCTGCCGCACGGCCCACGACGCGACGCCGTCGCCGCGGTCGATCTTGACGAGGCTGCGGTAGCGCCACGGGCCGACGCGCGCCTCGAACACGTCGCGCGGCACGTCGAGCACGGTCATCGCCATGTCGGCGGGAAAGCCGTGACCGTACGGCATCGACGTGTCGTACAGCACAAGGTCGCCGGGCCCGTGCTGCATGCAGTCGACGTCCTGGAACGTATAGCCGTGCCCTTCACGCATCACGCAGATGAACACGGCGTCGCGCTGGTCCGCGTGGATGTTGTGCGGCGTGCGCACGACCGCGTGCCGGTTCGCGACGATGTCGCACGCGCGGAACAGCCCGAGATCGCGTTTGCGCAGCGACGCATCGATCCCTTCGGACGACCTTCCGCTGCATTCGATCCGCACGAGCGTGCGCGCGACGTGGTCGACCCAGAAGTCGACGCGCTCGGCGCCGCATACGGCGCGCGTCGAGATCGTGGCGATCTCCGTGCTGGTGTCCGGCATGACGTTCTCCCGATGACGGCCCGAGCGGGGCAGTCTCGGGCACGCCGAACGCCGCGGTCAATCCGTGAAAGACCCGGGGCACGGGCGCGAGGCGCTTGCAGCGGGGCGCGGCGGGCGATTGCGCGGTCGATGTCCGTCCGGGTCAACGAAAGCGGCCGGGCGAGTCAAGACATGCGTGCGGCTTTGGGGTAAGCGTGGCCGGCCTACTTCGACTTCGATGAAGACGACGGCAGCCCGAGCGACACGTTCTCCTGGTAGCCCATTTTGCCGTCGCGGAACTCGACGCTCACGTAACGGGCCCGCCGCGCGTCGGCGACATTCGCGTAGATCGAGGTCATCACCATCCCCGCATCGCAGTCGAGCGCGATCGTGCGATCGACGCGGCCCGTCGCGATGTTCACGGCCCGCAGCGACTGCATCGCGATGCCGCACTTGTCGGACAGCGCGTAGACGCCGACCAGCATGTGCGTTTTGGTGCGATACCACATCGGGATATCGACGCTGCCGTCGAGCTGCAGGTGTTCGCCTTCGGTATCGTTCAGCCGGCCGACTTCGTTCAGCGTGATCGGCAGCGTGTTGCGGCCGTCGTCCCACGTGCCGGTTGCCGTTTTCCCGGCGACGACGAGCGCGATCGGGCAGGGCTTCGGCCGTGATGGCGACGCGGCCGGCACGACCAGCGAGTCGGCGTTCGACGCGGGCGACGACGCTTCGCACAGCGTCAGGCGGCCGTCGGGCTCGCGGTGGCCGCGCAACGGGATCGGCTTGCGATGCGCGTCGTAGTAGTAGCTGCCGTCGACGCGCCAGCGGCCCGCGTCGTTGTGGTTGATCGCATCGTAGGTCTGCACCGACACGTGCACCGGCGCAGTGCCGATCGTGCCGGTGTAGTTCGCGATTTCGTACCAACCCGCGAAGGACGCGGCCGGTGCGCAGGCGAGCAACGCGGCAATCGTTGCGGCGACCGGACGGCCATGACGGACGTAACGGGAACGGCGGGCAAGGTGGTTCATCGGCGGTTTTTTATGTGTGGTTTTGATTCGGCGCGAAGAAGCCCGGTCGAGCCCCGCGGCCATCGGATGCTCGCCATTGTATCCATCCGTCCTGCATGACTCTCAGGCAAGCCGCGGAACCGCCTGCCCGTACGGTTCCATCGGCCTGCCGCCGGTGGCTTCAGGGCGCGCTGGCTGCGTCGATCTGGCGAATGTCGTCCTCATCGAGCGTGACGCGGATCGCTTCGCCGAGCAGCGCGAGTTGCTCGAGCGACGTCGCGCTCGCGATCGGCGC
Source organism: Burkholderia sp. BCC1047 (assembly GCF_902833155.1). NCBI lineage: Bacteria > Pseudomonadati > Pseudomonadota > Betaproteobacteria > Burkholderiales > Burkholderiaceae > Burkholderia > Burkholderia sp. BCC1047. The sequence continues at coordinate 22,894 of NZ_CADFEH010000002.1, read as the reverse complement.
GGTGATCGTCGGCCGCGCGATCTGCCATGCGAGCGCGATCGCGGCCGGCTGCGTGCCGTGCTTCGCCGATACGGCGTCGAGCGCGGCGAGGATGCGCAGGCCGCGTTCGTTCAGATAGCCGGCGACGCGATCGCCGCGCACGCTCTTCTTCAGGTCGGCCTCGCTGCGGTACTTGCCCGACAGGAACCCGCTCGCGAGCGCGTAGTAGTTGACGACGCCGAGCTTCAGGTCGCGCACGACCGGCTCGAGATCGCGTTCGTAGTCGGCGCGGTTGAGCAGGTTGTATTCGGGCTGGATGACCTGGTACGCGGGCAGTCCGTCGCGGGCACTGATGGCGGCGGCTTCGCGCAGGCGTGCGCCGCTGTAGTTCGACGCGCCGATGATGCGCACCTTGCCCGCGTCGATCAGCGTTTGATACGCGCCGAGCGTTTCTTCGAGCGGGGCCGTGTCGGCCAGATCGCGGTGCGAGAAATACAGGTCGATGTAGTCGGTCTGCAGGCGGCGCAGCGAATCGTCGGCGGCCTTCAGGATGTTGTCTTTCGACAGCCCCGCGCGCGTGCCGAGCATGCCGACCTTGGTCGCGATCACGACCTGCTCGCGCTTGCCGGAGCGCTTCAGCCACTTGCCGATGATCGTTTCCGATTCGCCGCCGTGATTGCCGGGCGCCCAGACCGAATAGACGTCGGCCGTGTCGATGAAGTTGATGCCGGTGTCGGCGAGTGCGTCGAGCAATGCGAACGATGCGTTCTCGTCGACGGTCCAGCCGAAGACGTTGCCGCCGAACGCGAGCGGCGAAACCTGGATGCTGGATGTACCGAGGGTGCGATGTGCCATGTTCCTCTCCGATAACTAGCAGATAACGGGATTGAACTGCGGGATGGGTCGAGGCGATCGCGGCGGGACGGCAGGATGCGCGGTGCGGTTCCGCCGTGGTCGCGGGACACCGGACATTCTCGCCGATCGTTTCGATTCGTGCATGCGCGGTAACGGCGCGATGGTGGACGGCTTGCGGCAGATGACGGAGACCGTGTCCGCTGCATGCGTATTCCGTGCGGCTGCGTTCGATCGGGAGCGAATTTTTGCGGCGACGTGCGCGACGGGGATCACGCAGGTTGCGCTGGCATGGTGCCCACGCGGAGGGAAAGCCGGGCGGCAGGCGGCCGCCCGTGTGCGGACGGTTCGGTCAGCGCAACTGCACCGCCGCGAGGAACAGCACCATGCTGCCGATCGCGCCATCCAGCACGCGCCACGCGACCGCCTTGCGGAACCACGGCGCCAGCAATCGCGCGCCATAGCCGAGCCCGAGGAACCACACGACGCTGACCGTCATCGCGCCGATCGCGAACGCGAGCCGCGCACCTTCCGGCTCGCGCGCGCCGGCCGTGCCGATCAGCAGGAACGTGTCGAGATACACGTGCGGGTTGAGCCACGTGAACGCGAGCGTCATCAGCACGATCGCGAGCGCGCCCTGCGGCGGTGGCGCGACCGCGTCGCCGCGCACGTCGAGCGTGTCGTGGCCCGGCTTGAACGCACGGCGCAGCGCGTTGACGCCGAACCACGCGAGATACGCGAGGCCGACGTACAGCACCGCGTGGACAAAGGTCGGATAGCGCTCGACGAGCACCGAAGCGCCGCCGACGCCCGCGCCGATCAGGATCATGTCGGACACCGCGCACAGCAGCACGATCTTGCCGACGTGCGAGCGCATGATGCCCTGGCGCAGCACGAACGCGTTCTGCGCGCCGATGGTGACGATGAGCGACGCGCACAGTGCGGCGCCGTGGGAAAAAGCAAGCCAGTTCATGAGGGGGACAGCCGTGGAAGCAGTAGACGAATGAATCGGGTAGCGCTAGTCTGCGGTCAGCACGGGAATAAGAGAAGCTAAATCACCTAATGCGGATTAAGGAAATCTAATGCTCGACTACGCGTTGCTCGATGCCCTCGCGGCCGTGATCCGGCACGGTTCGTTCGAGCGGGCGGCCAAGGAGCTGAACGTCACGCCGTCGGCGGTGTCGCAGCGCGTGAAGCTGCTGGAGGAACGGGTCGGCAGCGTGCTCGTCAAGCGCGGGCAGCCGTGTGTCGCGACCACGTCGGGCGCGCTGCTGTGCCGGCATACCGAACGCGTGCAGCTGCTGGAAGCCGAACTGGGCGGCCGGATGCCCGCATTGCCGGGCCAGATCGCGAGCGCGTGGCCGACGTTGCGCGTGGCGGTCAACGACGACAGCGTCGCGACGTGGTTCATCGACGCGGTCGGGCCGTTCTGCACCGAGCGCGAGACGCTGCTCGATCTCGTGATCGACGATCAGGATTACACGGCCTCGCGCATCCGCGACGGCAGCGTGCAGGGCGCGGTGACCGCGCAGGCCGAGCCGATCCAGGGATGCCGGTCGGAACGGCTCGGGCGGATCCGCTATCGCGCGGTGTGCTCGCCGGCGTTTTATGCACGCTATTTCGACGCGGGGATCACACGCGATGCGCTACGCCGCGCGCCGTGCGTGATGTTCAATCCGAAGGACGGGTTGCAGGCGCGTTTCATCCGGCGCGTGACGCGCGCGGATCTCGATCCGCCGCAGCACTGGATACCGCACGTCGCAGGCTATCTGCGCGCATGCGAAACGGGATTGGGATGGGGGATGTGCCCGGACCGGATGGTCGACCGCCAGCTGGCGGCGGGTGAATTGATCGACATGTCGCGCGGACGAACCATCGATATCGATCTGTACTGGCAGAGCTGGCGTTTGTCGATCGGCTGGCTCGACGATTTCAGCGCGGCGCTGAAGGCGCGCGCCGCGCTGTTTCTCGATTGACCGGCGACGTGATGCAGGCGGCGCGCGCGAGGTGCGCGCCGTGCGGCGTCAGACGTGCTGCAGGCCGTCGAAGTCGACGATCTGCACGTGGCGGCCCTGCATTTCGATCAGGCCGCGCTTCTGGAATTTCGACAGCGTGCGGCTGACCGTTTCGAGCGTCATGCCGAGATAGCTGCCGATATCCTCGCGCGTCATTCGCAGGTTGAATTCCGACGGCGAGTAGCCGCGCTTCAGGTAGCGCGACGACACGTCGAGCAGGAAAGCGGCGACGCGCTCTTCGGCATTCAGCGAGCCGAGCAGCATCGTTTGCGACGTTTCGCGCACGATCTGTTCGCTCATCAGCTTGTGCATGCGCAATTGCATCGAGCCGGCTTCCGAGCACAGCGCCTTGAGCGCGCTGTACGGGATCACGCAGACCGAGCTGTCTTCCAGCGCGACCGCGGTGCGCGGGTGCGTATCGTCGCAGATGCCGTCGAGGCCGAGCGCTTCGCCGGCGAGATGCAGGCCCGTGACCTGTTCGCGGCCGTCATGGCGCGTCGCGACGGTTTTCAGCGAACCCGAGCGCACCGCGTACAGGTTGTCGAATGCGTCGCCTTCGCGGAACAGCGCTTCGCCGCGCTTGACCGGGCGCGCCGCGCAGATGACCGACTCGAGGCGGCTGAGCGCTTCGGGCGCCAGGCCCTGCGGCATGCACAGGTGCCGCATCGCGCACGACGAGCAGTGTGCGGCCTGACGGGGAGCCCAGCTACCGGTATGGGGCACGGCGGCGGGGCGGGTGGCGACGGGCGTCAGCATGATCGTTTACTCCGGCATTGGATCGACGAAATCATTGTCCCACCGCAAGTTGCCGCTGTCGGGTGACAAAACGTCGCGACCGGCCGCGTGCCGAACGCCGCTCAGGCAGCCGGCTCGTCCGCGTTGGCGGCCGCCGGGATCAGCAGCACCGGCAGCGTCGCGTGACGCACGCATTGTTCGGCGATGCTGCCGAGCACGAGGCGGCGGAAGCCGCGGCGGCCGTGCGTGCCGAGCACGAGCAAATCGGCGCCGAACGCTTTCGCGCCGTCGAGGATCAGCGACGATACGTCGTTGATCGACGTCGCTTCGTTCAGCCGCGTTTCGCCTTTCACGCCGGCGGCCTGCATCAGCTTCGCGAAATCCTGCGCGAGCGCGTTGCCCTGCGCGACGAGCTGATCGCGCAGCACGGACGGATCGTAGCCGGGCACGTTGTAGTAGATCGCGGCGTTCTCGACGACGTAGAACGGCTGCAGCTCCGCGCCGTGCGCTTTCGCGAGCGCCAGCGCGGCATCGAACGCATGGCGGGACGTGTCGCTGCCGTCGACGGCAACCAGAATACGCTTGTACATAGTGTCTCCGAGTGGCGGGTTGAAACGAAGTCGGCCGGATGGCCGAGCGGGCCGGGCAATGCGCAATGCTGCGAGGCAGGGTAAACCAACGGCCGCGATCGTGCAGCGAGGTGCGCGACGGGTTCGGCCGCAGCGTCGGCGAAAACGCATGCGCGCGCATCGACCCGGCCCGCAACCATGCCGATGCGCCGTACGTCTTGCCATTCAATCGCAATCGCGCCGTGACGCCATGACTTCGGTCAATGCATGTGCGTCGATGCGATGCGCGGCATGCATGATTGCGAATCCCGATACCAATACGCGGAATCGTTCACTGCTGCATCGTGCGAACGAGTCCCGGCCCGCAGTCCGGTCGCGCGCGCGAATGCGCCGCCATCGATCACCGTCATCGACCGATCGCGATTCCCAATCGAACGATCGATTCAAACGCCGCGCCGGCTATCCCGGCACGACGGTCAACTCGATCACGCGCTCCGGCCGGCGGCCGTGGCCGGGCCAATACGCGCTGCCGTACATCCGATGAACGGGACCGAACGGCGTGTCGCCTGCAGACGGCGCGTCGAAGCCTTTCTCGATCACCCTGTAGCCGGCGCGCAGCGCGAACGCCGGATGGTTGCCGTCGGGGCGGCTGTCGAATCCGGCCAAACCGTCGCCGGCTTCCGGCATCGCATTGACGAGCGACGCGTTGCTGCGCGTGATCTGGTCGGGCGAGATCGGCCCGGCGCCGGCGAGCCGCGACGCTTCGCGGTGCTTGCCGTCGGCATCGACCGTGCTGTCGTGCGTGTCGTCGTTGTCGAGTTCGATGCTGCGCGGATGCGCACCCGGTGTTTGAGCGGACGATTCCATCGCGGCTCTCCTGGCGGCGACACGCTCCGGATCGAAGCAAATCCCGTTCCGGGCACGACGGGAAAAGGCGCGCGGGCGATCGCCGCGGTCGCGCGACGCGCACTGATTTGTCATGATTTATTTCAGCTAGAAGACGCGTTTTCTACAGAGTATGATTCTTTTCCTGCGAAGCGGCGACAGGGGATGAAGTCTCGCCGCCTCTGCCCGCGCCGGGGCGCCGCAGCACCCTTAAAGACGGGTAGCGAACAACAAAGCAAGGGACTAGAGGTGGCGGACTCATGCAAGCGACTACTGCCTTCACGCATCGCGGTTATCTGTTGAATTGCGCGCCCGCACGCGCCAGTGACGGTTCGTTCAAGCCCTACGTCGTGATCTCCCGATCGAGCGACGGGGAACTCGTGGCGAACCGGTTTTTTCCGATCGAGCTCCAGTTCAACGACGAAGGCGACGCGATCGCGCACGCGCGCGACTGGGCCGTGCGCTGGATCGACGCGAGCAGCATCGCGATGTGACGCCGTCGCCCGCGAGCAGCGTCGGCCGTCCGGCCGATCCCCGGGGGTGCCGCTCCCGGACAAAAAACGCGGTAATCTTGCGGAACCCGTCACTTTATTAGCGGCCGCGCAACCGCGCTCGGCTGTCTGCATTGGCCTATGTCGACATCACCCGCCCGTCAGTGGGGCCTCGAAGAAATCGTCGCCGGCTTGCGCGAGTCGCGCGAGGAACTCCATCGCACGCGCCATCCGCGCGGCATCCGCGAGCTGCCGTCGCGCGACGCAATCTGCAAGATTGTGACCGGCCTGCGCGCGTCGATGTTTCCGACGCACTACGGCGCGCCCGACCTGACCGACGAAAGCGTCGACTACTACGTCGGCCACACGCTCGAAAGCACGCTGCGCGTCTTGTCCGAGCAGATTCGCCGTGCGCTGCCGTTCCTGCCCGAGCATGTCGATACGCCGTTCGCCGAGCTCGACGAACGCGCGTTCGAGATCGCGCGCGAATTCGGCCGGCAGTTGCCCGCGATCCGCGCGCTGCTCGTCAGCGACATCCAGGCCGCGTACGCGGGCGATCCGGCTGCGCAGCACATCACCGAGATCCTGCTGTGCTACCCCGGCGTATTCGCGATGATGCACCATCGGCTCGCGCACGCGCTGCACCAGCTTGGCGTGCCGTTGCTCGCGCGGTTCATCAATGAAATCGCGCACTCGGCCACCGGTATCGACATTCATCCGGGCGCGCAGATCGGCCCGAGCTTCTTCATCGACCACGGCACCGGTGTCGTGATCGGCGAAACCGCGATCATCGGCGAACGCGTGCGCGTGTACCAGGCCGTCACGCTCGGCGCGAAGAGTTTCCCGGCGGATGGCGAAGGCGCGCTGGTGAAGGGCAATGCGCGGCACCCGATCGTCGAGGACGACGTGGTGATCTACGCGGGCGCGACGATTCTCGGCCGCGTGACGATCGGGCGCGGCTCGGTGATCGGCGGCAACGTGTGGCTCACGCACAGCGTGCCGCCCGGCACGAGCGTCGCGCAAGGCAAGATTCGCGAGGGCGGGAGCGCGGAGAAGCCGTAACGGGGCGGCGGGCGAATGCGCGGGGGGGCTGCACAACGCGGCGCATGACGCGCAATGGATCGGCGGTTAGCCCGCCGTCGGGCGTTATCGGGCGTGAGCGGCGCGAAGCCTGTTCGACCCGGCGCACGAAGGCGGCGCGCAGCCGCCTTCGTTCATCGAAGCCTCAGTGCTTGCCGTCCGGCGAGCGGTGCTTGTACAGCACGTCCTGATCGACGCGGATCAGGTTCTGGCCCGCATCGACGACGAAATCGACGCCGTTGTACGCGTTGCCCGTCAGCAGCAGGATCGCGCTCGCGACGTCGTCGGGGCCCGCGATGCGCGCGAGCGGCGTCGATGCGCGGCTCGCGTGTTCGAAGTCGGCCTGCGTCTGGTCGTCGCTCGGCAGCATCAGCCCCGGGAACACCGCGTTCACGCGCAGCACCGGCGCGGACGACAGCGCGAGCATCTGCGTGAGGTTGCCGAGCGCGGCCTTCGCGACCGTGTAGCTGAAATGGTCGCGGTGAAAGTTTTCCTTGATCTTCTGGTCGACCACGTTCACGACGACGCCCTGCGTGCCGGCCGCGCGGGCCCGTTCGTAGAACGCGCGTGTGAGCAGGATCGGCGCGCGGCAGTTGACGGCCCACGCGTGGTCGAACGCCGCGAGATCGAAGCTCGGGAAATGATCCTGCCAGAACACCGACGCGTTGTTGACCAGCACGTCGAGGCGCCCGAAGCGCGCATACACCTGGTCGATCAGCGCGGTGATCTGCGCGGCATCGGACAGGTCGGCCTGCAGCGCGACCGAATCGTACCCGCGTTCGGTGATCGTTCGGGCGGCGGCGTGCGCGGCATCGGCCGAACGGTCGTAGTGCACCGCGGTGCGATAGCCGTGCGCGGCGAAATACTCGGCGAACGCGCGCCCGGCCCGGCGCGCGGCGCCGGTCACGAGCACGACGGGCGCGGGTGCCGTTTGCTTCGTCTGCTCCATCAGGTATTCGTCAGGTTGACCGAGGAAGGATTCGCGACGATCGACAGGAATTCGCGACGCGTCGACGGATCGGTGCGGAACGTACCGAGCATGCGCGACGTGACCATCTCGACGCCCGGCTTGTGCACGCCGCGCGTCGAGATGCATTGGTGCGCGGCTTCGAGGATCACGCCGACGCCCTTCGGCTGCAACACGTCGAACAGCGTGTCGGCGATCTGCACGGTCATCTTTTCCTGGATCTGCAGGCGCTTCGCGAATGCGTCGACGAGGCGCGCGAGCTTCGAAATGCCGACGACCCGATGGTTCGGCAGATACGCGACGTGCGCGCGGCCGATGATCGGCACCATGTGGTGCTCGCAGTAGCTCTCGAAGCGGATGTCCTTCAGCACGATCATTTCGTCGTAGCCGTCGACCTCGCTGAACGTGCGCGCGAGGATGTCGCGCGGCTCCAGCGCATAGCCGGCGAAGAACTGCTCGTAGGCGCGCACGACGCGTGCGGGCGTGTCGAGCAAGCCTTCGCGCGCGGGATCGTCGCCGGCCCAGCGCAACAGCACGCGGACGGCGTCTTCTGCTTCTTCACGGCTCGGCCGCGAGGCGACCGGCTCAGGCTGTGTGGTTTTCTTTCCCTTACCCATGTAGTGGCTCCATCGAAGGCCGCCTGCGGCGGCCGATATCCGACCATTGTTTCATGCTTTCGCCGGTCGTGTGTGCGGGCCGCCGCGCCCGCTTCTTCACTTCGGCCATTCGTCCTGCTCGTCGTTGAACAGCGACGCGACGACGCCGCGCAGCCATGCGGTGCGCGGATCGTTGTGGTACTTGCGATGCCAGTGCTGTTTCAGGTCGAAGCGCGGCAGCGCGAGCGGCGGCTCGACGGGCACGATGAACGCGTGCTCGGCCGCGTACGCATAGCCGATCGCATGCGGCACCGTCGCGATCAGGTCGGTGCGGCTCAGGATGAACGGCAGGCTCATGAAGTGCGGCGTTTCGAGCACCGCGCGGCGCTGCATGCGCTGCTTCGCCAGGTATTTCTCGAGCACCTCCTGGCTGCGGCCTTCGGCGCGCACGACGGCGTGGCCACACGTGAGGAACTGCTCGACCGTGAACGGCGGCGTCTGCTCGAACGGATGGCCGCGCCGTATCAGGCAGACGAACCGGTGCGTGAACAGCCGCTGCTGGAAGAAGTTGTTGCCGTCGAGATCGGGGAAGTAGCCGACCGCGAGATCGATCGACCCGGCTTCGAGGCCGCGTCCGACTTCGTCGTGCGCGAGCGAGACCGAACGCAGGTTCGCGTGCGGCGCAAGCGTCGCGAACGCCTGCAGCAGCTTCGGCAGGAACACGATCTCGCCGACGTCGGACAGCGCGATCGAGAACGTATGCGTGCTCGCGGCCGGGTCGAAGTCGTGCGGCGCGACGAGGCCGCGCTCGATCTGCGCGAGCGCGTCGCGGGCGGCCGGCAGCAGCGCGAGCGCGCGCGGCGTCGGCTCCATCCCGCGCGACGTGCGCACGAACAGCGGATCGCCGAAGTACGCGCGCAGCCGGCCGAGCGCCGTGCTCACGCGCGGCTGGCTCACGCCGAGCAGGTCGCCCGCGCGGCTGACGTTGCGCGTGTCGTCGAGCGCGACGAGGTAGGGAATCAGGTTCAGGTCGAGCGGGTCCATCGCCGGGGCCGGTATCTTCAAAACGTATACAACATATCTCCTGAATCGCGTTGCCGCATAGTCGGGAAAGCGCTCAAATGTGTTCCATTACTCGAACCAAAGTTCTGGAGGCGAACAATGCGCACCCAAGTCGCGATCATCGGCGCCGGTCCGTCCGGCCTTCTGCTGTCCCACCTGCTGCGCCTGCAAGGCGTCGATTCCATCCTCGTCGAAGCGCGCTCGCGCGAATACTGCGAGAACCGCATCCGCGCCGGTGTGCTGGAGCAGGGCACGGTCGACACGCTGAACGAAGCCGGCCTCGGCGACCGGATGCGCCGCGAAGGGCTCGAACATCACGGCATCGAGCTGCTGTTCGATGGCCAGCGCCACCGCATCGACCTGTCCGAACTGACCGGCGGGCGCGCGATCACCGTCTACAGCCAGCATGAAGTCGTGCGCGACCTGATCGCGGCCGGCATCGAGCACGGCCATCAGATGCACTTCGAAGTGAGCGACGTCGCGCTGCACGACGTCGAAAGCGAGCAGCCGTTCGTCACGTTCAAGCACGCGGACGGCCGCGCGGACCGCATCGACTGCGATTACATCGCCGGTTGCGACGGCTTTCACGGCATCGCGCGCCAGACGATTCCCGCCGAGCGGCTGAACACGTTCGAGCGCGTCTACCCGTTCGCGTGGCTCGGCATCCTCGCCGACGCGGCGCCGTCGCTCGACGAACTCGTGTACGCACATCACGACAACGGTTTCGCGCTGTTCTCGATGCGCTCGCCGACGGTCACGCGCCTGTACCTGCAGTGCAAGCCGGATGAAGACCTCGCCGAATGGTCCGACGCGCGGATTTGGGACGAACTGCACACGCGTTTCTCGAACGACACCGGCTGGACGCCGACCGAGGGCCGGATCACGCAGAAGAGCGTGACGCCGATGCGCAGCTTCGTGTCGGAGACGATGCAGCACGGCCGCCTGTTCCTGGCCGGCGACGCCGCGCACATCGTGCCGCCGACCGGCGCGAAGGGGATGAACCTCGCGGTGGCCGACGTCCGCGCGCTGTCGCGCGCGCTCGGCGCGCGGTACCGGACGGGCGACGCGACGCCGCTCGAGCGCTATTCGGCGACCTGCCTCGAACGCGTATGGCGCGCCGAGCACTTCTCTTACTTCATGACGAACATGCTGCATGCATCGCCGGACGACTCGCCGTTCGTCAATCGCCTGAAGTTTGCCGAGCTGAAATACGTGACGCGTTCGCGGGCCGCCGCGCAGTCGCTCGCCGAAAACTACGTGGGCTTGCCGTTCGACGACGCGACGGCCCCCGAGGGAACCCGCCTTGACAATGCGCTGTGCGCGACTCTATGATCGGCCCATCGTTCGCTAATCGAATCTAAGTTCGAATGACGAACAAAAGCCGAGGGTCGACGAAGGCCTCCGGCGCGGCACGCGGCACGCGCGTGTCCCCTCGACAGGCCGCGCACGAGCCGCGGGTTCGCATCAGGAAGAGACATGGTCAACAAGATTTTCGAATCGCTTCAGTCGGCGGTTGCCGACGTCCACGATGGCGCGACAATCATGATCGGCGGCTTCGGCACGGCCGGCATGCCGTCCGAGCTGATCGACGCGCTGATCGAACAGGGCGCGCGCGACCTGACGATCGTCAACAACAACGCGGGCAACGGCGAGACGGGTCTCGCGGCGCTGCTGAAGGCGAAGCAGGTGCGCAAGATCATCTCCTCGTTCCCGCGCCAGAGCGACTCGCAGGTGTTCGACGCGCTGTACCGTGCGGGCGAGATCGAGCTGGAGCTCGTGCCGCAGGGCAACCTCGCGGAGCGCATCCGCGCGGCGGGCGCCGGCATCGGTGGCTTCTTCACGCCGACGGGCTACGGCACCAAGCTCGTGGAAGGGAAGGAAACGCGCGTGATCGACGGCAAGCCGTACGTGTTCGAGACGCCGATCCATGCCGATTTCGCACTGGTGAAGGCGTACAAGGGCGATCGCTGGGGCAACCTCGTGTATCGCAAGACCGCGCGCAACTTCGGGCCGATCATGGCCAGCGCGGCGAAGGTCGCGATCGTCCAGGTGTCGGAAGTCGTGCCGCTCGGCGGGCTGAACCCGGAACACATCGTGACGCCGGGCATTTTCGTGCAGCGGATCGTCGAGGTGCCGCAGGCCGCGCACGCGGCCGAGCTGGCCGCCGAACACGCTGCATCGCAAGCCGCCTGACTGCCCCCGAGGAACTCGAAATGAAACGACTGACCCGCGATGAAATGGCCAAGCGCGTCGCCCAGGACATCCCCGAAGGCGCGTACGTGAACCTCGGCATCGGCGTGCCGACGCTGGTGGCGAACCACCTCGACCCGAGCAAGGAAATCTTCCTGCACAGCGAGAACGGCCTGCTCGGCATGGGCCCGGCGCCCGCGCCCGGCGAGGAAGACGACGAACTGATCAACGCCGGCAAGCAGCACGTGACGCTGCTCACCGGCGGCGCGTATTTCCACCACTCGGACTCGTTCGCGATGATGCGCGGCGGCCACCTCGACTACTGCGTGCTCGGCGCGTTCCAGGTGTCGGCGAACGGCGACCTCGCGAACTGGCATACGGGCGCGCCCGATGCGATTCCGGCCGTCGGCGGCGCGATGGACCTCGCGATCGGCGCGAAGCAGGTGTTCGTGATGATGGAGCACCTGACGAAGCAGGGCGAGAGCAAGATCGTCGCACAGTGCTCGTATCCGGTCACCGGCGTGCAATGCGTGAGCCGTATCTATACGGATCTCGCCGTGCTCGACGTGACGGCCGATGGCCTCGCGGTGAGCGAGATCTTCACCGACCTGTCGTTCGACGAGCTGCAGAAGCTGACCGGCGTGCCGCTGATCGACGCGACGCAGAAGGCCGCCGCCTGAACGGCAAGCATGCCGGTGCGCGCATTCGAGCGCACGCCGGCACGCTTGGGTAGACAATAGGCGCACGCCGTTTCCCCATTCCGATGCCATGCTCGAAGACAGCGCCCGCCTGACCTCCCTGATCTGCGGCACCGAGCCGCTCAACCGGATCTGGTCGCCCCGCGCGACGATCCAGCGGATGCTCGACGTCGAGGCCACGCTCGCGCGCGCGCTCGCCGCGCAGCACGTGATTCCCGCCACCGCGGTCGCGCCGATCGAACGCGCGTGCGATGCCGCCCTGCTCGACGCCGATGCGCTCGCGCACGGCGCGGCGCTCGGCGGCAATCTCGCGATTCCGCTCGTCAAGCAGCTCACCGCGCAAGTGAAGGCCGACGACCCCGAGGCCGCGAAGTTCGTGCACTGGGGCGCGACGAGCCAGGACATCATCGATACCGCGACCGTGCTGCAGTTGCGCGACACGCTCGACGTGCTCGAACCGCTGCTCGACGAAGCCTGCGCGTCGCTCGCGGCGCTCGCGCGCACGCACCGCGCGACGCCGATGATCGGCCGCACGTGGCTGCAGCAGGCGCTGCCGATCACGCTCGGCCTCAAATTCGCCCAATGGCTCGATGCGCTGCTGCGCCATCGCGCGCGCTTCGTCGAGTTGCGCGAGCGGGCGCTGGTGCTGCAGTTCGGCGGCGCGGCCGGCACGCTCGCGAGCCTGCGCGAGCATGCGGCCGGCGTGAGCGCCGCGCTCGCGGCCGACCTGAAGCTCGCGCTGCCGGCGGTGCCATGGCACACGCAGCGTGACCGCATCGCGGAAGCCGCGTCTTGCTTCGGGATGCTGACCGGCACGCTCGGCAAGATCGCACGCGACGTGTCGTTGCAGATGCAGACCGAAGTCGGCGAACTCGGCGAACCGGCGGCCGCCGGCAAGGGCGGCTCGTCGACGATGCCGCACAAGCGCAACCCGGTCGGCTGCGCGGCCGTGCTGACGGCCGCCGTGCGTGCGCCGAATCTCGTCGCGACCGTGTTCGCTGGGATGGTGCAGGAGCACGAGCGCGCCCTCGGCGGCTGGCAGGCCGAATGGGATGCGCTGCCCGATCTTGCGCGCCTGACGGGCGGCGCGCTCGCGCAGATCGCGCAGATCGTCGCGGGCCTCGACGTCAATACCGACCGCCTCGCCGCGAACCTCGACCTGACGCACGGGCTGATCCTCGGCGAAGCGGTGATGCTCGCGCTCGGCGACCGGATCGGCCGGCTCGATGCGCATCACGTGGTCGAGCACGCGTCGAAGGAAGCCGTGCGCACCGGCGCGACGCTGTTCGACGTGCTCGCGGCCGATGCGACCGTGTCGGCCCACCTGTCGCGCGACGCGCTCGCGCGGCTGCTCGATCCCGCCCATTACGTCGGCGAGGCGCGGGCCTATGTCGACGCCGTGCTCGCGCTGCACGCGGGCGCGAAATAACCAGGAGAACCTTGAGATGCCTTTCGCCACTGTCAACGGCGTGAAACTGCATTACCGGATCGACCGTGCCGCACGCGACGACGCGCCGTGGCTCGTCTTCTCGAACTCGCTCGGCGCCGATCTGCAGATGTGGGCGCCGCAGATTCGCCCGCTCACGCAGCACTTCAATATCCTGCGCTACGACACGCGCGGCCACGGCCATTCCGACGCGCCGGCCGGTTCGTACACGATCGAACAGCTGGCCGGCGACGTGATCGGGCTGCTCGACCACGTCGGCATCGACTGCGCGCATTTCTGCGGGATCTCGATGGGCGGCCTGACGGGCGCCGCGCTCGCCGCGCGCTACCCGTCGCGCATCGTGCGCGCGGTGCTGTCGAACACCGCCGCGAAGATCGGCTCGCCGGAAGTGTGGGTGCCGCGTGCGCAGAAGGCGCGCACGGAAGGGATGGCCGCGCTCGCCGACGCCGTGCTGCCGCGCTGGTTCACCGACGCATTCGTCGAACGCGAGCCGCGCCTGTTCGATGCGATCCGCGACACCTTCGTGCATACCGACAAGGACGGCTATGCGGCGAACTGCGACGCGCTGAACGCGGCCGACCTGCGCGAGGAAGTAAAGGGCATCGCGCTGCCGGTGCTCGTCGTGACCGGCGCGAAGGACATGTCGACGCCGCCCGACCAGGGCCGCGCGCTCGCCGCCGCGATTCCCGGTGCGCTGCACGTCGAATTCGATGCCGCGCACATTTCGAACATCGAGTGTACCGACGGTTTCAACCGCGCGCTGCTCGATTTCCTGACTGCGTGAGGCACCGGCGATGGACGACCAGGAACGTTATGAAGCAGGGATGAAGGTGCGTCGCGCGGTGCTCGGCGACGCGCACGTCGACCGTTCGCTCGAGAATCGTACCGAAGTGACGGAGGAATTTCAGAACCTGATCACGCGCTATGCGTGGGGCGAGATCTGGACGCGCGACGGCCTGCCGCGCCATACGCGCAGCCTGCTGACCATCGCGATGATGGTTGCGCTGAACCGCGGCGAGGAGCTGGCGCTGCACCTGCGCGCCGCGCGCAACAACGGCGTGACGCGCGACGAGATCAAGGAAGTGCTGCTGCAGACCGCGATCTATTGCGGCGTGCCGGCCGCGAATTCCGCGTTCCATCTCGCGGACAAGATCTTCAAGGAACAAGATGGGGCCGGTTAAGTGCCGGCGGTAATCTGATCGATTGGCCCGCCGAGGTTGGCGGGCCGTCGTCGATGAAGAACGCGCCGGCAGCGAATCGGTGCGTGAACGAAGGAAAGGCGCGGCCACGAGGCCGCGCTTGTTGCATCTATATCAATGTTGGATGCGACCGGATCGAGCGCTGACGCGCCCACGCCGGCCGACAAGGAGACAAGCGATGAATCGCACACCCGTGGTCGATGTCCAGACCTTCATCAACGAGCAGCCGTTCGGCGGCTTTCAATGGCTCGTATTCCTCATGTGTTTCGTGATCGTGCTGCTCGACGGCTTCGATACGGCCGCGATCGGCTTCATCGCGCCGTCGCTGCTCGGCGAATGGAACCTCACGAAGCCCGATCTCGCGCCGGTGCTCAGCGCCGCGCTGTTCGGCCTGGCGTGCGGCGCGCTCGTGTCGGGCCCGCTGTCCGACCGGCTCGGCCGCCGCTCGCTGCTGCTCGGCTCGGTATTCCTGTTCGGCGTCGCGTGCCTGATGTCCGCGTTCTCGAACACGATCGGACACCTGACGATCCTGCGCTTCATCACCGGCGTCGGGCTCGGCGCCGCGATGCCGAACGCGGTCACGATGATGGGCGAATTCTGCCCGGACAAGCGCCGCGCGACCGTGATCAATCTGATGTTCTGCGGCTTTCCGCTCGGTGCCGCGTTCGGCGGTTTCCTGGCCGCATGGATGATTCCGCATTTCGGTTGGCGCAGCGTGCTGATGCTCGGCGGCGTGACGCCGCTGCTGCTCGGCGTGCTGTTGCTGCTGAAGATGCCGGAATCGGTGCGCTTCATGGTGGCGAGCGGCCAGTCCATCGACAAGATCCGCGCCACGCTCGCACGGATCTCGCGCGACGCGCTGAACGCCGGCTCGTTCGCGCTGACCGAAGCCGTGCCGCAGACCGGCGGCAAGGGCCTCGGCGTCGTGCTGTCGCGCTCGTATATCGTCGGCTCGGTGATGCTGTGGCTCGCGTACTTCATGGGCCTCGTGATCTTCTACGCGTCGATCAACTGGATGCCGATCCTGCTGAAGGATGCGGGCCTGACGCCGAAGAGCGCGACGCTGATCTCCGCGCTGTTCCCGCTCGGCGGCGTGGGCGCGGTGCTGTGCGGCGTGCTGATGGACCGCTTCAACGCGAACCGCGTGATCGCCGTGTGCTATGCGTTGACGGCGGTGAGCGTGTATGCGATCGGGCAGGCGGCCGGCAACGTCGGGGTGCTGGTGCTGGTCGTGTTCGTGGCCGGCGTGCTGATGAACACTGCGCAATCCTCGATGCCGGCGCTGGCCGCCGCGTTCTATCCGACCGAAGGGCGCGGCACGGGCGTCGCGTGGATGCTCGGCGTCGGCCGTTTCGGCGGGATCGCGGGGTCGTTCCTCGTCGCGGAACTGACGCGCCGGCACTTCTCGTTCGCGGGCGTGTTCGCGACGATCGCCGTCGCGGGCGTGCTGGCCTGCGTTGCGCTACTGATCAAGCAGATGGCGCGGCCGCATGGCGTCGCGCAGCCGGCAGGCAAGATCGAGTCGCTCGGGCATTGAGCGGCGTGCGGGCCGGTGCGGTGCGCCGGCCCAGTGCATGACGGATTCGGGTCGGTTGCAAGCCAATCGACCGACGCACGACAGCAGCCCGGGCCGCCTTCGCGGCCCGTCGACATTCCGGCCGTCGCACCGTTACTCCTCCGCGTCGTGCTCCTTGACGAAGTTGCGCAGATACGCGCGCAACGCGGCTTCCCGGCTGCGATGATCGTCGTGGTTCGCGGCGCCCATTTCTTCCTCGTCGCCGAACAGCGTCGGCGGCGCGCAGTAAGTGCCGACTTCGATGTTCTCGCGCAGCACGCGGATGTCGTGCGTGAGCGGGTGATACTCGGCGATCCAGTGCATGCCCTCGATGTGCTCGCCCGCTCTGAGCATTGGCTTCATCAGCAATCTCCATGCAGAGCAGCGGTGCAACCGCCGAAGCGGTTGCACGCGCCTGTACCGAAAGGGTACGCCTGCATCACGTGAAGCTCAACGGGCGCGCTTGTGAGCGCTCACTGCGGCAGCAGATGGGCGACGAGCGGGTACAGCGACAGGATCAGCAGTATGGCCATCGTCACGTTGAAGATGCGCAGCGCGCGGGGATTCGACAGGAAGCGCCGCAGGCCGAGGCCGAACGCGGCCCACAGGCAGATGCACGGGAAGCCGATCAGGATGAACACGACGGACATCCATGCGGCGTTCATCCCGTAGTCGGCGGACAGCTGGACCGTCGTCGCGGCGGTCAGCACCATCATCCATGCCTTCGGATTGACCCACTGGAACGCGGCGGCTTCGATGAACGTCATCGGCCGCGGCTTGGCGCCGTGCGCCTTCACTTCGCCCGACGTGCCGATGCGCCACGCGAGGTACAGCAGGTACGCGACGCTCGCGGCTTCGAGGACCGTGTACAGCAGCGGCAGGCGCTTGAACGCTTCGCCGAGGCCGAAGCCGACGCAGAGCATCAGGATCGCGACGCCGATGCTGATGCCGAACAGGTGCGGCATCGTGCGGCGGAAACCGAAGTTGACACCGGACGCGAGCAGCATCGTGTTGTTCGGGCCGGGCGTGATCGACGTGACGAGCGCGAACAGCATGCCGGCTGGCAGCGCGCTGAGGGTGAGGAATTCCATCGCGGATTCTCCATTCGGTTCGAGGCTGGGATGGAGTCAGTGTAGCGACGGTTTTCTGTACAGTACCGGTACAGTTTGCTTGGCGGATGCCGGTACGGGGAAAGGGCGACTGCGTGGTGCGTGGAGAGCGTGTTTTGGTCTCTCAGAAAAGATGTCCGCAGTCTCGATATGTTGTCTTTGAATAATTGGCCACCATCCACGTGTCAGGGACGTAATTCATATCGACAGACAGAGAATGATCAGAGAATATTTTGCGATGGTCACCTAGGACGCAATGTTTGATCGACGATGTCAAATTTGTCGCATCAGAAGCGCTCATTGTCATTTCATGTGTGGCGCTCGTTCACACAAAGGTATCGTCGATTACGACCGTCAAGCAGCGTGCGACAGCGATCCGTCACCTGTTCGACTGAATCATCACCGGCCAGGTTGTGCCGTACAATCCGGTCGCGTCGGTGGCCCGAGCCACACTACAAAGCAGGGCAAGATGCCGGTGCTCGACACGACCGAACCGGGGCAACTGCTCGACAGTATCGATGTGGGGACGCCGATCGGGCATCGCGACCGCCATCGGCAACCACGCGCTTTACGCTACGATCGCGTCGATGTCAGAGCACGGCATTGAGCGGATGCGCGGTGCTTTTTTGTCAATCCGATCAGGCAAAAATGGAGGTCGGTCTGCGAGCCACAGGAGCATGGGATCGCATCAAGCAAGCTCGAGCATCAAGAGCAGCATGGAGTGTTGACGCTTCGTGGATACTGGCCGCCGAACGACTTGCCAGTAAGTCTTGGTTTAGTGTTCGCCGGCGGCCTTGAGACTTAGGAGAGTCTGAGCGCTAGCGCGAAGCCTCTACGATGGCGTTTATCCACGGCCTAATCCACTCACCAGTGTTAAGTCGGTCATACAGTTGTATCTCGGATTTCTCTATTTCCCCCCACTTCCTGTCAGCTGACCGCAGTAGTTCCAGAGCGTAGCTCGGATCCTGGCCTATGCTTTGTTCTATCTCTTGAAACCAGTAGAGATACTGTCTCCAGCCGATGGCAACCCAGGGCGTGCCTGATTTAGAGTCGAGAATTTGTAAAATTTCGGCCGAATGTGGATTGTGTGAAGCCGCTTGGCGATCGATTAATTTGGCGTTCAAAAGGAGTTGGACATCTGGTTCGCGAAGCCAGGTTATCAGCCCGTCGTCCGTCCAGTAAGGTACAACCTTGCCACCGTCAGCCGCATCGTCCCATCTTCCGGGAACGAAGCGTCGAAGGTTGAAGAACTTGCCAGTCGCGAGATCCGTGGCGCCCGCGTGCTTCCACAAAATTCCATCTAGCCCGCTGAAGCCAATAATCACTTTTGTCCCGGCCTGTTCGAGCAATCTTATAAGTTTTATGGCATTTGCCAATGATTCGTGGTCGGTGCGTTGCTGTCTTGGTTTGAGATCATCTAAAAATATCAAATAAGCGCGTGCTACTTTTGTCCGAGTCAAAACTGTGGCGATACGATGAGGTGAATTCTTATCTGCCAAGGCTTTAAGATCAACAATTGCAGTCAAGATTATTTCTATTTTTGACTCGAGTGCAATTGGTTGCAGTTGATTTGTAATATCAACTATTTGGCTGTAGTATGCGTCATCATAAACTCGTGGCAACATGGCAGGAGAGCAAATGGCTGTCGCCCCGATTTCATTCGCACATTTTACGAGTGCTTCACCGCGTTGAACCCACCAGGCGACTTTTGTCAAGTCAGCAGAATCGAGATCGCCCGGGAAATATGGCCAAGTTGCTAGCTTGCCGCGATCACTTCGTGGTTTGTAAAGTTGCGGATCGAGAATAATGTCGATCATGTTTCGGGTAAAACCCAGCTGACCGAGACGATCCAATATTTCAACGGGAGAATTGTTGACAGGGCTTAAAATGATGCCGCGGTATTTTTGCAATTCTGGCCTGTCAATCAAATTCCATGAATCATGGCCCATTTGATGATATACGCCCATTTCCAGTCCCCGATAGAGCGTTGATGAAATCAGACGGCCAACGATACCGTGAAATCGGCCAGGGTTGCAAGGCACGAATGAGTGCGGTCAATCCGGCGCTCGTCAAATCGTGTGCAGTGCGCTCCGGTATTTCATTATATTCAGCAACGGCTTGAACAATTTCCTGCCTGGTCATGCCGGGCGACGAGTACGGGTGGTAGTTAAGTGCGCACTCAGCTATAACTACTGCTAGTCCGAACTGATCTGTTCGCCAGTCGATGGCGGTCTTGTTATTGTTAAGCTGCTCTGGTGCAGAATAAAAAGGTGTGCCTGGACCTTGAAAAATGAAATCTTCGGTCAATGAAGATGCATCAAGCATTCGGACTAGGCCAAAATCTGTTAAAACGGGATCATTTTTAGATCTGAATAAAATATTCGCAGGCTTAATATCGCGGTGGACTAAATTTTTCGAATCCAGATGTGCGAGAGCGTCGGCGAGCGGAATCGCAATAGCGCGGATTTCGTCAGGGGATATCGCTCCGATCCGTTGACGAGCACTCAGTGTCCCACCGGAAAGGTACTCCTCGATGGTTGCCCAGTAGACAAACTCTCCTTCCTTATACGGGAAGCACTCAAATATCTTGGTAATAGCTGAGTGATTACATCCACGGAGTGCGGCTACTTCTCGCTCGAATCGTGGTTGTAAGCCATCTGAGATGGCTGAAATTTTGAGCGCAAGGTGCTCACCGGCTTTCTCGATCAGGAAAACCTGCTTAAACGCCCCGCTGCCCAGTGGACGGACAAGGGAGGCGTCAATTGTGACGCACAGCCTCTTGGCTACGTTTGCGAGGTCTACCGTATTGTTCATTGGCCATTTGATCGAAATG
Organism: Burkholderia sp. BCC1047; assembly: GCF_902833155.1. Classification (NCBI taxonomy): domain Bacteria; kingdom Pseudomonadati; phylum Pseudomonadota; class Betaproteobacteria; order Burkholderiales; family Burkholderiaceae; genus Burkholderia; species Burkholderia sp. BCC1047. The sequence goes on along the minus strand of NZ_CADFEH010000002.1, from coordinate 2,632 downwards.
ATTTTGAGCCTTTTGATGCAAATACGGGAGCAAGGGATCGCAATCGTGAGGCTCGATGAGAACCTTTATACCATCAATCCCCATAACGCAAAGTCCGATTTTATAGGTTGAGAAGATCTCAGGATGCGCGAGTGCCCGCTGTGCGGCTCGTTCAGGCATCACCACATAGGCATGTCGAGCATACATGGTGTTCCGGTATGCCTGATGAGTTGCTCGTCTCCAATCGGAGAGCTTTGCCTCAAACGCGACCAGATCACCGTTCTCGGTTCTGACGAGCACATCGGTGAAGCCGGACTTGTAGTCCCATTCCGTCGTGGACAGCACTGCGCCCCACGGCGACCGACCGTTTTCAATTGTCTTAAGAAATGCTTGTACAAGGTCCGCTTCCGATGCGAAGCGAGGAATCTTTTCGGCGCTCCTGGTAGCACACATAGTCGGAGTTGAAACCCTATTTAAATACGATTAAATTCCACAGAAGTGTAGCCCGATCCTGGAGAAATGTCATGGCTGGTGCAGGGCGCAAGTCGACCGCTGACGCAACTCGACTCGTTCAGTTGACCCTTCCCGTACAGGTGGATGCAGCACTCGAACGCATCGCCAAGATCGGCTACTACGGCCGTTCGAAATCGGAAGTTGTCGTGACCTTGCTGTCGCGAGAATTTGAGCGAATCGCCAAGGATGGTCTTATCGATCGCCTCGATGGCCTCACGAAGTAAGTCTGAGCGTGCTTTGCGCAGCCCTCTGACGGCGAGCACGCCGTTGTTGGCGCGCAAGTTCTTTCGTCTTTATGGTCCAGCATGGCCACAAACTGGCCATCCATGTCGACCTGCAATCCAGTTCGGACTTGCACCAGAAGTGTAACTTTGACACAACAGGATGCCTGTCGGCCGGCGGGCGTCGTTTATCCGTCGCCGCAAATCTGTGTGTTGTTTGAACACCTATAGATCAATTTTCGTCAATTCCGCCGCGTTCGCCGTTCAGAAGTTTGACGAATGAATTGACCCTACTCGGGAAACGTACGAACCGGGACTTGTACAAAAAGGGAAATTATTTTCTTCTCATTTTCTGCGCCTCCATAACACGCCCCACTATTTTTCTATTCACACGAGACTTCTTCTGCCTGTGTTGTCAGGCAGAGAAAGAAAAAATCCCTTGCCGGCCGGCTGGGTCACGACATAAATTGAGAGACAGGAAACGTCCATGTGAGAAGCAATGACCCCGTTCTCGAATGCACTGGTGAATTACCGGAAGCGCGCCGGCCTCAGTCAGACGAATCTGGCCAAGCAACTCGGGGTCGCGATCCAGTACGTGTGGAAGCTTGAGCGCGGAGTGAAGCCACCGCCGTCAGTCGAGCAAATCGAGCGCATTGCCGCGGCACTGAGCATGGGCGAAGCAGATGTCGCTTCATTGCTCGAGGCGGCCCGGGATTCACAAAAGAAACTGCGACTACCTGACGACCTGCACTCGGATACGTTGCATCTGATCAATCGCTTGGTGCGAGCGTCGACGCGTCTGAGCGGTGGCGAAGTCACCTTGCTTGATGAACTGGTGATGAGGCTCGACCGGTAACGTTCCTCAAAGATGTCTTTTCCCATCAACCTAATGGATTAGGAGTGCTGCCTATTTGACAAAAAAGAAAAAACCAACCCATCGAGGACGGATTGGTTTCTTCGACCCGGGCGAGCCGGGGGCACTGGCGATCTGGTAAGTCCCAGTATAGCCCTCCTCTCGTCCGCGTCAAGTCCAACTCGTCTCCTCGTTGCGTGGAAATGACATCCACGCGGCCGGCGCTCGTCCATGTGGACCGGCGCCCCCGACATCCACGCGCCCAAAAAGGGCGCAGGAGACATCACCATGCCTTCCTACGATACCCGCAGTGGCGGGAATTTTCGAGGTTTCACGCCTTCCATCAAAAACGCTTGCTCGATGCCCTGGTACTCGTTGGCCGAAGAGGCGTCGACCCTCCTGCTCGAGTTCAGCCCGGAGGTACTGCGCTTTCGCAGTGCTCAAGATAGAACATTTCTTCTCCGCGAGAGCGGCCAGACTTTTCGATACACGCCCGACTACGAAATTGTGCGTCGCGACGGTACGACTGTATTCGTCGAAGCCAAGCCTGCAAAGGATTTACAGAAGCCTTCAGTGCAGGCCCGCATGGCGCGTGCGAGAGCCGTCCTCGCGCAGCATGGACACGCACTCTTCATTTGGGATGAACGCACCTACATCTGCGGCACGCGTCACGAGACACTGCGGCTCCTGCGGCCGTGGCGAGGGCGAATGTCGGCCGAACGGATTCAGGAAGCGCAGAGGCTCGTTGAAAAGAAGCATCCGAAGACTTTCCGAAACCTCGTGCATCTGGCCCGTACGCGCAACGTCGCGTTGAATTGGATCGCCAATGGCGCCGCGGGCATCGATCTCGATGTGCCGCTGACCTCCGACGCAGCCATTTACGTTGCTCCTTCGGAGGTGCGTCATGCAAAAATTTTTGATTAAGCGTGTTGATTTGCATGGAATCCTGACCCACGATTTGCATTGAATTCTGACCCACCCCTTGGACCAGCTTTGCGGGTTATTCGGTGGGTATCTGGGTCTTCTTTCTCTCCTTTTTTGGCTGTGTCGTGCTGTTTCTGAAACG